>MNJR01000018.1 GCA_001920415.1 Acidobacteria bacterium 13_1_20CM_3_53_8 | reverse complement strand
GTTACTCGTAATGACCACATCTGCGGTAGCATTGATCAGTGATCAGTTAATAGCTTCTAACTATGAGAAGCGGAAATGCCGCTAGAGCAATCAACAAGCTCTAGCGGCATTTTTATTCATTATAATGTTAGGTACACGATATTGATTAAGGTGAATTACTCATCACGAATTATTCGCCTTTCATCCTTACACCTTCCTGCTTGCTCTTCACTCTACTACTCTTTCTTCTTCGGCCTCTCGTTGGCTCGAAGCACGCGCTTTCGCAAACGAATTGATCGTGGTGTGACTTCGACCAGTTCATCGTCGGCTATGAATTCGAGCGCCTGTTCGAGCGATAAATCTTTAACGGGCACTAGTCGCATAGCTTCATCAGCCGTAGAGGCTCGCATGTTCGTCAACTTCTTCTCCTTGACCGCGTTCACGTCCAGGTCAACCGAGCGCGCGTTCTCGCCTATTATCATTCCTTCGTAAACTTTCGTACCCGGTCGGACGAACATCGCGCCGCGCTCCTGCAAATTAAAAAGCGCGTAAGTGGTCGTCTCGCCCGCTCGGTCTGCAACCAATGATCCGGTCGAGCGACCGCGCATAGCGCCCAGCCATTCGCCCCAGCGCAGGAATATTGTGTTGAGAAGCCCAGTGCCCTTAGTCTCTGTCAGGAACTCTCCGCGAAAACCTATCAAGCCGCGCGATGGCGCTTCAAACTCCATGCGCACGCGCCCCGTGCCGTGATTGACCATCTTTGTCATCTGCCCTTTGCGACGACCCATAGCTTCTGTAACGACTCCTATGAATTCGTCAGGGCAATCAACTACGACCAGCTCAATCGGCTCAAGCGTTTTTCCATCTTCGTGGCGCGTGATGACTTCAGGTTTGGAAACCTGAAGCTCGTAGCCTTCGCGCCGCATCATTTCTATCAGGATTGCAAGCTGCAATTCGCCTCGCCCAGATACTTTGAACTGATCCGGCGAATCGGTCTGCTCAACACGAATCGCAACGTTGCCGAGTATCTCCCTGTCGAGTCTTTCCTTAATCTGCCGCGACGTGACGAACTTGCCCTCCGTGCCAGCGAAAGTTGAATTATTCACGCTGAAGATCATAGAGATGGTTGGTTCGTCAACGGCTATATTGGGAAGCGGCTGCGGATTGTCTGCGGTCGTGATTGTTTCGCCAATCTCAATCTCTTCTATTCCTGCGAGCGCAACGATCTCGCCCGTCCGCGCGCTCTCGACCGACGCTCGCTTCAATCCCTCGAAGACGTAAAGCTGCGAGACGCGCATCTTCTGTACAGAGCGGTCGCGTTTGACAATCGCAACCGTATCGCCCGCCTTTATCTCGCCCGAAAAGATTCGACCGATGGCAAGGCGGCCAACGTAAGAATCGTAATCTAGATTCGCCACGAGCAGTTGCAGCGAATCGTCGCGCAGAGCGCGCGGCGCAGGAATGGTTTCGACTATCTGATCGAACAGAGGACGCAAGTTCTGTGAATCGTCCTCAAGATTTTTCTTCGCCACTCCGTCGCGCGAGACAGCATAGAGAATCGGAAACTCTATCTGATCTTCCGTAGCGTCCAGATCAAGAAACAGTTCGTAGATTTCGTCAACGACTTCTGCGGGACGCGCGTCATGGCGATCAATCTTGTTGACGACTGCGATTGCTGGCAGGCGAGCTTCCAGAGCTTTCCTGAGCACGAAGCGAGTCTGCGGCAAGCAGCCTTCCGCAGCATCAACCAGCAGCATCACGCCGTCAACCATCTTCAGCACGCGCTCGACTTCGCCGCCAAAGTCGGCGTGCCCCGGCGTGTCCACTATGTTTATCTTCACGTCTCTATAGTGCACGGAAGTATTTTTCGCCATGATGGTGATGCCGCGCTCGCGTTCCAAATCCATAGAATCCATCACGCGATCTCTGACCTGCTCATTTGCGCGGAACGTGCCGGACTGTTTGAGCATGGCATCAACCAGCGTGGTCTTGCCGTGATCAACGTGCGCTATGATTGCTATGTTGCGTATGTCTCTTCTCTCTTCAGTCATAATGCCTTCGTACAGATTGAAATCTCTCTTTTCCGCTTCAAGCGTGAAACTTAAAATATTAGCACGAGAAGGAGAACTAAGCACTGAGGCGTGAATGAAATAAAAAGTTTCACGCTGGAGACGCAAGGGCGCAAAGAAAAGCTCGCAAGCTTAAGAGCTATTCAACACCTTGCGGTCTTCTTAGCGCCTTTGCGTCTCCAGCGTGAAACTTTTTATTTCAGGAATTAAGAGCGCCGATCTGTCGCAAAGCCTCATACAAAACAATCGCAACCGAGGTTGCTAAGTTAAGGCTTCGCACGTTCGGATTGAGCATAGGGATAGTGAGGCATCTTTCCCAATTCTCGCGTAGAAGCTCTTCGGGAAGACCGCGCGTCTCGCGGCCAAAGACCAGACAATCGTTCACACTAAATTGCCAGTCCGCATACGACCTCTTGGCCTTGGTCGTCATATAGACAAACCGCGCTTCGGGCAATGCAGCCCAGAGCGCCTCCATATCTCTGTGACGGTGAAGCGTAACTTCAGGCCAGTAGTCCAGCCCCGCACGCCGCACCGCACGGTCATCCAGACGGAAACCCGTCACGCCAACTATGTGCAGCGGCGTCCGCGTAGCCGCGCACAGCCGCGCCACGTTCCCAGTATTCGGCGGAATCTCAGGCTCTACGAGCGAAATGCACAGCATAAGAGCAGTGACGAGTGACAAGTGACGAGTGACGAGCAAGAATAATTTTTAATCTTTAATTCTCAGTTCTTGGTTTTCAGTATTAAGAAAGAAGCTAATTGCTTTTACTAAAAACCATCAACTAAAAATTAAAAATTATTCTTGTCACTCGTCACTTGTCACTGCCTTTTATAGTCGTCTTCGAGGCGCACGATGTCGTCTTCGCCTAGGTAGTCGCCGAGTTGGACTTCGATTAAAGTGAGAGGCTGATCTGATGAGTTGCCGAGGCGGTGGTTGGTTTCGGGTGGGATGTGTATGTGCTCGCCTGCCCGTAGACGAAGTTCGCGTTCGCCGCAGACAACGTCGGCTGTGCCGGACACGACGACCCAGTGCTCGCCCCTGCGCGAGTGGCGCTGAAGACTCAAGCGCTCGCCCGGTTTGACTTCAAGCCTCTTGACCTTGTAGCCCTCGCTCTCTTCCAGAACTTCGTAACGCCCCCAAGGTCTCTCGTCTCTCTCGCCTCTCACAAACAACCCCACAAGAAAGTTTCAAGTTTCGAGTTGCAGGTTTCACCAGCATGTTAACTCGAAACTTGAAACTCTTATAGCGAAGCTACAAGCATTCGCGCAAATAAAAAAGAAGAGGAACGGCTCGCTTCGTTTCCGAAAGACTTGCCGTTCCCTTTATTAAAGGCCGCGTAGGCCAAAGTTTTTTGTGTGCGCCGTGGGAAAGTTGTTGTTACTAGCGAGACTTCTCCGCCATGCGGAGAAGTTGACTTACCTCTTCTTCGCGCCGCCCTTCTTGGCGCCGCCCTTCTTACCTCCGCCTTTTTTCGCTCCGCCCTTTGCTCCACCCTTCTTTCCACCTTTTTTAGTTGCCATAAGTTTTGCTGCTCCTTTTCTTTTTTGGTTGCGACCACAAGATGCTGTACAGAATTTTCTCTTGTGGCCTAGTGTAAGCGGCGCACAACATGTTGGTATATAAACGTAAAGCGCTAAGATGTCAATAACTTTTGAAATTTTTTTTCACACAAAGTTTCGCTCGCTTCATCAGTGAGCTAACGTCAGTGCGTGTTGTTGGCGCAATGTATGACTCAGTTTGTGATGTGATGAGCGGTCTCTCGAAGCGAATGTGAGTTTAGAAATTTATCTTCACTCGTATTGAAGAAGCGCGCTCTTCAATACAAGATTATCTGAAGAGAGGTGTGAAGACCCATTGATCGTGTCGCTCTATGCCGTAGTAGGCGATGATTGAAGAACACTCGCTGCGACTGGCGACGCCAAGGAAAGGCCCCGAAGCATTTTCAGCAGTGTCTTCGTGGCATGATGTCGGCTTCGCTGTTTCCACATCGAGTATCACGCCCACCTGCCCGGCAACAGTACCTTGAAGCGCCTTCACAATAGGATCATGCGCTTCCGGGAGTCTACCTCCTGCGTAGACAGCAACGGCGCGCTCAAACTCAAGAAAAGTTGGATCGGTCTGATGTACAAGTTTCCAGTCGTGACCTGTGAGCGGATCAATCGCGGCCTCTGCGCGTAGAATCTTCAAAGTCTTCACGCCCTGTGGAACTCCTTTGAGCAGGTCGTCCATAGAGGTTGGCAGTTGCCCTGCGTGAGCGCGCATGTAAAGGGCTATGGCGTCGGCCACCTCTTCGCCGCGAAAGATTGCTTCCTGCTCGCGCTCGCGTTGCGATTGATGGCGAGCGCTCGGCGCTGCCGTCATCATCATAAGCACTAGGATGGACATGAGCGCCATGAGCGCCACCAGCGTGTAGCCGCGCTCGCCTCTACGCGAAGATGTGCTGCGCTTTACTCTCTTCTTAATACTACGGCTCATTATCATCGTCCTCATCGCCGCGCGGCACGTTCTGGCGTCCCTGTTGCGGTGCGCGTGCAGTGTCGCCTGTGAACGGCAGCTTGTGCTTGACGTTGCTCAGGTTCGTGTCAACGACTATCACTTCGCGCTCACTGATGCTGGTGACTCGATAGTGGCCGCCTATGATGTCGCCGCGCTGCACATTCAGCAGCTCGCTGCTATTCTTTTCTTTCAAGACGGCGACATCGTTGTAATGCGGTTTGCCTATGATGCCTATGAAGACGAAGTTGGGCGGTGGCGGCTGCTGCACGTTGAGCGCTAGCGGGTTCGAGTAGAGTTGGCCGTCCGTCGTTTTCACGATTATCTGGCGCGAGCCTTCGTAGGAGATGAGCGCGCCGGGCACGTTCGCAGTCAACTGCTGCGGGCTGACGAATTTCGTAGGCACTTCAGTATCGCCGAAGAAGATGTGCGTGGCTGGCGTGAACTTGTCGCCCGTGACCGTTAGCTGAAAATCGCCCGTGCGCGCGAAGACCGACTGCGGCTGCACGGAAGCGAGCACTACGGGCGGAGTCGGTGTTGGTGTAGGCGTCTGCGCAGATGCGGCGGGCGCAGGCGGCGGAGTCGGCTTAACATAGTAAGCGAAGATGTTGCGCCCGGCTTCGGGAGCGCCTGCAACAGTCGGCGTGTAGACGATAGGCTCTGGCGGCGCTAAAGGATTGTTGCGCACGTCCTCTGGCCTCTGCGCGTTCGTTGTTCGCGTTGCGGTCTGCGTCGTGGTCGTCGTTTGAGTATTGGAGTTGCTGTTCGGCCTCTGCGGCTTCTTGCTGGATGAACCGCCGAAGAACATGTAACCGAGCGCAAGCAGAGCAACCGCGCCTAGAACTACTGCCGCGATCATCTTGTTGCGTTCCGCAGGAGAATTGCCTTCTAGCTCTGCCATAAAAATCTCTCTAAGGTGTGGCCGTATCAGCGTCGCCCACCGCTTGACCAGCTTCGCGCTTGAAATATGCGGCCATGTTCACGCGCAGACTCACGCTTGAACGCGCCGCTTGAGTAGCGCCGGGCGCGGCGGACGTTGCGCCGCCTTCTTCGCCTGTCATTGTATTCACAGGCGCGACGGGCGCGTTCGTGTCCGTGATGCTCTCAAGCTCTACGCCGTTGATGACTATGAATTGATTGCTGGCCTCAATGTCTCGCAGGAAGCGGCGAAGGTTGGCGTACTGCCCTTCGACCGTGACGGTAACGCCTATGCCTGGATAGACGCTCTGCAACTTCGCCGCGCCGGTTCTATTCTGCGATGACTTCGGCGCGTTCGGGTCAATCGCTTCGAGCGGAGTGTAGGTCGGCCCAGAAGTGTTGCGCAGACCGTTCGATTTAATCAGTTGATTCAATCTGTCCAGCAGTTCGACTCGTCCAGCCGTGCGCTGCGCCAGATGATTCGTCTCAAAGTCTTCGAGGCTACGCGTTATATCTGACAGCGTGGCCTGCGTGTCGTTGCTATGCTTGACGCCTTCGGTCGAACTCATAATAAGTCGCTGCAAGCGGTCGCGCTCGACTAGCGCGCTGTCTAGCCGTGTGCGCGCGGGCATTAGAAAGTACAGATATGCGAAGACGACTGCGAGCAGAAGCAGAGCGCTCGCCGCAAGGCCTACGATTTCAGGTATGCCAAGGATGTGGCTTCGCTGGCGCGAGCGGCGCAGGCGTTCTATGCGAACGCGCATCTTCTCGCGTTGCGTACTCTTCTGATTCGTTCCGCCTCCCTGTGCCGCGCTCATCGCGCACCTCCCTGCGCGGCCTCATTGCCGTGCGCACCAGCCGCCGCGACGTTGCCTTCACTGCGCGCAACGCCAGCGCGCGGCGTGTATAGCACCTTGAGCGTCAACTCCGTTCCACTCTGGCCGCGCCCGCGTTGCAAGTTCTGCGAGATGGGGTCTGCCTGAAAGACTCCCGTGCGATCCATCTCAGCCACAACGCCTATAGCGTCCTCTGCCGTCTTGCCTACGACAGTCAACTCAAGCTCTGCGTAAGTCTGACCGCCGCGCACTGCAACGTCGTGCACGCCTATGCGAGTGACTCGCACGTTCGCTGGCAGCACGGCTTCGAGGTCTGCGAAGAGTCGCGACCAGGAGAAGCGTTTGCGATCAACGAGCGTGTGCGCTGCATCTAGCATTATTCTCTGCTCCGGCGTGAGCGACTCCCTGATTTGCGAGGCTTCATCCTGAAGCTTTTTGGCCTGTATGCGAAGCGCGTTAACATCCGTTTCGACTATTGCAGCTTTCGCGTTTGTCAACATGCTCGCGCGGACTATCAGTACGAGCGCGATAAGCGAAGCGATGACGATGACGGCTGTTATAGTCCACGGCAACGCGCGGTTGCGGAACGGCTGGCTTGCTAGATTTAGATTGGCGACGGACACTTTAGGAAAACTTCCAAACTGTGAATTGCTGGTGAGCGCACGGCTGCCGGGGTTTTCACCAGATATGAAAAGAATACACGCGAGCGCCGAACGCGCGCAACCGCGCCTGCGTCGCAACCTCATGCGCGCGGCACACCCGTTTACACGCACATGGCAGCGAAGAGTTGCAAGAACAGTTTTTAGTTTTCAGTTTTTAGTTTTCAGAAAAAGCTTTTCACTCTTCTCGCTGAAAACTAAAAACTGAAAACTAAAAACTGCTTTTTCAGTCTTTCCTTCGCGGGAGGCTGCTCAAATCTTCTGTGATTGACAGAGACGTACGATATGCGCAGACGCGGTTGCGACCGCTGCGCTTGGCGCGGTAGAGGGCTGAGTCGGCCATCTCCACAAGTTGAATGGGGTCGCGCGCGTCGTCCGGGAAAGAGGCTACGCCTATGCTTATATTAAGATGAAACTTCTTCTCTTCCTCGCCGGAGCCGCGCCGCACGGCCAGGAACTCGTAATCTTCTATTGCCGTGCGCACGCGCTCTGCCGCGACCAATCCTTGCGCGTAGGTCGCATCCAGCATGAAGGCCGCGAACTCTTCGCCGCCAAAGCGAGCGCCAACGTCGCCAGCACGTAGCGCACGCTTGATGATCATGCCAACGTCTTCCAATGTCTGGCTGCCGACCAGATGTCCATAGGTGTCGTTCACCTGCTTGAAGAAATCCAAATCCATCATCAGCACGCAAAAAGGGCGCGCTTCGATCTCTGCGCGCGCGGATTCGCGCCTGAGTTCGGAGAAGAAGGATTTGCTGGTTAGAAGTCCAGTAAGCTCATCATGCACTAGCAGGCGATGAATCTGCTGTTGGAACTCGCGGTCAATCTCGTCCAGCATGTCAAAGCGAAGCAGGTGCTCGCCTATCACAAGCTTATCGCCGTGCTGAAGCACTGCCTCGGTGATCGGTTGGCCGTTGATGAAAGTGCCGTTGGTAGAACCCAGATCGTGTATGCGGTAGCGAGTCTCGCCGGTTTCCGGGTCGTGCTCAGCGTTGATGCGCGCGTGCAGGCGCGAAGCCTTTGCATCGTTTACGCGCACGTCCGCATCAAGCGCGCGCCCCAACGTCACCTCGTCGCGTTCAAGCGGGATGGGCACGGCCAGCAGATCGCCACGCAGGAAGACCAGTGCAGGTCTTCGCTCGCGCTCGCGCCCGCGCAACGAGTCTTCCTGCGCGTCTACATCCGGGCGCTCGCGCCGCGTCGAGTTATCGTCCAATCCTTCTGTCATCACCGCTTACAAAGGCGAGGCATTCTCGAAAACTTTTCCGAGTCTGGACTTTCGTCACGCATCTTAGCGCGCAGAATAAGCTAAGGCAAAAGTAAAAAGGTAAAAGGCAAAAGTGAAGAAGAGACGCGGAGAGTGGGAGACCGAGGAGACGCGGTGAGAAAAACTGTTTTCGTCTAGCTTTTTCGCCGCGTCTCCGCGTCGCCGTGTCCTGTCCTAACTTTGCCTTTTACCTTTTTCCTTTTGCCTTAGCTTATCGCTTGCTTCTATAATTCTAATGACAATCTCTTTTCACGAGCTTGTGCGTAAATTACAGGGTGGCCTCGTAGAGGTCATCCCGCCCTCTGGCGACTAAATAGATTCGGACGCCGGAAGTTTTTCGAGTCTCTTATTTCTTCGAGGAGCAATCGTGTTAAAGCAGGAACAGGTTGAAAGTTGTCCTTGGTCAGCGCAAGTGTTGACGGTAGAGCGAGTGGCGGATGCGCGCCTGCCGACAGAGATAGGCGAATTCAGAATCGCTGGCTACCGCTCTAAGATTGAGGGCAGCGAAGAGTTCGTGGCGCTTTATAAAGGAGTGATGAAGCCAGACGTGCCCACTCTTGTGCGCATACATTCGCAGTGTTTGACGGGCGATGTGTTCGGCTCTATCAAGTGCGATTGCGGGCGGCAACTCAATCGCGCTATGGAGATGATTGAAAAAGAGGGGCGCGGCGCAATCGTATACCAACAGCAGGAAGGGCGCGGCATAGGCATCATCAACAAGATTCGCGCCTACGCGCTTCAGGACGAAGGCGCGGACACAGTTGAAGCTAACGAGCGATTGGGCTTCGCCGTTGACTTGCGCGAGTACCGTCAGTGCGCAGAAGTTCTCTTCGATCTGGGGTTGTGCAAGGTGCGCGTGATGTCCAACAACCCTCTGAAGATTCAGGCTATGGAAGAGGCTGGGCTGGTTGTGGTAGAGCGCGTGCCGATTGAGGTCGAGCCGCCCAGATGCGCCACAGCTTACTTGAGGACGAAGAAAGAGAAGATGGGACACCTCTTGGGATTCAACGTCAGCTAGCCTGCGAGCTTAAGAAGCGCTAAGAGGATTTGAAATACGCTAAGAAGCGAGGGTGGCCGCGATTCTTTGAGTTGCGGCCTCTCTTCTTTCTCGTCCTACAAAATTTTGGCCCAAATCTATAAAAATCTCTTGCCCTTACGCCAAACAGGTCTATAATCACGGGCAAGCTGCCTTTAATCTTTCATCTTTTCACAAGGGAGACGATTCGCATGGCTCGCATCCATAGAGTTCCTGCCGTCCTCGCAACCTTTTTCGTTCTACTCGCTATGTCTATAGCTTCAGCGCCCCCCAGTTATGCGCAGGGAGGTGCAACGGCCACGATTGTCGGCACGGTCGTTGATCCTAACGGCGCAGTAGTTCCAGATGCGGACGTTGTAGCCCGCAATGTAGGGACGGGCATAGAGCGATCTACTAAAACATCATCCGATGGCCTGTATAGATTGGACAACTTGCCGCCGGGCGTTTACGACATAACCGTTACGAAGCAGGGGTTCTCTTCGGCTCAAGCCAAAGCCGTCAAGCTGCAAGTCGGCGAGCAGAGAGACGTTAACTTTCCTCTGGTTGTTCAAGGCGCAACGGGTCAGGTGACCGTAACGTCCGAGTTGCCGCTGGTCGAAACAACTAAGACGGATGTGTCCACAGTGATTACAGACGCGCAGGTTTCGACGCTCCCAACCACCACTAGCTTAAACGGCATAGGCGGAGTCGCCAACGATTACGCAGGATTAGCCGTCACCGCGCCGGGCGTCAGATATGACACGACCAGCGTTTCAAGCGATCTACTTGGACCGGGCGCGGTCAATGATCGCGGCATTCAGGTAAATGTCAATGGCGGCAACATCTCCGATCAGGTTGTTTCTACGCGCGATGCTCTGGGCGCTTCGGTCGAAGAAGTCCAGGAGTTTCAGGTGCTGACGAACAACTATAACGCGGAGTTTGGTCAGGCCGGAGGCATCATCCTCAATGTGATTACCAAGTCGGGCACTAATGCGTTTCACGGCGACGCGCACTATTACACGCGCGGGCGCAATCTGGCCGCCTCTAACTTCTTCTACAACCTGAGTCCAGACGCACGGTTCCGTCGCGCGCCATTCCACAAGTATGAGGGTGGAGGCACGGCGGGCGGGCCTCTTATCAGGAATCGAACCTTCTGGTTCGTCAGCTACGAGCAAGTGCGCCAAGCCGTCCCGCTCATTCTGACCCCGCCTGGCGGGACTATTAATACAACTCAACCGACAAGAGAATTGCTCTACTCCGGCAGGATTGACCATCAATTCACCAAGAGTAATTTCCTGACAGCGCGCTACAACGTGCAGAGGGATTTGAACGACAACCTGTTGGTTCAGATTCCGCCCATTGTAACGCCTGAGTCATTAGTATCAGGTGTGGTTCACGACAACACTCTTAATATCTCTGACACTTGGACGGCGACGCCTACTCTTGTCAACGAGTTTCGCTTCTTCTGGCATCGCTTCCTGACACAGACGCCTACGAAGAGCGAGAACCCCGGTCTGCAAGGGCCAAACTTTTATCACGGCGCAGCCTTCTGCTGTCCGCAAGGCGGCCTTCAGAAGCGCTTTCAGTTCATAGACAATCTCTCGTGGACGCACGGCGCGCACACCTTCAAGGGCGGCGCTAATATCAGCCACTTCCCTTACTTCTCGCTATTCACGCAGATAAATCGTGGTCTATACCTGTTTGACAACCCTGAGCCTAACCCAGGCGCGCCGTCCGAGTTCGATATCGGCATAGGCCCGGCTCAGGTCACTACTACAGATAACATCTACGGCTTCTATTTTCAGGACTCTTGGAAAGTCAGACCCAACGTTACGCTCAATCTTGGAATACGCTACGACGTTGAGCAGGGAGCTTTCAGAGGCGGCACGATTAGAAACGGTAGCGGATGCTTCCAGGGTAACGGGATTATCCCTGCGTGCTCAAGCGACCGCAATAACTTCCAGCCTAGAATCGGCATCGCGTGGAGTCCGCGTTTCAAGAGCGGCTTTATGCACTCGCTCTTTGGCGATAGCGACAGGACGGTAATACGTCTGTCGTTCGCAGAGATTACGATGCTCGCGTACCTTAACGTATCGCTCGACTCGCTCAACTTCGACGGTGTGAATTTGTTGACGGTCGCTGCGGACGCCTCTACGCCGCTAGGGCAAGCCATCCTGGCTTTCTCTCCGAACAGACCGCCGGACACTCTGCTTGAGCAGTTGAGACCGGCAGGGTTCTTTGGCCGCGTTCGACCCATCTCTCCTAATCTTAAGAACCCGGAGACACGCAACATCAACTTTACCATCAGCCGACAGGTCGGCAATCACGCTGTAATTGATCTGGGCTACCTGGGCGTATTCGGTCGCGGGCTTTTTGGCGAGCGCGATCAGAATTTTCCAGTCATCAAAGCCGATCCGGCTCATCCGGGCTTCTTCTATCTAGCCCCGCGACCTGATCCGCGATTCACTGCGGTACGCACCAACGAGAACACTCGCCGCTCCAACTATCACGGTGGCTACATCAGTTTCACGCAGCGTCTGTCGCACCACGTGCAAGGGCAGGCCAGCTACACCTACTCGAAGACCTTGACCTCGACCGAAGACTTCTTCGGACTTTCTGAACCGGCAGACCCGCGCGATGTAGATGCAGAGTACGCTCTAGCCTCAAACGACGTGCGTCATCAGGTCAACTTCGGAATGGTCTTTGACATAGAGAATTTCACTCATCATTCGTTCGCCAAGTACATCTTCAACAATTGGAGCATAGGCATAATCGGAAGGTTTGAGTCCGGGCGCCCATATCCTGTCTCAACGGGTGACGGGCCGTTTTCAGGTTCAACCTTCTTCGGCGCTGGCAACGAGACAGTGCAGCGTCCGAATGTTCTGCCGGACGGCACGCTCTCTACTACCAACATAGCAGGGCGCGGAGGCAACCTGTTAATCAGTCAGGCGGGTCACGTTGTTTGCCCGGCTTGCCCGCAAACTACTTTCATTGCGCCCGCCGGTGCATCTCGTAGCGGGCCGCGTGACAGCTTGACGGGCGACCCTGTTGACTTTCAGTTCCTAAACGGCAACCTTCAACGCAACGCAGGGCACACAGACCCCTTCACACGGTTCGACATGTCATTCATCAAGGCGTTTCCGATACGAGAGCAGATGCGCTTCGAGGTCAAGATAGATATTTTCAATATCTTGAACCACACGAACTTCATACTCTTTAACGGCAACCCGAACCTGAACGCCATGCCTATCTCCACTGACCCCAACTGCCGCTCGTGCCTTAATGCAATCACAGGGCACTACGTAGGCAGTAATGGCGAGATACTTACGATTCAAGACCTGCGTCACGGGCGCGTGGATAGTGACATCACGAATCCGACTTTCGGCGGTCTGGGCAACCCTACGGGCACAGACCTGTCGAGAACCATACAGGTGTCCGCACGATTCAAGTGGTAGATAAAAAGAAGGGGAAGGATGAAAGAAGAAGGGAGAAAAGGGTAAATGGGTAAAAGGGAAAAAGGAGAAGGCTGTTAGGCTTTCCTTTTCACCTCTTCCCCTTTTACCCTCTTTCCCCTTTCCCTTTCCCCTCTCTTCATCCGCGTATGCGTCTCAGAATTTATAGCTTTGCTCTAGCACTTCCGCTCCTTTTTCTGATCCCGCTCCTATCTCTTTACGAAACGGTTCATGCGCAGACGACTGGCCGCAATCTTCGCGGCCATTTGCATGACACCTCAGGCGCAACGTTACGCTGGATACTTGTTCATCTCTTCAACAGCGATGGAAGACCCGCAGGTCTAACCATTACAGACCACGAGGGCGCATTCTCCTTTCAAGGCTTAAGCCAGACCAGCTACACGATTATCGTCGCGGCAGCCGACCACGATCCTGTGAACAGGCAGATAAGCTTCGCCGGGCAATCGAACCCAAACGCCACAATGGTTGTCGAAATAAACCTGATTGCGAGTCACTCCGGCAGCGTCGCCCGACCAAATTTTACGCAGAACATTCCGCCGACGGCGCGCGCCGTCTATGACCGTGCGATTAAAATCGGGCAGGCCGGAAGACGTGATGTAGCTCTCACGCTCATGCAGGAAGCTGTCAAGATTTATCCTGGCTATTTTGACGCGCACTTCGCCCTTGGCAATGAGTTCATGAAAGCCGGGCGACTCGACGAAGCAATCAGCGAATTCAACATGGCGCTCAAAATCAACCCGAACGGCGATCAGGCCTATCAATCTCTGGGTCTAGTTCTCATGCGGCAGCGGAAATTTACAGTGGCCGCTGCACTCTTCGCCGAAGCCGCGCGTCTGAATCCTACCGAACCGCTCGACCCGCTGCTTCGCGCCATAGTGCTTCTCAACTACGCGTATGCCCTGACGTCCTCGCAATCCGTCGGCGCATCTGCTGAAACGAATAGCGCGATAAGTGAAGCAGATACTGCTCTCGCGCGCGCAGACAACTTGAGTCACAGCCAACTCGCAGCTATTCATCTTCACAGAGCGCGACTTTACAAGCTCAAAGGCGAGAAGCAGCGAGCAGCAAATGAATTGGAGCAGTATCTTCAACAAAACCCTAACGACGAGAGCGCGGATTCCATTCGCGCAGAGATTAACAGACTGCGCACCCCTGCGAGCGAATCAGCACCTTTATGAAAAGGCAAAAGTAAAAAGGTAAAAGGTAAAAGGTAAGACACGCCTTGCAGGCGTGAATTATAAATTAAAAATGCTTTGTCCTGACTTTTTACTTTTACCTTTTTACTTTTGCCTTTTCCTGTTTGGCGTGGCACTCTTGCCATCGTGGGTTATTATTCTCTTACGGAGAGAGCTGGCGTTTGAAATGAACGAACGCCTCGGCATCGGTTGATCTCAAACCAGAGCGTCGAGTACCAATTGACTGAGCGTATCTACCGCGATCCCGTCCACAACATCATACGTCTTCGCACGGACACGGACGAAGGCCAGTTGATGGTGCGTCTGGTGGACGCGCGCGAGTTTCAACGCCTGCGCCGCATCAAGCAACTGGGCTTAGCGCTCTACACCTATCAAGGCGCAGAGCATTCGCGCTTCACACACTCTCTGGGCGTGCTTCATCTGATGACGCGCGTTCTGGATCGTCTGGCATCGCAGTACAAAATCACGGAAGAGGATAGAGCGGCTGCGCGTGCGGCTGCCCTGCTGCACGACATCGGGCACGGCTCTTTCTCGCACGTGATGGAGAAGGTTCTGGGATTTCATCACGAGGCGTGGACTGTGCGCGCAGTGTTGAGCGGAGAAACGGAAGTAGGCCAGGTGCTTCGCTCCTACTCTGAAGATTTGCCGGAGCGTGTTGCTTCAATCATAGAAGGCAACTTCAAACCTGCGGCGCTTGCGCAGCTTGTCTCTTCGCAGTTGGACGTTGACCGCATGGATTATCTGCTGCGCGATTCCTTGATGACGGGCGCGAAATACGGCATCTACGATCTTGAATGGATAATCAACGCGCTACAGATTGACGAAGAGCGTGACCGCATCTTTGTTGCCGCGCGCGGACTCTACGCCGTAGAAGAATATTTGCAGGCGCGTTATTACATGTTCCGCCAAGTCTATTTTCATAGAACGCTTCGATCTGCGGAAGCAGTTCTTCGTTCCGCGCTTCGCCGCGCGCTTGAGCTTTTAGAATCAGGCCATGAAGTCTGGTGCGCGCCCGGCACGGCCTTCTCTAAAGTTCTGCTCCGACAACCGCTCACGATTGCGGAACATCTGGAGATGGATGATTCCGACATCATTTTTCACATCAAGCAGTGGCAACGCTCAACGGACGCGCTCCTGAGCGATCTTGCGCGCCGGTTCGTAGGTCGCAGCCTCTTCAAAGCGATTGATTTGGACATGCCCGAACAGGAGCGCGCAAGCTTCCTATCTGCTGCGCGCGAAGTGGTGGAACGCGCAGGCTTTCAACCCGAATACTATTTCATAGAAGACCAAGCGGGCGACGTGCCTTACTACTCTTACTACACTGCGGAGGGAGCGGATGCGAAAGCGCGCATCTACGTAGAGGACGGCTACGCGCGCCCACGCATACGCGAGATAAGCGAAGTGAGTGAAGCCGTTCGCGGCCTTCAACGTTATCAACTTCATCGCGTCTGCTTTCCGCCCGAAGTCAAGGAAGAGGTTTACAAGCTCTATCATCAGGCGGAAACTCCGCGCAGCGCAGCAGGCGCTAATGACTGAAACTTATTAACCGATGTTACACGGAAGAGATTTTCAAGCCGTCGAAGACGGCGACCGTCTAAAGCGAGAGTGCGTAAGCGCTGGGACAAGCAGCCGAATAAAAGCTCAAGCCCGTGACAACGGGCTACAGCCTATTGATAATCAGAGGGCTGTCGCTCTCTTCGAGAGCTTGGGATGTTTATTCGTCAACCTGACCCGGCACTCGCGCTTCGGCGCTTCGTACCGGGCTTTATGCTGTCGCCCGCTCTCGCGGGCTGAATTCAAAACTTTACATGACTTCAGTTATTAGCCTTTGAAATTTAATTTTCGGGAGACACAATGAACTTTGGCTTTCTACTTTTCCCAGACCTTGAAGAGCTTGACCTTGTTGGCCCATGGGAAATAATTAACGTGTGGCGCGCGTACGCCAATGGGCCTGAGCATTGCTTCACAGTTAGCCAGCAGGGTGGTGAGGTGCGCTGCTCTAAAGGTCTCAAGCTCATGGCCGATTACTCTTTCAAGAATTGCCCGCCGCTCGATTATCTTCTGATTCCCGGCGGTCAGGGCACGCGCGCGGAAGTCAGCAACGCGGAGTTAATCGAATTCGTGCGCAGTCAAGCCGCGAACTGCAAGGAAGTTCTTTCGGTCTGCACGGGAGCTTTCATCCTTCAAGCAGCAGGTCTTCTGAAGAACAGGCGGGCAACAACGCACTGGGGTTCGCTTGATCGCCTGCGCGCTTTCGATGATGTTACGGTCGAAGAGAAACGTTTCATGCGCGATGGTCATGTGTGGACTGCCGCCGGAGTTTCAGCAGGAATTGATCTGGCGCTTGCGCTCATCGCAGATCAAACCGATGAAGAGACTGCCGGCAAAGTTCAGCTTTACGCAGAATATTATCCATCACAACGCAGGTACGGTCGGGCGCATCTGGATTCACGAGCGCCCGCATACCTGAAGTCGTATGAAGAAAGAGCGAAGAGCGTCAGCGACGAAGTAAGTTTATGACCGAGAGGTAAGCCCCTAGATGAGCAGCAAACAGTTTTTCGATGAAGTTGCGGGCGATTGGGACGAGATGCGCGAGCGCTTCTTTTCCGAGCGTGTGCGCGAAAAGGCTTTCGCCGTTGCCTGTGTGCAGCCCGGAAGAGCGGCGGCTGACGTTGGCGCTGGCACGGGCTTCATCACAGAAGGGCTGGCGCGGCGAGGTCTCCGAGTTATAGCCGTTGACCAATCGGAAGAGATGCTGGCGACAATGCAGAAGAAGTTCGCGCCGTTTGAGGGAATCGAATATCGTAAGGGCGAGGCGGAAAATTTGCCTGTAGAGACGAGCGCGGTGGACTACGTGTTTGCTAACATGTATCTTCATCACGTGGAGTCGCCGCCCGAAGCCATACGAGAGATGGCGCGCATTCTTAAGCCGCAAGGTCGGCTCACAATCACGGACGCGGACGAGCACAATTTTGAATTCCTGCGCGAGGAGCATCACGACCGATGGCTCGGATTCAAAAGAGAGGACATACGCAAGTGGTTCGAGCAGGCGGGTCTCAGGAACGTCTCGGTCTGTGACATCAACGAGCTTTGCACTGTTGATTCAAACTGTGGTTCGCAACGCGCGCGCATCAGCATCTTCGTCGCTTCGGGAGAGAAATAGAACCATCGTCGTTAATACCTAAAGAGCTTACTGCAAAACCCGCTTCGCGAGCTTAAGCATTTCTCTTTGCGCCTTTGCGAGAAATAGCAACTCTCATCAATCTTAAGATTCATGTGAATTGAGGGTTCACGCTTTAGAAGCAAAGATAAGAGATAAGCTCGCAAAGAGTTAAATGTCTGCTACAGGTTTTGAAATGAATTCTTGAACTTGTGAAAAAGCCCCTTCAAATTATCCTCATACTCTTAATCCATTGCGCGCTGTCGAACGCATTCGCGGCGGCGCAGTCGGGGGTTGGCGTACGCGTTGCCGTCCTGGATTTCGGCGATGCGGAAACGGGTGGTCACGTTTCAAGAGAATTATCGGAAGCGCTTGCGACCCGTTCGCAGCTTTCAATTGAAGACCGCGACGAAGCGCGTGCGGCTGCGCGCGGCGTGGGTTACAAGGGGTCGCTGAACATGACGCTCGCGGACGCGCGAAATCTTGGCGCAGCGCTCGGCTGCGATTTCTTTATCACGGGCAAGGCTGATACCTTGCGTCGTTGGCCTTCAACCGGAGCAATCTATTATGAATCGTTCGCATCCGTCTTCATCGTAAGCTCCCGCACGGGAAGGCTCCTACGTTGGGAGCGGCCACACTTTGAAGCTCCTTCACAGCAGGAAGCTGAAAGAGCGTTGCTCAACTATTTGAAAGGCCGCGTGCAAAGTTACGCCGTTTCGATTCATGCGGCGCAATCGAATGAGAGAAGCGAGCGCGAGGCCGAAGCTTCACACGCCGCGCCCTTGATCGAAGAAGCTCCCGACACGGATGAGGCCGCAACCGCCGAAGGATTACGACTCCCGATGCCTTATCGTCGGTTGCGACCCGAATACACTGCGGCTGCGGCGCAGATGGAAGTTGAAGCGGTCGTTGATGTGCTGGCTGACATAGGCGCTGACGGCGAAGTTTCCAGAACTGAAGTTGTGCGATGGGCAGGTTACGACATGGACGAGTCTGCCCTGAAAATTGTTCATCAGTTACACTTTCGCCCTGCCACGCGAAACGGCGAGGCCATACCCATGCGCGTGCTGCTACGCTACAACTTTCGCAAACCGCCGAGGGAAGAAGAATGAGGGAAAGAAGAGTGAGGGGAAAAGGGGAAAAGGGGAAAGGGGGAAGCGGTAAAGAGAAGCTTAGGCGATTCCGCTCTAGCTCTCTCTTCATTCTTCGCTGCGTCGCGTCGTTTTCCATCTTCGCGCTGGCGCTTCTTCCTTTTCCCCATCTCCCCTCTTCCCCTTTTTCCCCAACCGTTGCAGCGCGCGCTGGCGTCGTCTCGACGGGGACGCGCGAAGGGCGTCTGGAAGTTTTCGATGATGCTTGGTGGACAATTCAGAATCTTTACTACGACCCTTGGTTTCACGGTGTTGACTGGCGCGAGCAGCGCAACCTGTTCCGCCCGCTAGCAGCCGAAGCGCAGACCGAGAAGGAGTTTTACGCTATCTTGCGTCGCATGGTCGGCACGCTCAACGATGCGCATACGCGCGTCTTCGCGCCGGAAGAGAAGTTCGACTGGCAGCGACCGCGCTTCATAAGCGTAGGCGTCTCTGTGCGCGAAGTTGATGGCGAGCCAACGGTCGTCTCGGTCGAGCGCGATTCACAGGCTGCGCGCGCAGGTCTTCGCGCTGGCGATGTGATAGCGAGTATTGACAACACGCCCGCGCTTACAATCTTCGAGCGCAGGATGAATGAACAGGGCGGCTCGTCAACCGTAGCTGCTGCAAGGCTGCGCGCTATGGCTACTGTTTTCGATGGCGCGCCCGGCTCCTCAGTGAAAGTCGTGTGGACGGATGGACGTGGGCGACGACGTGAAGCGGAACTTGTGCGCGAATGGGAAGAGCGTGAACCCGCTTTGCGCGCTCAACGATTGCGTGGAGGCTTCGCGCTCGTTGAATTCAGCGCGTTCACTCCTGAGATAGCGCGAGATTTTATGCGCTCGCTCTCGGAACAATTGAGCAACACGCGAGGGCTAATCATTGACCTTCGCAACAACGGCGGCGGCGACGCGGAAGCTATGACAGAGATTGCTTCCGCTTTCCTTCCAGCTGGAGACAGTCTGGGACAATTCATGGATCGCGCAGGCCGCATAGCACTTGAGCCTCGCACACGCTCAGCCCTGCTCTTCTCTTCCGACTCTATAACTCATACGAACGCGCCGCTCGTCATCATCACCAGCGAAAGAACCTCTAGCGCCGCAGAGATTTTCGTTGCGGCTATGGAGAGAGCCGGGCGCGCTATGACCGTAGGCAGCCCTACCTGCGGCTGCGTGCTAGCCATACGCCGTGCGCACACGCTGCCCGACGGCGGCCAACTGGATGTGAGCGAGATGGACTATCGCACGGCTGGCGGCGCGCGATTAGAAGGCGTAGGTTTAGCGCCTGATGAAAAGATTGTGCTGGAGCGCCGAGACCTTCTGGCACACCGCGACCGCGCGCTTGATCGCGCAGTAGAACTTCTGTCTGCACGCGCGCGAAACAGATGAGAGAGATGGCACATGAACTTTCTTTTGATTCGTCTCGTAACTTACAGACGTAGTTTTAATGTGAGTTCGATGTAAACTTTAAGGAAGAGAAGATGAATTATCCACTAAATCACACTAAACAACACGAAGAGAAAAATGCTTTTCGTGTTGTTTAGTGTGATTTAGTGGATGGGTTTTGCTCTCTAGCCTTTTTCTCTCTTATGCTGAACCTATATTAATTTGAATTGCCCGGAGAGATATAGACATAAGATGTATTGTCCCAGATGCAACCAACCGCAAGTTTCCGATGAAGTGCGATTCTGTTCGCGCTGTGGTTTTAGACTGGACGTTGTCGCGGAATTGCTGAAGCACGACGGCGTGCTCGTGCCACGATCAGGTCAACCGTCACAAAGCGCTAAGCGCAAACGACGCATACGACAGGGCGCGAAGATGATGTTCATCAGCGTATTTCTGCTGCCTCTTGCTATAGCCCTGAGCATCCCTACAGATTCACCCGGCCCGCTATTCATCCCATTCACAGTTTTTCTAATAGGACTATTCTGGCTTCTATACTTCCGTTTCTTCGGCGAAGATAACGAGCGCGAAGCTGACGAGCTTTATCGTCCACCGCAGTTTAGTAATGCTTCGCGCGATTACGCTCTGCCTCCGCAGCAAACAGTCCCGGCGGCTGACTTCACCTCCGCGCGTCATAGAACCGCAGAGATTATTCAGCCGCCGAGCGTCACAGAGAACACTACGAAACTGCTGGATCAGGATTAACCGGAACAGCAAGCGCTTTAACTCTGTTCGTAATCTGCGTATGCTCCCGGTCTTGGCACCGGCTCATCTTCTGGAAACTCCGTGTGCCTTCGTCGTATGCGGCTGAAGACGTACAGGTTGAAGAAGTGCATCCCGCCCAAGACCAGCAAGACCATCCCGACCTTCCAAGACAGCGCTTCGATTCCCTGCTGCGGGCTGTTCACTCCGTAGCCAAGCTTGAGCGCAAGACTCACATAGCCCAGGTTTATTAGATAGAACCCTACGACCAGCAGGTGATTCACGGAATCAGCCAGCGCTTCGTTTCCCTGAAACACATCAACCAAGAAGACGCGCCCGTTGCTGTGAAGCGTCTGCGCAACCCAGACCGTAAGCGCGATGCTTATCCCTAAGTAAACAAGATATGTCACGACGATTGTGTTCATGGTAGCTCTCCTTTCATCCAAAGAATTCGAAGCAGCGCTGGCTGCTCGGACTCCGCTTTCTACACATCATCAATTGACATGCCAACCGGCAAACTCAAATTTTTCTTAGCTTTTCTCTCATCATCCGACTCACTTGCTCTGGCATCCTGCACATTCAGTAGAAGCAATTTTGCAAACTGCTAAAACTTCAGCCATCGAAGATGGCGACAGCATAAAGCCCAGTGCGTTAGCGCTGGGAAAGGATAGCAATTAAATTTATCAAGCCCGCTTTAGCGGGCGACAGAGCATTGATAATCAAACCTCGTATTATTAATCAAACTTCTGTCGCCCGCTAAAGCGGGCTTCTGTAATCTTAATCGCTTGCTAACCCAGCGCTAACGCACTGGGCTTTATGCTGTCGCCCGCTTACGCGGGCTTAAATTCAGATTTCACTCCCTTCATCCCTACTCTGCCGCGTGTTATTATCCCTGTGCGTAATCAACAAGTCAGGCGAAAGAATCTTTCGCAATGCTGTATCTCTCTCAAGTTTTGGGTCGTCCCATACTTGACCTCGACGGCGAGCGTGTGGCGGCGATCAAGGATGTCATAGTGCGTCTGGGCGAGGACGAACACCCGCCCGTGACTGGCTTCGTCGCGCGCTATCGCCGCCGCGACTTTTTCCTACAGCGCTGGCGCATAGCGGAATTCAATGCGGGCGGCGTCCGTCTCAACTCAGACATTCTTGACTTGCGCCCGTTCGCGCGCCGAGAGAACGAAGTGATGCTGGCGCGCGATGTTCTTGATAAGCAGTTGATTGACGTTGACGGCAAGCGTGTGGTGCGCGTCAACGATGTGCAGTTGATTGAAGCCGCAGGAGAGTGGCGCGTTACGGGCGCGGACGTTAGTCTTCAGGGCTTGTGGCGCAGGCTAATGCCCGCAGGATTCGTAGGATCACACCGTACAGTTGAAGTAATTGACTGGGCAGACGTGGGCTATCTGGCTACGGACGCTGCAACAGTGCAATTGAAATCTTCGCGCGGCAAACTTGCGCGGCTTCATCCGGTAGAGATAGCGCGGCTCGCAGAGGCGCTCTCTTATCAAGACGGCGCTGAGATGATTGAATCGCTGGACGACGAGACCGCCGCAGAGACTCTGGAAGAGATGCCGCCTGAAGATCAAGCACGCATTATAGGCGACATGGACGAAGAGCGCGCCGCAGACATTCTGGAATGGATGTCGCCAGATGAAGCTGCGGACGTGTTGGGCGATCTTCCAGAAGAGAAGGCTGAAGACCTTCTCAATCGAATGGAGGACGAAGAGCAGGCTGATGTCGCTGAGCTTCTTCCTTATGAAGACGACACGGCTGGCGGATTGATGACGACGGAGTTCGTGACTCTGCCGCGCAACCTGACAGTGGGCGAAGCGCTCGCTCGCCTGCGCGAAATGGCAGAGACGCCGAACATGATTTACTACCTCTACGTCGTCGAAGAGGAAAACTCTTGGAAGCTGGCAGGCGTAATAGCACTGCGCAGCCTGATTCTGGCAGACCCGGACGTGCCGCTCGAAGAAGTCATGCGTGATGATTTTCAAGTAGCGCACACGGGCGACGCTGCGCGCGACGTGGCAGAGAGAATCGCCGAATACAACCTGCTCGCGCTCCCAGTGGTTGACGAAGCCGGAGATATTCTAGGCATAGTCACCGTTGACGATGCTATAGAGATGCTGTTACCGAAAGATTGGCGACAAAGATTTCCAAGAGTGTTCAGTTGATTTTGGATTTTAGATTTTGGATTTTGGATTGGAATAATGAACTAAGCTTGAGCAGTTAAATCTGAGGCTGCAAGACTCTCAACCGCTTAATCCAAAATCTAAAATCTAAAATCCAAAATCTGTATGTCTGCGCGCGCAACAGTACGGGTTGCAGGGCGTCGTCTCTTGCGGCGTGGCGCTCGCGGTGTGCGTCGCACTGTCGCGCAGCGCAGAGGTCTCCTCGCTTATCTGGCGATCCTTGGCCCCGGCATGATTGCGGCCAACGCTGGCAATGATGCTGGCGGCATAGCAACGTTCGCATCCGTAGGCGCTGACTACGGCTATCGCCTGCTCTGGGTTCTCATCCCCATCACAATCGCACTTGGCATAGTCCAGGAGATGTGCGCTCGCATGGGCGCGGTCACAGGCAAAGGTCTGGCCGACTTGATACGCGAGCGCTTCGGCGTGCGCTGGACTGCGCTGGTGATGCTCGCGCTCCTGATTGCGAACGGCGGCATCACGGTCTCGGAATTTTTAGGCATAGCTGCGGCTTCGGAACTCTTCGGCGTGCCGCGTTACATCTCTGTTCCGCTCGCTGCGATGCTCATTTGGTGGCTGGTCGTCAAAGGCTCTTACAAAAGAGTCGAGCGAGTCTTTCTTGTGATGTCGCTGGTCTTCCTCGGATACATCGTCTCCGCATTTATGGCAAGGCCAGCGTGGGGCGACGTTGCTATCAACATGGTGCGACCACACATCAGCATGAACGCGGCCTATCTCTACACCTTTATCGCAGTCGTAGGCACTACCATCTCTCCTTACATGCAGGTTTTCGTGCAGTCGTCCGTTGTTGAAAAGGGAGTCACGCCCGAAGACTACGCGCTCACGCGCGCAGACGTTTGGGTGGGCACAGTCTTCGCAATCCTGATAGTTTTTTTCATAGTCATCTCGACCGCAGCGACGCTCTACACGCAGGGCATTCATATTGAATCGGCTGCGGATGCGGCTCAGGCTTTGAAACCACTCGCAGGGCCTTACGCCGAACTTCTCTTCGCCACAGGACTCTTCGGCGCTTCCATGCTGGCCGCAAGCGTGCTCCCGCTCTCTACAGCTTATTCTATAAGCGAAGCGCTCGGATTTGAAAAAGGAGTTTCCAGAAGTTTCCGTGAAGCTCCGATTTTCTTGGGCATCTTCACATTTCTGGTTGCCGTAGGCGCGCTCGTCGCCATGATGCCGGGGCTGCCGCTCATTGATGCACTCTTGAATATGCAGGTCGTCAACGGGCTTCTACTTCCCATCCTGCTCATTGCCATACTTCGTCTCGTCAACGACCGCGAGATAATGGGCGCACACACAAACGGCATCGTTTACAACATCGCCGCGTGGCTTACCACCGTAATCGTCTCGGCGCTCTCTATACTTTTTATCGTGACCAAAATCTTTCCGAACATTTTTCGGTAAAGAAAATAAGCGCGTGCCCCTACAAACTTTCTTCGGTTAGTGATAAAAGAGTAGCTTTAGCTACTTCGTTCTGTTTGTATGATGTAAAGAGTAAGAATGGTGAAAGCTTCCAGGTCAAATAACAGAGTCGTCGCCTTCCTGCTGATTGCGGGCTTCAACCTGCTCGCGCTGTATCTGGCGATTACCTTTCAGCCAAAGTTGAGCGCGTGGCTTGAGCCGCGCATGGGCCAACACCAGGATAGTGTCATCAATGCGCTGATGTTACTGCTCTGGGCAACGCTGGCGTTTCTCGGCGTGCGCGCTTTCAACTTCTTACTCTTCGATTTCATCTTCAAGCTGCGAAGAGGCTACGAAGCGCCCACTCTTGTCCGCAACGTTTTTTCGATCATAGCCTTCATCGTACTCTTCGTAGTCATCTTTAACTGGACTTATCCGGGCGTAAATCTAGGCGCTCTCTTTACGACCTCTGCAATCTTCGGCGTCATCATAGGTCTAGCGCTACAGGACACGCTCGGAAATTTCTTCGCCGGAATCTCGCGTTGTCGAGAGCATAACGTGGCGGGCGGTCAAGCTCAGAACTTTTCAAAAAAAGGTCATGCTGGTCAGTAAAAGCAGCATAGCCAAGGAGGCAATAGAGGTCGCGCCGCGCGGTAACTTGAATGCGCGACTGGTCTATTTCAACACGCTCTACACGGATTCGCCCGCCAAAACAATTCACATAGTGCGCGAGGCTGTGCGCGAAGCAGATAATGTCTCGGAGAAAATAACGCCCATCGTTCGCATACGAGACCTAGGCGAAAGCTCTATTGATTTCGAGGTGAAATACTGGCTCGAAGATTACGCGCGTTACAACGATACGGACGCGCTGGTGCGCCAACGCATCTGGTACGCATTCCGACGCGCAGGAATCCGGTTCGCATTCCCGACCCGTACGCTGCACGTCGAGCGCAAAGCCCAGATGGAAGCCGCGCAGATGGACGGTAGAGGTTTCATAGATAGACTTTCGGCTGTGGACATCTTCGCGCCCCTTTCCGTGGATGAGACCGCGCGGCTGGCACAGGCTTCCGCAAGCCATATCTTCGCCCCCGGTGAAACCGTCATACGCGCTGGCGATCAAGGCTCAAGCATGTTCGTAGTCCATAACGGGCGCGTGGCCGTGCAGGTCACAGACAACGGCAGGCCGCGCACGGTAGCAGTCCTTAACGAAGGCGACTTCTTCGGCGAGATGGCGCTCTTTACGGGCGAGCCGCGCACGGCCAACGTAGTCGCTCTGGAAGAGACGGAAGTTCTGGAGATAGGCTATCAGGCCATGAAGCATCTCTTCGCCACCAACCCCGATCTGGTCGAATCACTCAGCCACACAATAGCAGAGCGCCGCGCAGGTCTCTCGGCCAGACCTGAAGATAAAGAGGCTGTGGCCGAAGAATCTGCCGGTCTATTCAACTCCATCAGGCGCTTCTTCGGTCTTGATTGAAGGGCCGAGTCAGTACCGCCTGCTGTAGCTTCGCAAAGGCAAAAGTAAAAAGGTAAAAGACAAAAGTTAGGAGGAAACCATTTTTAATTTCTAATTCACGCCCGCAAGGCGTGTCCACACTTTTGCCTTTTTACTTTTGACTTCTTTCAGAATTGACAAAGATAGACTCAACCTTTATTATATGGCTACGCTCAGCAGCCGAAAACTTGCCCGATTCTTCGCTGGAGCTTTCGGCTCTGAGGCGTTAACCTTTTGAACTTCAAGGAGTTGAGTAAAGGAGGAATTTGTCATGGCTATTGTTCGCTACGACCCGTTCCGCGACTTGAGAACGCTTCAGGATGAAGTCAATCGCCTGTTCTCCAGCAACCTTTCGCGCACTTTCGACGATGAAGGCATAGCGCGAGGCGCCTGGATGCCCAGCGTGGATATCTACGAGAACAAGGATCAAATTGTGCTCGAAGCCGAGTTGCCGGGCATGAATCGAGAGGATTTCGACCTCTCGATTGAGAACAACGTGATCACTTTGCGCGGCGAGCGCCGCTTCGAGAAGAAGGACGACTCGGACAACTATCATCGCGTAGAGCGCTCTTACGGCTCGTTCACGCGCTCGTTCACGCTGCCGCAGACCGTTAGCGCAGAGGACGCAAACGCCGAGTATCGCAACGGCGTACTGCGCGTCACACTTCCGAAGCGCGAAGAGGTCAAGGCTCGCCGCATAGAGATTGCTGGCGAGGGTAACGAGGCCAAGTCCACTAAGACCATTGAGACGAAAGCCGAGAGCACACAGAACGAGGGCGAAACCGCATCGAAGAAGGCCATGAGTGGCCGGTAAATAAAGGCAGTGGTAAGTGATAAGTGATAAGTGATAAGAAAAAGCATTTAGTTCTTATCTCATCACTCATCACTTATCACTCATCACTTTTTTTATGCGTTTAGATCGTTTTACATTGCGCGGCCAAGAGGCAATCCAGTCGGCGATTGAACTGGCCGAGCGTAACCAGAACCAACAAGTCGAACCAGAGCACCTGCTGCTTGCTATGCTTGAGCAGGCCGAAGGAACTGTGCGTCCTATACTGGGCAAGCTGGGCGCGAACGTGCAGGTTGTCTTGAATGACGTGCAGGCTGCCGTCGCGCGCTTTCCCAAAGTGCAGGGCGGGCAGCAGTATTTCAGCCCGCGCATTACTCAGGTCTTCACGGCTGCGCAGAAGCAGGCCGAAAGCATGCAGGACGAGTACATCTCGACCGAGCATCTTCTGCTCGCTGTTGCAGACGAAAAAGAGGGCGACGCCGGAAAGCTTCTTCGCCAGCACGGCGTCAAGCGTGAAGACCTTCTGAAAGTCATAGAGCAAATGCGCGGCGGCGTTCGCATAACGGATCAGAACGCCGAAGAGAATTATCAGGCGCTCTCCAAATATGCGAAAGACCTTACGGATTTGGCGCGTCAGGGCAAGCTCGATCCAGTCATCGGACGTGACGACGAGATTCGCCGCACGATTCAAGTTCTATCACGCCGCACGAAAAATAATCCCGTGCTCATAGGCGAGCCTGGTGTTGGTAAAACTGCAATCGTAGAAGGCTTGGCCCAACGCATCGTTTCGGGCGATGTGCCGGAGACAATCAGAAACAAGCGCGTTGTCGGATTAGACCTAGGCTCTATGCTCGCTGGCGCAAAATATCGCGGCGAGTTTGAAGATCGCCTAAAGGCTGTTCTCAAAGAGATTGAGAAATCGCAGGGGCAGATAATTCTTTTCATTGACGAGTTGCACACTATCATTGGCGCTGGCGCTGCCGAAGGCGCGATTGACGCTTCTAACATGTTGAAGCCCGCGCTTGCTCGCGGCGAGTTGCGCTGTGTCGGCGCAACCACCTTGAACGAATACAAGAAGCACATTGAAAAAGATGCAGCGCTTGAGCGCCGATTCCAACCCGTGTTCGTGGGCGAGCCTACGGTCGAAGACACGATTGCTATCCTGCGTGGATTGAAAGAGCGATACGAAGTGCATCACGGCGTTCGCATCAAAGACAGCGCAATTGTCGCAGCCGCCACTCTCTCGAATCGCTACATCACAGACCGTTTTCTTCCAGACAAAGCCATTGACCTCATTGACGAGGCGGCGTCGCGCTTGCGCATAGAGATTGATTCTCTCCCCATAGAGATTGACGTGCTCGAACGCGAAATCCTTCAACTGGAAATCGAGCGCCAGGCGTTGCAGCGCGAAGAGGACGAGCGCTCGAAAGCTCGTCTGAAAGATATAGAGCAGCGCATAGCCGATCTCAAGGAGAAGTCTTCCGGGATGAAGGCCAAGTGGCAATCCGAGAAGGAAGAGATTGATCGTATGCGC
The DNA here is from genome assembly GCA_001920415.1 of Acidobacteria bacterium 13_1_20CM_3_53_8. Lineage (GTDB taxonomy): Bacteria > Acidobacteriota > Blastocatellia > Pyrinomonadales > Pyrinomonadaceae > 3-1-20CM-3-53-8. The sequence goes on along the minus strand of MNJR01000018.1, from coordinate 2,682 downwards.
GAGGCTAAGAACGAGCTTGAGCAGTTGCGCTTGCAGTTGGATCAGGCGCGCAACGCGGGCGATCTTGCGCGCGCCGCTGAGCTTCAGTACGGCAGAATTCCAGAACTCGAACACAAGCTCGCGGCTGAACAGGAGAAACTGGCCGAGTTGCAGCGCGACGGCGTGATGCTCAAGGAAGAGGTTGACGAAGAGGACGTTGCAGAAGTCGTTGCGCGATGGACGGGCGTTCCCGTCTCGAAGATGCTAGAAGGCGAGATGCAGAAGCTTGTCACTATGGAAGAGCGTCTGCGACAGCGCGTGATTGGTCAGGACGAAGCTTTGACCGCAGTTGCCAACGCAGTTCGTCGCGCGCGCGCAGGGCTTCAAGACCCGAATCGTCCTGTAGGCTCGTTCATATTTCTTGGGCCAACGGGCGTCGGTAAAACCGAAACGGCGCGAGCGCTCGCAGAGTTTCTTTTCGATGACGAGCGCGCGATGATTCGTCTGGACATGTCCGAATACATGGAGAAGCACGCCGTCGCGCGTATGATTGGCGCGCCGCCGGGCTACGTCGGTTACGAGGAAGGCGGTCAGTTGACCGAGGCAGTTCGTCGTCGCCCGTACAGCGTCATTCTCTTCGACGAGATTGAGAAAGCGCACCCGGATGTTTTCAACGTGCTGCTGCAAATTTTGGACGACGGGCGATTGACAGATTCTAAGGGGCGCACGGTTGATTTCAAGAACACAGTATTGATTATGACTTCTAACTTGGGTTCGCGCGAGATTCAAGCCGTGCAGGATGACGAGAAGCAGGTGCGCGAGGCCGTGCTTGAAGTTTTGCGCGAGCATTTCAAGCCGGAGTTTCTGAATCGCATTGACGACATAGTTGTATTTCATCAATTGTCGCGCGAGCAGATAAGTCAGATCATTGACGTTCAACTCGAACGATTGCGCGCGATGTTGGCCGAGCGCGACGTTCAGCTAGTGCTGGATGATTCGGCACGAAAACTTCTAGCGCGCGAGGGTTATGATCCGAACTACGGCGCGCGGCCTCTGAAACGTGCGATTCAAACGCTCATTCAGAACCCGCTCGCCGTAAAACTGCTTCGCGGCGAAGTCATGCCCGGCCAGACCGTGCGCGTCTCATCGGACGGCGATGCAATGAAGTTCACGACCGAAGCAGCGGTCGCAGCAGCATGAAGAGCAGTGATGAGTGATGAGTGATAAGTGATGAGAAAGAGCTTTCGTCTTATCACTCATCACTCATCACTCGTCACTCATCACTTTCTTTATGGTATCTTTTCGTAAGAAGAAGAGGGAGCAGATGCAGGAGGACAAGGTAGCCAGGGAGGAAGAGGTGCGTGCGCAGGAACCTGCGGCGGAGGAGATTCGTGTGACGGATCGCCGTCGTATTAATTTGGATGGGTTGAATGATGAAGGCAAGGACGAATCTGGCGCGTCGGCTGATGCGCCGAGTTTGAAGCCTTCTTATGTTGAAGAATTGGAAGCGCGTACGCGTGCGGCTGAGCAGAAGGTTGCTGATGTTCAATCACGATTCGAACAGCTTCGCGCACAGTTGCAGCGCGAGACGGACGAGACTCGCCAGCGTCTCAATCGTGCGGCTGAAGAACGTGCGCGGCGCGAGCGTGCTGATTTCATAGCAACGCTCCTGCCCGTCGCAGATAATCTACAACGCGCGGTTCAGGCTGCGGAACAGAGCAGTTCATTCGATCCTCTATTGAACGGCGTGCGCGGCACGCTCAGCCAGTTCGAGAGCGCGCTGGTGGCCGCAGGCGTAGAGCCTGTTGTTTCCGTCGGCGCAAAGTTTAATCCAGAACTGCACGAGGCTGTAGATACAATCGAAGTCGCGCCGGAACGCGATGGCACTGTGACGGCTGAATACAGCCGTGGCTACAAGATAGGCGACCGCCTGCTCAGGCCAGCGCGCGTGCAGGTTGGAAGAGCGAGAGCGGGAGCAGCAAAAGCGGTGATAAGCGATGAGTGATAAGTGATGAGTGATAAGTGAAAGAGCTTGGTTTTTCTTATCACTTATCACTCATCACTTATCACCGTCTTTATGTAAGGAGAAATCATTGTGGCAGCGAAAGAGTTGAAGTTCAGGGAAGATGCGCGGGGCGCTATGCTTCGGGGCGTGAACACGCTGGCGAACGCTGTGCGCGTGACGCTTGGGCCAAAGGGCAGGAACGTAGTGCTTGGCAAAAAGTTCGGCTCGCCTGTGATTACGAAGGACGGCGTGACGGTTGCTAAAGAGATTGAGCTTGAAGACAAGTACGAGAACATGGGCGCGCAGATGGTGCGCGAAGTTGCTACGAAGACGAACGATACGGCTGGCGATGGGACTACTACGGCGACCGTTCTGGCTCAGGCTATTTTTCGCGAAGGCGTGAAGAACGTGACGGCGGGCGCGAACCCTATGGCTTTGCAGCGTGGAATTCAGATAGCAACCGAGCGGGTCGTCTCTGAGCTTGAGCGCATGTCTAAGAAGGTCAAAGGCAAGGAAGATTTGGCTAGCGTCGCAAGCGTGAGCGCAAACAATGATCGTCAGATTGGCGAGCTTGTTTCCGAAGCGATGGATCAGGTCGGCAAGGATGGCGTGGTAACGGTCGAAGAATCCAGGACAATACAGACGGAGATGGAGATTGTTGAAGGTATGCAATTCGACAGAGGCTACCTTTCGCCCTA
>MNJR01000140.1:867-10369 GCA_001920415.1 Acidobacteria bacterium 13_1_20CM_3_53_8 | reverse complement strand
GCGGTCGTCGAGGTAGTCTGCGCCGAAGCCGAGACGGCACAGATCAGCAGTAAAAGCGGAAGTAAGAACAAAGGACGACGGTGAACGATCCGACTGATGACGGCGCATTGCGTGAGATGTTTAATCATGACTGCTTTCATTGGGGCGGGCAATCAAAGATTGTGAAGACTCCGGGCCGTAAAGACGCCTCACTGTGGCGTCACGGTGATGTAACAGACCCAGTCGGGATGCTCTCGGGTTGTGAGCACGTACCGGCCCGGCGTCAACTGTAATTCATCCGTCCAGTCGAGCTCGTCCTCGGGTTCGGTGAACTCGCGGACGCGATTGCCGTGCTCCGGGTCGATAATGAGCGTCAGCCCGCGCTGGCCGCTACGGTTCTCGACCGAGAGGAAAAAGCGACCAGCCGGGCGGGTCAATGCCTGTGGCTCGAAGCCGCGCGTGGTTATCGTGACCTGCTCTGAGGGCAACACCTCTTTCGCGCTGCGCGCAGGAGATGTGGAGACCGAGTTCCGCGGTGCCGCATGAGGAGCCGTCGCACTGGCAGAGCTAAGCCACGCGCGTGCCTTGGCAGTTAAGGCAAGTAGCGTCAGACAGGCGATGATAAATAGCAGACACTTGGAACGTGAGAACCGTGCGTGCGGACGGATCGGGCTTAGCATAAGGCGTCCTCCACAAAAGATTGAGTCCCTGCCGCTCTGTGCGCAAAGATGCGGGCTGTTCATGCAGCGCATCTTTCGCGCCTTCGGGCGGCAGTAGGCTGTGTTGTCAAGAAGCCCCGCGGCCACTTGACGGTGGCCGCCGGGCTCCCTTATTTATCGCTGACTACGCGACGCCTAACTGCCCACCGGAGTCCTGCATACACAACACCGCTCGCGCCGAAGGCCGAGAAGCCAAGATGTGTTGCGGGGTGGGATGGCCGCATCGAATATAATCCTGTGTTCGGGGTAGTGAGACTAGCGAAAATAATGCTTCCAGTAGTTCTAAGAATTAATCAGGCGGGATTAAGAGGCGACTAAATTAAATTGTCCCTAGGAAGCGAGCGAAATTTATGCCAGTTTTTAGCCGTTGTCAACAGGAATTTTCGTAAACACCCGTTTTACCTGCCCGCCCCGCTCATGCGAAAACTCACGGCGCATAAGCGCAAGCAGGCCGAAGCCCGATTGAGACTTGGAGCGGCGCAAAGGTTCACAGCCGATGCGCCGCTTTCGTCGTTTGGGCTAAGCTCTGTGCTTCGGCTTGGCGGGCAGTTTGTCGGGCAAGTCTAGATCGTCATCGATCAAAACGTCCGCACCGACATTCGCCACGCGCGCATACCGCAGAAGAATCCTTAACGGCGGCTCGCGCTTCCCCATCTCGTATCTCGAAATCTGGTTATAGCTGATGAGGTTTTACGCTCCGAGGCGGCGAGGCATTTCAGTCTGAGAAAGACCGAGCGCGTTGCGAATCTGCAAAAGCTTTTCGCCTAAGCGCTCCTGCTTCACGCGCGCTCTCTCGTCCCCAGCCACAGCCCCGGCTTATGAGCCGGGGCGCGAGGCGCGTGCGCTCTGGCGGGTTGTACGCGACCTCGCCGTATTTTAGGAGGCAATCTCAGTTCTAGGCGCAAGCGATTGTAGAGGAAAACCGATTCATACCTTGCATCCGTTTTCTGAGAGCCACTTCTTTCGTTGTAGATAGTCAGGGATAATGCGTTCAACGCGCCGCCAGAACTCTAGACTGTGGTGCGCCTCACGTAAATGGACTAACTCATGGACGATAATGTAGTCAATTATCTCCGGCGGTAAAAGAATTATGCGCCAGTGAAAGTTGAGATAACCCGTTGGACTGCATGATCCCCAGCGAAAACCTAAACTACGCACATCCATGCTCCGCGGCTGAACGTCAACGCGGGCTACGAATCGTGCGGCCCGCATTCTGAGCCAGTCGCGTGCCTGCTGGGTGTACCAAGCCTCAAAGTGTTGCTCGGCGCGCGGTCGCTCATTGCTGCGTAGCATGAACCAGCCGTCTTGTAGCTTTAAAGGTAAAGTACTGTTTCTGGTTGACTGCGGATCAATTAGCAATAAACGATAGCTCTCGCCGAGATAATGGAAGCCTTCACCGTCAATAAACTTTTTGGGGCGCGTTGGTCGAAAGAGTAGCTTCTTCTCCGCGAGCTTGGTGTATGTCCAGAGAAGCTTTTCTTTGACGGCTCGTTCAAGCTGTTCATCTGGGCACTCGAAAGGAGCGCGCAGAATGAGCGAGCCATCGCGGTCAACAGTAATGCCGATAGTTTTGCGTCGTTCGCTCCGGCGCAAGGTGAAACTTAGGTCGCTAATCTGTAGTTGCTCGATCACTCTTTTAAGTAAGTGCTCAATTGATGAGCAAGTTCAACGAGACGGTCGGCTACCGATTCACACCGCGTAAGTTGGATTGCCCTATAACTGTCAAGTAAAATTGCAACTTCTTTCTGCAACACTTCACGATTGAAAGGATTGCGCCAGAAATCCACACGTCTGAGATGCTGGCGAATGAGTTCAACCACCTCGACAGTTAATTTGGCGAATTCAGCCCGCCGTTCATAAGTTAATACACCTTCCTTGCTCGCCTCTTCAACAATAATGTCATAGAAACGTGCTTCCAGCTTAAGGTCTAAGCCAAACTCGTTAGGAGGTCGCCCGCGCGCAATTTCGCGCGTGAGCTCCCGCAGTGCTTCGACGCGAGCCGCCCAATTGTCCGCGAACTGCTGAAGAATCTCCTGCAACCGCTCGCTAAGCTTCTTGTAAAAAACAGGGTCTTCTTGGTAGTGCTTTGAGATGTGATAGCGCGCGGCGTGTTCCATCTCTGAGGCTTTGGAGCGGTCAGAGTCGTAGTCGTCAACAGCGCGCTCGAAATCCGGGTCGGTGATAGATACCGGAGGGATTTCGACTCTGATGCCTTTGGCTTCCACGTACTCATCAATTAAGCGGCGCACTTTTTCGCCAACGCCGGTTAGGTTTATCTCCTCATCCCGGTAAAGTCGCGCGGCGATGCGATTGATGAGACCGAGTTGTTTGGCGTCGGCTGTGTACGGTAGAGCTTCGGGGCGCGGGAGTACGATGTTGAGGCTCTTGAGGAATTTTTTGAGCTTGAGCACAAAGTCAGCTCGGATTTCAGCATCAGCAAGCAGATCAACGCAGGCTTGCACGTTGCTAATTCTAATTTCGCGCGCCTCGAAGACCGCGCAAGCGCGGCGGTGCCGATCCACCAAGAGCGGGAGTTTGTCTTTGATGCTGCTCAACGCACCTGCAACATCCTCTGCGGTGTAAACGGCAAGCGCTTCTTTCAGGTTCTGCGCGATGCCGCGATAGTCCATTACTAGGCCATGCGTCTTGTTCGTAAAGGGGCGGTTGACGCGCGCGATTGTTTGCAGGAGTTCGTGCTCTTTCATAGAGCGGTCAAGGTAGAGGACGCCTTCGACCGGCGCATCAAATCCGGTAATTAACATGCTGGCGACGCAGAGGAAAGCAAGACTGTCCTGCTTTGACGGGTCTTTGTTAATAAGATCGCGTTTGAAGCGCGAAATGACTCTTTGATGAGCCTCAGGATTGTTCCATCGCCGATACTGCTCCGGGTCATTGTTCGTGCCGGATATTACAGCAGCGAATTCTAAGCGTTCGATGGTTGGAAGATATTGATAAGCGTGTATCAGAAACTTTGTTTTGTCGTCGGCGTGTTCGCCGTCCCCGTTTGTCCCTTTGAGTAGCGCCGGGTCAATTGCTCTCAATTCTGAAAGCAGGTTGACTTTGGCGTGATCAAACGCCTGCTGGTAGCGAACTGCCGCCTCGCGGTCTGATGAAACGACTTGAGCCTTTAGACCTTCCGGCAGCATGGCGCTGACGTAGTGGCGCAGCATGTTGTTAGCCTTGGCCGCAATCAGCTTAAGCGCCTTCGCAACTTCGGGCTGATTAACGAAGCGGCGCTTGATTTCGGCGCGCTCTTGCGGCGAGCGGTCGCGGAAATCATTGTCGAAGTAGAAGTCGAGACTCTGCTCGTCTGCGATCCGGCCTTCGACGCTCCGCCCCTCGTAGAGAATGGGGACGGTGGCTTTATCAATTTCGGATTGCTTAATGGTGTAGCGGTCGAGAAAAGGCCCGAAAATCTCTTCGGTACGCTTGCGCGCGCCCATCAGGATCGGCGTGCCGGTGAAGCCAATCTTGGCGGCGTTCGGCAAAGCCCGCATGAGCGCCGCGTGGAGCTTGCTCGCGTGTGAGCGGTGCGCTTCGTCAATGAGCAGAAGAATAGATTCGGAAGGGTTGAGGATGCCCAAATCTTCGATGTCCGGTTCTTCATCCGTCTCGCCGTCTTCATGGCGCACGTCCTCGCCTTCAGGGCGCATCTTCTGAATCATCGCAAAGACAAGGTCAGGGTTTTCTTCGCGCAGTTCGCGTTTAAGAAGAGCAACGTTGCCCGGGACAATAGGTTTCTCGTCCGTCAGCACCGCCGTATCGCTGAGTTGTTCCTGTAGGTCTCTGCGGTCGGTGACAATGACGATCTTAAAATTTCGCAGCCGTTCAATCCGGCGCATCTTGCGGATGAGAAATACCATCGTGAGTGATTTGCCGGAGCCTTGAGTGTGCCAGATAATCCCGCCGCGCTGGTCGCGCTCGCCGTCTTCACGCCGGGTCTTGCCGGTCGTCAGGCGTTCGACGGCTTTGCGTACCGCCCTGAACTGCGTGTAGCGCGGGATGATTTTGATGCGCTTGCCGCCTGCCTCCTGAAAGAGGGTGAAGTTGCGGACGATGTCGAGCAGGTGTTCGGGGCGCAGCATCCCGGCGGCGAGCATCTGCTGACTACTCAAACTCTTCACGCACAGCTTCTCGGCGACCTCAGATGAGGGGCGCGGGTATGTGTCTTTCCACTCAAGAAAGTGCTCGTAAGAGGCGCTGATGCTCCCGACGCGCGCCTCGAAGAAACAAGTGGCGACGAGAAGCTGGTTGTAGTAGAAGAGGTTCTCCGCGCCTTCAACCGTTTCTTCGCCAATGATCGCGCTGCCGGAAGTGCGCGTGCGCTGGTTGCCGTAGCGAAGGAGTTGGGTGATGGCTTCTTCCGTCGGGTTCGTCAGAGCAGGACTCTTGCATTCGACGACGACGAGCGGGATGCCGTTCACGAAGAGGACGAGATCGGCGACGATATAGCGCTGGCTGCCGGGCGTATCCACGCGAAACTGGTTGACGGCTAAGAAGTCGTTGCGCTCAGTGCGGTCGAAGTCTATAAACTGAATGCGGCGCGGTCGCCCGTCGTCGCGTTCGGGCGTGCCTTCAACGTCCGCGCCTCTGGTGATGAGTTTGGTCGCGGCCTCGTTTCTCTCAATCAGCTTGTAGCCTTCGAGACGCTGTAGCTCGGTGACAGCCTGCGTGATGCGTGAGTCGTCGAGCCATTCGTGCTCGTTCTCATCAAGGTTGATGCGGCGCAGCGCGGCGCGCAGACGGCCCAGCAGCAGCACGTCGCGGAAACTCTCGCGCTCGGTGAGTTCCGGCACGAACTTGTCGCCCTCAAGATACGACCAGCCGAGACCCTTCAACTGCTCGATGAGAGGGCGTTCGACGAGCGTGTACTCGTTAGAGGCGGGATCGTCTTCGATGATTTCCGGCTGTCTCACGTCCACCGCGTCAAAGCGATGGGCGACGCTGGCGGCTTCGCGCTTGAGGTCGGCGTACTGAGAAATCTCCGGCTCGCCGAGACGGGAGACGACCTCTTCTCCGGCAGAGGTGAGCGCGTAATCGGCCCCGTCTGATTGGACGAAGCCTTGGAGTTCGAGCTTGTGCAGGAGAGCGTCGATCGGTAATTGGTCGCCGAAATGGTGGCGAAAGTCTGACTTGCGTGTGCAGAACTGTGTCTTGATCGCCCAGAGCACAAACGACGACTGCGGGTTGACAACAGCTTCGGCTCGTTGCCACTCCTCAAGTGTCGGTGGTTCGCTGGCGAGTGCTTCCAGTTCGTTCAATGCACAGTGCTCCGTAACTCTCTGTACGCCGCAGCTTCGCGTAGTGCGATGGCGCGGGCCAGCGCGCGCGTTAGTACATTACAGTTTTCAATCTCGCCGTCTTGGTACAAGTCGAGATTACCGAAGGCGACGTTCAGGATAGCACCCGCGCCTTTGATGCTGTAGCCGTCGCTGTATTTACGCGGGCACATGACGAGCATCTTGCGGGCAATGTCCTCGCGGCTGCTGAAATCATGCATCTCGGCGAGAGCGCCGGGAGAACCCTCGATAAGAATAATAATAAGATGGGCGGTCAGCGCCTGCGTCAGCTCGTTGGTTTTCTGTGATAGCCCGGATGCGGCATCCGCCCATATCTCGCTGAACACGGCGAGGAAGCCTTCGGCAACCAGGGCGTCGCGGATTTGCACGCGCTTGATAGCGGCGGGACTCGGCGACGCTGAACTTGGCCCCCAGACGAGGATACGGAGTGGAATGGCTTTTATCTGGACGATGAGCGCCTGACGGTCTTCGTCCCAGCGTTCGAGTTCGCGCTGGGCTTCGGGCGTGAGTCCCGCAGGCATGTTGAAGGGCAGACTCATACCGCGACCACCTCCGACCTCGTAACAGGCACACGCACGCGTCCGGTCAAAAGATCGTGCATCAATCCTTTCTTGATTTGGATGAGCTTGTCGCGTTTGGCTTCTTCGGCATGAATTATGTCTTGATGCGAATTAAGAGTATGGGCAATCTGTTGTTGTTCAACCTTGGAGCGAGGGACAGGAAGTAATAACTGTTCTATTTTATCTAGCCCCAAATCTGGCACGCCAATGCTCTGCGTGCCAAGTTGCATCTGTCTTTGTGCCCTATGGACTCTTAAAGCCCAAAGTAGATATGAGGAGGTAATTTTTTCCTTTTCAGGTCTAATCATAGCTAGACTGTGAAGGATGCTGAAGTCCGGCATTTCTGGTGTAACAAGTCTTACTCTTCCGAGACCCGCGCCGATTCGGTGAATGATAATATCATCAGTTTGAATATCAGTTTTCTTCCGGTTGATGTTGTGTGCTCCCTGAGTAATCCGCTTGCAAGCTGCAAAATCAATTCCTTCATCGCCGAAAAAATTAAGTGGCGAGACCATGAGAACACCTTCCTCAACGTAAATTGGAGTTGTGTGGTCACGGTCAGCCACCTTCAAGGTTACATTTTTGAGTGTCTTATAATCCCAGTCACTCGGAATCAATCCAAACGGCGACCCATCCTTAAACTGCTCAGGATGGCGGACGGGATCGCGCAGCTTGCCGTCACGGTCGAGTCCGCGCGTCAGCAGGTCGTTGAGCAGCCCTGCCTTCATCCACTTGAGCTTGTTGATGAGCGTGTCGGTGCGCTGAATCGCCGCGTCAACGGCATCAAGCACTTCGGCAATGCGGCGCTGTTCGTCAGAGTCACAGGCACTCGCTGTTGACCCGCCGAGCCGATCATTTTCGCTTCGGCTTGGCGTCTCAGCATTTCGGATTGTGACCAATGAAACACGAAGCGAGCATCTACATCTGACTTTGCCCGCAAGACGTGGAACTCTGTTGACCCGAAGCCTACGCTATTCTCAAGACCGACAGCATGACAGCCTTTGCCGTTCTCCATGCAGGGCGTTATCTTTGCTAATAGGACATCGCCTTCTTTGAAAGCTGTGTACCCGCTTCTAACCTCGCACAGCTTCCGCGTTTGCCGGTTCGTCCACTGTCCCTTATCGGAAACATCCGCCATCGGGATAAAAGAGACAGAAGAATCCGGGCTTAATCCATCAACTGATACAGGCGGGTTAATATCCGCTAAATCAGTGATTGTTCCTTTTGAAAAGTCAGCTTGCATTGTTAAGACGTATAACCCAACGCAGCAGTGAACTTCTCTAACTCTGTCATCGCTGCATCTCGCTCGCGCTCGATGTCGCCGAGCGTCACGCGGTACTTGTCCCAGAAGTGTTCCACCGCGCTGATGACTTCTTGCCGGTGCGCCGTGATGTATGAATCCAGATAAGCCGCGAGGTTTTCACGCAGCAGATTAAGCACAAGCTCCTCGCACTCGGCCTCCGTCAGACGCGCCCGCGCCTCCTCCAAACGCTCGATAAACCGATTCTTCAACTCCCGGAACTCGCGCCGGGCGGCGGTCAACTTTTCCTTAATCTCCTTGTACGGCTTCAACTCCGCTTCAATCTCCTCGATGCGCTGCTCGACCGGCGCAATCTCCGCCTTCAGCGCCTCCAACTCCGCTTCGAGTTCAGTCGCGTCTTCACCCGCACGGCCCGCGTTGGCAATCGAGCCTTTCGTGCGCGCGCCTCCGCCCAACGTCTTGATGCGCGCCTTCGACGGCTTGATTGAGTATTTCAGTTCTCTCAACTCGCGCTCCAAATCTTTCGCGTAGTTGTAATCTTCCGCTGCTTCCTCGCCTTCGCCGTCAGAATTCTCGTCGCCCACATCGCTGTCGCCGCGGCTCTCAAACTCCTTCTTCTCGGCTTGAAGCTCGGCAATCAAAGCCTCCGCCCGGTTCAACTCGTCGAGGTATTCGGGCACGAGCGGCTTGACCAGCTTGTGCGTGAGAGGGTCGTATCTGTCTCCGCGCTGCGTTTCTTCGTCGTCATCGTCTTCGTCCGGTTCCATCGCCGCGCGAATCGAGGCCACCCAACTATCAATCAAGCCGCCGAAGCCCTGCGCTACCAAGCCCTTCAAGTCGTACTGATTCTCGTTCCACCAACTCACGATCACGCCGTCAACCTTATAAGTGTTAAGCAAACCGAGCGGCGTGATCGTTTGATTAAACGACCTCAAAAGCTCGTTGCGCACGTCCATCAAGCGACGGCTGTCCGGCAATTGCGAAAGGAGTGCCTTGTGCTGCTCCCACCATTCGAATGTCGCTCCGTTAAGCAAGGTTTCCTTAGCGCGAACGCCCTCATCTGCCTCCACAGCAGTTTTTAGTGTGCGCCTGTCGTCGAGCTTCGGGTGAAAATCGAAGTAGGCTTCGCCCGCACCATTGCCTCTGTCGGCTTGCTCGCGCGGAACGAAGATGTTCATAGGTTCAAGGCCATGCGCCTCGAATAACTTCCGGTTAGTCTTTGCTTCGATCTCGCGTTGCGGGACGCCGCCGAGAATGTGCGCGCGCACATCGTGCATTTCAGGCGGCGGCGCATTGTCCGCGTAGCGCCGGACGTTACAATTGTAATCTTCCTTTGCAAGCTGCGTGCGAGTGACTACACACGCGTAGCCAGGCACATCCTCAAACTTGTGGTAAGTCGTGGCAATCTTCTGAATATCTTCGGGACGCAAATAGTTTTGCGCGCGCCCCTGCGCGTACTCTGCATCGGCATTGATGAAAAGTATCCTGCCGCGACGATCCGGCGGCTTGCCCGACGAGTCGAGCAGCCGCGCACGCATCACCAGAATACACGCCGGGATGCCCGTCCCGTAAAACAGATTCGGCGGCAAGCTGATGATCGCTTCAAGCTCGTCCGAATCAATGAAGCCTTTACGAATCTTCTTCTCGTCGCCACTGCGAAACAGAACACCATGCGGCATCACC
>MNJR01000140.1:0-789 GCA_001920415.1 Acidobacteria bacterium 13_1_20CM_3_53_8 | reverse complement strand
TGGAATAGCCCTTGCTGAAAGGCGGATTACTGATGACGTAATCAAAAGGCAGCAGCACGCCGTCCTGCTCGTGCTTTGGAGTAGTAATAACGTCGCCGCTCTGTATGTCGGCGTTCATTATTCCATGCAAAATCATGTTCATCTTGCATATCGCCCAGACGCCGACGTTCTCATCTTGCCCAAAAAGGCTCAGGTTGCTCTCGTCGCCACCGTGCTCCTCGACGTACTGCTTCGAGATGATGAGCATACCGCCGGAGCCAACAGCCGGATCGTAGATGCGCTTGCCCGCTTGCGGCTGAAGTATCTCGACCATCAGGCGCACGACATCGCGCGGCGTGTAGAACTCGCCACCCTTCGCACCTGCTGAGTCAGCAAACTGCTTGATGAGGAATTCATAAGCCGCTCCAAGCAGGTCAGGGAACTCGAAATCTTCGTTGCGCAGCCGCTTCTTGTTGAAGTGCTTGATAAAACGGCGTAGCTGTTGTTCAGTAAGCTTATTCTTGCCCGGCGGCTTAAAGTTGATATGGCTAAGCACGCCCTTGAGCGTGTTGATGTTCTCCCGCTCCAGATTGAGCAACGCTTGATTCAGCACATCGCCCGGATCATCATCATGCTGATGCGCCTTGATGTATTCCCACCGAGAAACTTCGGGCACGAAGAAAATACCCGGATAAAAAGCAGGCATCTCCAAGCGCGCTTCGATATCTTCATCCGTCCAGCCCGCTGCCTTCTTCTCAGCAATCAGCCGCTCGCGGTGCTCCATGAACACATCTGAGCAGCGTTTAAGAA
>MNJR01000083.1:25517-38117 GCA_001920415.1 Acidobacteria bacterium 13_1_20CM_3_53_8 | reverse complement strand
ATGCTGAAAGTAATTCACTACAATCTCTGTCACGCAGGCGCGATCTCTGTTTAGTCAACCCAAGACTGGGGTTGAGTTAAGAGGCGAGCACGCGCAGACCGTCATGAAGACGGACGAGCCGCGTTTGTATCTCTTCGTGGCAGATGCTGCGAATGTTCACCCACCGTTTCTTGTCAGATTAGATGAGCGCAGAGGCGCGCGCCGCGTAACTGCTATCGCGCAGAAGGGTATCAGGGGTTTCGCAATTGACTCCGAACAGATAATCAAGCCGCACTTCACTGTGATTGCGCGCGCGAGCGGCATGACTTTCATGGAGATTCGCCCGCGCGCTCCCTTAGCGCCCGGCGAATACGCCGTCATTGGCTCTGACCTTGCGCGCATAGCCACGTTTCGCATTGCCGCAGGTGGCCTCTAACCGTTACAATCTGACGGTCAGATTAAAGTTAAGGATTATTTCAAAGATGGATTCAAAGCGACCCGCCCAACCGACCAAAAAATTCTGGACGCCTGTGCGCGCTGCGCTAACCGTTCTAATGCTCTCGGCTCTAGCCGCGTTCGGAGCGGCAAGCTGCAATAGTTCCGAGGTTGCGAACAGCAGCACACGCCCAACAAACGTCTCCGGGCCGACCGTCAAAACCAACACGCAGGCGGGCAAAAGCGCGCCCGTCAGCACAGTCCCCGTGCCCGTTCCGCAAGACGTGATGAACAGGCAGTTGACTACGATTGACGGCCAGTCGTTGAAGCTCTCAGACCTGTCGGGCAAAGTCGTGGTGATGAACCTTTGGGCTACATGGTGCGGGCCGTGTCGCATAGAAACTCCTGAGTTGGTCAGGTTGCATCAGGAATATAAATTGAAGGGCGTAGAATTTCTTGGTATTACGACGATGGAGAACGACCCGGACATAGAAAATATACGAAAATTCGTTCACGACCAGAACGTTGATTACAGAACCGTCTATACTGAAGGCAGCTTCGTCATCCCGCTCGTAGAAGGGCGCAACGTCATCCCGCAAAGCTTCGTCATCACGCGCGATGGTCGCATGCTCAAACATTTCGTAGGCTTCAACCCATCGCAGACGCCCGCGCTCATGCGCGAAGCCATAGACCAGGCGCTAAACGGACAGAGTTAAAAACAGGACGCGGCGAAGAAAGTAAAAAGGCAAAAGGTAAAAGGCAAAAGGAAGGATGAAACCAATTCTATTAAAATTGGCTTCCCCTAACTTTTGCCTTTTTACTTTTGCCTTTTTACTTTCTTCTTTCACCGCGTCACTTCTGCGCTTCATCGTCAAGCTCGCGCTCGGCTTCACGTTCCATGTCGCGCCCTTCCTGTTCTAGAGCGTCGTCTTGCAGTCCCTCACCGACTCGCTTTTTTGCTCGACCTTCGGCTCGTTTCATCTCCGCCTCGACGCGATCTTCAACTTGATCTGTGGGCGACTCCTCTCCAGCCTCTTCCTGAGTGATGACCTTATCCTTATCAATCTCCATGATTGCCCCCCTTCAAGCGCGCTATTAAATTCGGTTTGATTCGTTTCGGCAATCGTCTCATCATTCGCGCCGCATGGTCAAATTTGAAATCTGAATGGTTAAAGCTTTAGCGCCGTAGAGCGAATCACGTTCGCGCACTCGGCAGTTAAATTTGATTCCCAAAATTCTCACGCTTTTCCAACATCCTTCCATACTCGGCGCGTTAGAGTTACAATTGCCCTAAAGAGTGAAATAGAAAATTTCTATTAAAGAGACGCCGACGCAAGAGCGTTCTCGGTCTGTTCGCCGGAAAAGATCGCGCTCGGTCGGCGTACGGGAGCGAATGGGAGCAAGGAATATGCAACAGCAGATGGGTCGAAAAGTTTGTGCGGTACTTATCTTTGTCCTTACTTTAAGTTTGTGCGCGTGGGTGCCCGCGCAGACCAGCAGCAGCGCGCAGAATCAGAAGAAGATGCAGGAGGCCACGCGCAAAGCCTCGCGCGCCGCCAAAGTTTTTAATGACATTATGAGCACGCCCGATCACGCCATCCCGCGTGAGCTTCTGGAGAAAGCAGAGGCCGTAGCAGTTTTTCCAGGACTTATCAAGGCCGCATTTATCGTTGGCGGCCAGGGAGGCTCAGGCGTAATCAGTAGACGAGAGCCGCAAGGGTGGAGCGCGCCCGTCTTCTTCAAAGCGGGCGGTGGAAGCGTCGGTCTACAAATTGGCGCGAGCGCGACAGACCTTGTGCTGCTCTTTATGAATGACAATGCTTTGAAGAATCTTATGGAAGACAGGTTCGAGATTGGCGGCGAGGCTAGCGCAGCAGCCGGGCCTGTTGGGCGAACTGTGAGCGCTTCTACGGATGCGCAGTTACAGGCAGGCATACTCTCTTATTCGCGCTCGAAAGGTTTATTTGCAGGTGTTGATGTCAAAGGCGTCGTAATCAGTCCAGATGATGATGACAACAGGGCTGTCTACGGCATGAAGGCGCATGACATTTTAACCGGCGCGCAGCAGATAGAGATGCGACGCCTGCCTGCGGGCGTCAGAATCTTTCCGCAGACGCTCGCGCGCTACTCCGTGAGACGAAGAACGAGAAATCGTTAAAATGAGTCTGGAGTCAGATTGATTTTGGATTTTAGATTTTGGATTTTCGATTGGAAGAAGCGGAAAGCTTTTAAATCGAAAATCGAAAATCGGTTTGAGGAGGGATGAAGTGATAAATTATTGGTTGAAATTGGGCGCGGGTGTCGCGCTGGGACTCTGTTTGATGTTGAGCCTGCTGATTCCTGCTGCGTCGTCTGCGCAGACGAACGAGCAAGCGACCAGGTCGCGAAACAATAAGAAGACTCAGCAAGCAGCGAAGCAGGCTGCAAAGGCCGCGCGCGTATTTGATCAGATAATGAGCGCGCCAGACCGTAGAATCCCGCAGGATTTGCTGGACAGGGCTGAAGCAATCGGAGTCTTTCCGGGAGTTGTCAAAGCGGGAGTCCTTTTGGTGGGAGGGCGCGGCGGTCGCGGCGTGATAAGCCGTCGCATCGCTGGAGGCTGGAGCGCTCCGGCCTTCTTCAACATTGGCGGCGCTTCAATAGGCCCGCAGATAGGCGCGTCTTCAACAGACTTCGTGCTTCTCTTTATGAATCAGGAAGCGGTCGGGAGTCTTTTGAAGAACAAGGTAGAGCTTGGCGCAGAGGCAAGCGTCGCGGCCGGCCCAGTGGGTCGCGCGGCTGCTGCTTCTACAGACGCGGCCATGAACGCGCAGATTCTCTCTTACTCTCGGTCGAAGGGTCTCTTTGCAGGGCTTGAACTAAAGGGCGCTGTCATCAACCCGGATAACGACGACAACGTACCCGTCTACGGCATGAAGGCCAGCGACATCTTGACTGGAACACAGCAAGTCACCATGCCGCCGAGCGTCCAAATCTTCCCGGACACGCTCAAGAGATATTCAAGAAGATGAAAAACAGTTTTCAGTTTTCAGTTTTTAGTTTTCAGAAAAAGCTACGAGCTTTGCTGATAACCAACTAACTGAAAACTGAAAACTAAAAACTGAAAACTATTCTTCAGCTTGCCTTTCATAATTTGCGCGTTTAGAATTCGCCCAGCGTTTGAATTCGAAGCGGGACGCGAGCGCTTTCCTCATCTTTGGCGGAAGAGTTTTTTGGGAGTAACATTTAATGCAACCACGAACGCAGCGTCAGAAACAGATTCTTGATTACATCAGCAGCTTCATAGAGCGGCACGGGTACGAGCCTTCGTACGCGCAGATAGCGCGCCACTTCGGCGTGTCGTCGAAAGCTACAATTGCCAAACACATCGCTGCTCTAGAACGTCGCGGATTACTGTTGCGCCATCACGAGGACGGAGCCTTCGGCATCGAAGTGAACGTTGAAGAAGTTCCGTCGGGCGCAATCTGTGAAGTGCCGCTGCTTGGGCGCATAGCTGCTGGCGAGCCAATTGATGCAGTGTCGGACGCCGAATCCATCTCCGTGCCGCGCTTTCTTCTGGGTCGCGTGCGCCCCGAAAGAGTTTACGCGCTTCGCGTCAAAGGCGACTCGATGATTGACGAGCACATCTGCGACGGCGATATAGCGTTGATTGAGAATCGCACGGAGGCGCGCGACGGCGAGATAGTCGTGGCTCTCATAGAAGGAACACGCGCCACGCTCAAACGTCTCTTCCGCTTCGGGGCTATGGTAGAGCTACGTCCAGCCAACTCACAGCTTCAACCCATGAGACTTCCAGCCTCGCAGGTATCAGTGCAGGGAATCTTTCGCGGCCTGCTCAGGCCGAGCGCATAGCCAAAAATTCTTCTAACCCTCTAAAAATTTCTCACCCTCTGTTTTCGCACAACAGTCTAAGTGCATAAGGAGAAAGCAGAGATGATTAGACGTGAGACTCCGCCTGAAACAGGAGTGTCGAAGCAGTGCTATCGCTGCAAAGTTATCAAAGACAGAAGCGAATTTCATAAATATTCTCGTAATCGAGATGGGCTTCAGCCTTATTGTCGCCAATGCAAAAAATCTATTGACTATGAGCACTTCAAAAAGTATCCGCGCCGAAATTATAAGCGCAATAAAGCGAATGTACTAAGAAATAAGATTTGGGTTTATAACTACCTTAAAACAAAACAATGCGAGTGGGAGGGATGCACAGTTAATGATCCAGACATGCTCGTATTCGATCACATAAATCCCGATGAGAAGCGCGATCATGTGAGCACTATGGCAGCCGCATCATTCAGCTTGAAAACCATACAAGAAGAAGTTGCGAAGTGTCGCGTGCTTTGCGCCAATCATCATCAGAAGCACACCATTCAACAGTTCGGCTACAAAAAGTGGCTGGTCGAAGATTGAGGCGTAAAGGAAATTGCCGTATAACTGAATGACAGTTATACGGCAAAAATTTGGAGCCACCTTCCGGGGTTGAACCGGAGACCTACGGTTTACGAAACCGTCGCTCTGCCAACTGAGCTAAGGTGGCTTTCAATGAAATTGTTCGCATAAGAAATATACGAACCGGCTGTGCGCACTGTCAAGTTGGGGTGCGTGCGGCGCTCTACAGAGAGAGGAGTAAGTTGGGATGCCAAAGACGAAGAATCAGGGGAAGAACAAGAGTCGCTTTGAAGTGCGGGGCGGCGTGCTGAACGAGTTTGAGTTCGCGCGAAACGAAGGAGAGATCACGAAAGAGGAGCGCGACCCGTTTGCGCAGCAGGAAGAGGAGCAGCGCTTGAGCGACGCGGAAGCAGGACAGCCGCCGCAAACCGAAGCTGAAAGAATCGAGCAGATGATGGCGGACGCGCGCCGCGAAGCCGAGCGCAGGCTTGAGCGCCCGAACCAGCCGACCGTATCAGGCGCGCATCCGGGCAAGGCTAAAAAATCTGCGAAGAAGAGAGCCGGTAAGGCTTCGGCTAAGAAGAGAGCCGGAGCGAAAAAGA
This sequence comes from Acidobacteria bacterium 13_1_20CM_3_53_8, assembly GCA_001920415.1. Classification (GTDB taxonomy): domain Bacteria; phylum Acidobacteriota; class Blastocatellia; order Pyrinomonadales; family Pyrinomonadaceae; genus 3-1-20CM-3-53-8. The sequence goes on along the minus strand of MNJR01000083.1, from coordinate 32,715 downwards.
GCGCGAGCAAAGGAGCGAAGAAGGGCGCGAAGAAATCTTCTGGGAAAAAGAGAGCAGGGAAGGCTGCGAAGAGATCAGGCGGCGCGAAAAAGAGCGCGGCCAAAAAGTCTTCCGGCAAAAAGGGCGCGAGCAAGTCGCGTAAAGCAAGCGCGCGAAAAAGATGAGTTCAAGACAAGAGCTTTTCATCTTCAACAAAAGGGAGATTTTAGGGATGTCGCAGCAGAAAGATGATCCATCCGGCGCGGCGCTGGCGGGCAGCGACCAGTCGCATAGAAACGATGAAGAGGATGAGCTAGAGGCCGAACAGGAATCAGCCGAAGCCATGGACGCCGAAGTGCCGCAGCCGCCGCAAGAGCAAGGATGAAGGATGAAGAAGAGACGCGGAGACGCGGAGACACGGCGACGCGGCGAGAAGAAGCGAACTGACGATGCAGGAATAGTATCGGGCTTTTCTTCGTCTCTTCTTCTCGCCGCGTCCACGTGTCTCCGCGTCTCCGCGTCTCTTCTCCTTCTCCTTCTGCTCATCGCACCATTTGTCGCGCCGCTTTACGGCGAGCAGTCCAGAAAGCTTCCTTCCGCCGAAAGAATTGTGGGCGATTACCTGAAGGCAATCGGAGGCCGAAAGCGCGTGGCTTCGGTGCGCGCTGCGGAGTATGAGTGGGATGTGCAATTTCAGGGACAGCCTTACGGGACTGCAAAGACGCAGGTGAAAGCGCCTTCGTCTTTGCGAACGGAGATGGTTTTCGGAAACGGCGAAATTGTTTCTGCTGCAAACACAAGCTCTGCATGGGAGCGTGGCTTGGATGCAATGGTGCGAACGCTGACGGGCGCTGAGGCGCTGGCGGCGCGTTTGCGCGCCGATTTGGATGCGAGCCATCTTATTGATTTCAAGAAGCAGAATGTTATGGCGCGCACTCTCTCGCTTGATGAATCAACAGGCGAGCCTGCTTACATCGTGGAATTTTCTATGCGCAACGGCGCACGCCTTCGCTACTGGTTCGGGCAGAGAAGCAAGCTTCTCATGAAGATTGAAGACGATGCGCGTAAGACGACCACTCGCTTCGGCGATTACAGAGCGGAAGCCGTCGTAGTTGAGCCTCATCGTATTGAGCTGAGTGTAAACGGGCGTGAAGCGTTAGTCCTCACGCTTCGGCGCGCTAGTTATAATGCGAACTTGAGCGACGCGATTTTCGATCCGCCGCGAAGCAATGAGGCTCTGGATGTTGCCGCCATCTTGCGCGATTTGCAGAAGAATCAGACAGAAATTGACGAGCGCATCGGCCAGTATTCTTTCAGACAAAAGGTCACAGACCGGGAGATTGGCGAACACGGCGAGATAAAGAAGGAGACCACTAGCGAGTACGAAGTCTTTCCAATTCCCGGACACGCGCCCGTCTTCAAACTCATCAGCGAGAACGGCGTGCCTCTCAATTCTGAACGAGCAGCGCGCGAAGAGCATAGAGTTGCAGAAGCTATGGAGCGCGCAGTTCGTGAACGCGACGAAGAGCTACAGAGGCGCGAGCGCCGCCGTGCAGAGCGCGCAAGACGCGGCAACGCAGCGAGCGATGACGAACAGGATGAACTTGGCATCTCTATGTTCATACGCATCTGCGAATTCGTCTCGCCGCGCCGCGAGCGCTTCCGCGACCGCGACGTTATAGTCTTCGACTTTCGCCCGCGCCCGGATTTTCACCCGTCGAACCGCGAGGAAGAGATTGTATCTAAACTCGTGGGCGTCGTCTGGATTGACCCGGTTGACCATCAGGTCATACGGCTTGAAGCGAAATTGGCCCAAGGGATAAAGATCGCGGGCGGTCTTGTTGCCTCGCTTCGCCCCGGCGCGGCATTCGTACAAGAGCAGACCCGTTTGCCCGACGGACTCTGGATGCCACGCTACGCGCAGGTAAATCTTTCCTTAAAAGTCTTCCTCTTCAGCGGCGCAGACATCAACAAGACTTTCGAGTGGAGCGACTACCGCCGCTATAACGCGGACGTGAGTGGCTATCAACTCAATTCGCCGAACACGAATCAGAACAGACCCGCGACGAATGAGAACATGAGGCCAAGCGGGAGACCGTGAGGTTTATGTAACAGGTGGCTCGTTGACATCATTTAAGAATGAGAGAAAATGGTTGCGGAGGAATTATGACGGACGAAGAACTCTTGCGCGAGATTAGCGCTCTGCCGCCTGAAGCCCAGCGTGAAGTCGAAGAGTTTATAGCTTTCCTGCGCCAGCGCTACCATCAGCCACAGCCCGACGCATCGCCGGAAAGTTCCGATTGGCATGCGGAAAGCTTTGTCGGCATGTGGCGTGATCGTGAGGAGATACGGGACAGCAGCGCGTGGGTGCGTAGTGTGCGCGAATCAGAGTGGGTAAAGTGAAGTGACTCTCACTACTGTTGATACAGACATTCTGATTGATATAGGGCGCGGCGATAGTGATGCGATCTCCTGTTTACAACGCATCGCACAGCAGACCGCATTAGCTATTAGTGCTGTAACGCAGATGGAATTAATAGTCGGCTGCCGTAATAAGGCGGAGTTACATAGCCTAGAACAATTCCTGCTTCGCTTTCACATTCTCAAGCTCACGGATCAAATTACTGATAGAGCGGTTGCTCTGTTACAGCAATACCGTTTGAGCCACGGGTTGCTAATCGCCGACGCTTTGATTGCGGCGACAGCGCTTGAGCATAGCACACCGTTCATTACCAAGAATCAGCGTGATTTTCGATTTATTTCAGGTATAAATCTTTTGCCTTACCCATAATAAATTACTGCAACATGCGCTAGACGTGAGCGGCTATCAACTCAATTCGCCGAATACGAATCAGAACAGACCCGCGATGAATGAGAATGCAAGACCAAGCGGCAGGCCATAAATAATCAGCATCTAAATTTTAGTCTGCAACATCTGAAAAATTCTATGGACAGTGTAATTGTAATCGGTGGCGGATTAGCTGGCGTTGAGGCTGCATGGCAGGCCGCGCGTGAAGGGGCACGTGTGCGCCTTTATGAGATGCGGCCTGTGCGACAGACTCCGGCGCACAGGACGGACAGGCTGGCGGAGATTGTTTGTTCTAATTCGTTGAAGTCGGACGAGCAGGGGACTGCGCCGTATCTTTTGAAAGAGGAATTAAGGCGCGCGGGTTCGCTTGTGATGGAGGCTGCCCAAGAGACGCGAGTGCCTGCGGGCGCGGCTCTTGCGGTTGATAGGCAGAAATTTGCGGATTACATCACGCGGAAAATTGAAGGGCACCCGTTGATTGAAATCGTCAGGGAAGAAGTGACGCACGTTCCTGATGAAGAGGTGACAATTGTGGCTACGGGGCCGCTTACGTCTGAGGCTCTGACGGTAGAGATAATTCGTTTGACGGGCGACGAGCATCTATATTTTTACGATGCGATTGCGCCGATTGTCGCTGCGGACTCGGTTGATAAGAGAATCGCTTTTCGAGCGGCGCGATACGGTAAAGGCGGCGATGATTATTTGAACTGCCCGTTCGATGAAGAGCAGTACCAGCGATTTTATGAAGCATTGATTGAAGCCAAAAGTGTACCGCTACAAAAATTTGAAGAGACACGCTGGTTCGAGGCTTGTCTTCCGATTGAAGAGTTGGCGCGGCGCGGGCGTGACACGCTTCGCTTCGGGCCTATGAAGCCTGTTGGGTTGATTGATCCTCGAACGGGCGAGCAGCCCTACGCAGCCGTTCAACTTCGGCAGGAAGATTTAATGGCTGACGCATACGGCCTTGTGGGCTTTCAGAATCATCTAAGGTACGGCGAGCAGGCGCGCGTGCTTCGCACGATTCCGGGCATGGAGCAGGCAGAGTTCTTGCAGTACGGACAGATTCATCGTAATACTTATATCTGCGCGCCGCGCTTGCTACGCGCCACCATGCAGATGCGCTCGCGCCAACACCTATTCTTCGCAGGGCAGATTACGGGCGTAGAAGGTTACGTCGAATCGGTTGCGATGGGATGGTTGGCTGGCGTGAATGCAGCGCGGCTTGTAAGAGGGATTGAGTTAATCGAAGCTCCCCAAAAAAGCGCAATGGGGGCGCTCGCGCGCTACGTCTCCGGCGCACGAACAGATAACTATCAACCCGTCAACATCACATTCGCTCTGCTTGAACCTCTTGACGCGAGTTTGCGTAAAAGGGTCAGGCGCAAGCGCGAGCGTCATCAACTTCAGGTCGAATTAGCTTTGAAAGAGTGGGACACTTGGCTCCAACAACTGAACCTCGCTGGCAGCAAAGGGGCGGCCACCGCCCGTTGAAGCGGCAGAATTTTCCAAAAACATCGAGAGCATTTGCGCTCTGCGCCTTCCTTTGCTTTGCGCTCCTGACCCTTTTCGTCATAACGCGCGCGCAATCCGGTAGAAACCAGACTCATCAGACGACGAACAGAAACAGTTCGTCAGGCTCTAGTCGTCCGCGCCGCACGGCGAGCACGAGCGCAACCGTAGTGCCCGCACCTCAACCTTCGCCAACGCGCTCGCCCACGAACCAGCTTCTTTATCCCATTGATCTCTCGCGCGAACTAGGCGAGCCTCCAGCATGGCCCACGCCGAAACCTACGCCTACGCCAGCAGCGCAAACCGCAGCGCCCGCGACCAGCACCTTGCGACCCAATCCGAACGCTTCAACAGTTGGCGAGGAGATTGATCCTGCGGACGTGGTTCGCATCAACTCGAATCTGGTTACCATCCCTACAAGCGTAGTGGACGCGAGCGGAAGATCGGTGACCGATTTGAAGTTGGACGATTTCGAGCTTCGCGTTGACGGGCAGCCGAAACCTATCAGCGATCTGGGGCGCTCGGACACGCCCGTGCGCATGGCGCTTCTTTTCGACAACAGCCAGAGTCTTACAAGCACGCGCGATCTTGAGAAGCAAGCAGCAATAAAATTCTTCCGCACTGTGATGAGACCCGTTGACCTTGCGGCCATCTACTCTGTCTCAACCGAGAGCGCGCTCGAACAGCCCATGACGAATAACGTGCCGTCGCTCGTTCATACTATAGAGAGATTCGGCCTGCCCGCAGGCTCTACAACTCTGTTCGACTGCATAGCTGACGCCGCTAATTATTTGAGGTCGAGTCAGGGGCGCAGAGTGATAGTCATAATCTCTGACGGCGAAGACACCACCAGTAATCTCACTTTCGACGAAACGCTCCAGCGTGTGCTCGGAACAGATTGTCAGATTTACATAGTGCAGACGGGCGTGATTGAGAACGCGAACCTGCGCCCGCTAATAGCAGAGCGCCGCATGGAGACGTTCGCAAATCTGACAGGAGGCTTCGTTTACACACCTTCGCAGGTAAGCGACCTGGACGCAGCGTTCGCGCAGATAGCGGCGGACCTGGCGCAGCAGTACGTTTTGGGCTACTACGCCGACGACGACCGCTCAGGCGGTCAATACCACACGCTGAACGTACGCGTCATCACACGCCCCAACATGCGCGTACGCGCCCGCAAAGGTTTCTATCCGAAAAGGGCTGCGAACCGTGCATCATAAGAACAGTTTTCAGTTTTTAGTTTTCAGTTTTAAGTGAAAAGCATTTCGCTTCTTTCTGAAAACTGTAAACTAAAAACTGAAAACTGTTCTTGTCTATTGACCATTTACCATTTACCATTTACCCATGATTGAGCAGCTTCTGGCACAGTTCTTCGAGCACCTGCGGTACGAGCGCAATGTGAGCGAGCACACGCTTCGCAATTATGCTAGCGACTTGGCGCAGTTCTTCGACGCAATCGCGCCAATTGATGCGCAAACGGGTGCTCGCGCCGATATTGACATTAAGGATATTGACCACATCACCATACGGGAATGGCTTTCGAGCCTTCACGCGGCGCAGAAGAAGAAGACTAGCGTGGCTAGAAAGCTGGCGGCGCTCAGAACATTCTTTCAATTTCTGGTGCGTGAAGGGATGCTGGAGATGAACCCTGCGAAACTCGTAGCTACGCCGCGCCTTGAAAAGAAGCTGCCGAATCATCTCTCGGTCGAAGACGCTATACGGTTCATAGAGACGCCGGATACGGAGAGCGATCTGGGCAAGCGCGACCGCGCGATTCTTGAGTTGCTTTATGCGACGGGCGTGCGCGTTTCTGAGTTGACGAAGCTGGACTTGAGCGACATTGATTTCCAGAACAAGCTGATTCGCGTCACTGGCAAACGTCGCAAGCAGCGCATTGTTCCATTCGGCGATCCCGCTTTGCACGCCCTTATGCAATACCTTTCGGTGCGCAACGCCTTTCTTCAAAACGCGCCGCTCGCAGAACGCGACACGCCCGCGCTTATCTTGAATTATCAGGGCACGCGCATCACCACGCGCTCAGTCGGGCGCATGGTTGACAAGTACATCACCCAATGCGCAGGCATACACAACATCAGCCCGCACGCCCTGCGCCATTCATTCGCCACGCATCTCCTGGATAGCGGCGCAGATTTAAGGGACATTCAGGAACTCCTGGGCCACGCACGCCTTTCGACCACACAAATCTACACGCATGTTTCTATGGAAAAGCTTATAGAGGTTTACGACAGGACGCACCCGAAAGCCTGATTCGCTCAGGCTTGCCCTCCTAAAGCCCATTTGGTTACGATTGAGCCATGAAGGAAAAGGTCATCACAGCATCGCCGGACGTTATGGGCGGGACGCCTGTCTTCACGAGAACCAGAGTGCCTGTCCAAACGCTTCTAGACTATCTAAAGGCTGGCGAATCCATAGATGATTTCCTGGAAGGATTCCCAACCGTTAAGCGCGAGCAGGTCGTAGCTTTTCTGGAAGAGGCCGAAGAACAGATAATTAAAATGGTAGTCTGAAGGTGAAGCTTCTTCTGGATGAGTGTATTGATCGTAGACAAGGAGTTAACTTGGCACGAGGTCAAAACAGTTCCACAAATGGGATGGGCGGGAATTGCAAACGGTCAATTGCTAAAACTCGCCGAGGCGGATTTCGATGTATTCATCACAGTTGACCGTAATCTTTCCTTCCAACAAAACCTACCGCAATTCAATATTGCAGTTTTAGTCCTGCACGCGCCCTCAAACCGTCTGGCGGATTTGAAGCCTCTTGTTCCAAAAATACTCTCTTCGTTGACTACGTTAACAAAGGGCGGCACCGTGAGCATAGGAAAAAGCTGATAGAGGTTTACGACAAAACGCACCCGAAAGCATAAGAAGTCAAAAGTAAAAA
>MNJR01000083.1:0-25510 GCA_001920415.1 Acidobacteria bacterium 13_1_20CM_3_53_8 | reverse complement strand
CTTATTTTAGCTTTCTTCATTTAACCACGCCTGCCATGCTTTGAAGTTGAACGGTCTTCCGAGGAAGTGTTCGACCAATTGCGCTGCGGGCATAGAGCCGCCGGGCGCTAGCACTGCGTCGCGGTAACGCTTGGCGACGCCGGGCGCTAGCAGGTTGTTATGGTCGAAGTGGCTGAACATATCTTTGGCTATCACAAGCGACCACATGTAGGTGTAGTAGATTGCAGAGTAATCATCCAGATGGCCGAAGGAAGTCTGAAAGTGAGTGCCTTCTACGAATGGGAAAGGTTGATATTGCTTCATCAATCCTTTCACCATCTCGTCCAGATCAACTTGCTGCGGGTTGCGGTCGTAGGCCGAGAGCGATAGCTTTGCATAGACCATCTGTCGCCGCACGCCAAGCGCTTTGCCGAACTCGTTGGCGCGCTTCATCTGGCGAACCAGTGCAGTCGGGATTGGCTCGCCGGTCTGGTAGTTGCGCGCGAACGTTTGTAGCGTCGCAGGGTCCCAAGTCCATTCTTCCAGCATCTGCGAAGGAGCTTCTACGAAATCCCACTCTGTGCTGATGCCGCCTATGCCAACCCATCGGTGATGTCCTGCGAAGAGCGAATGCAAGAGATGGCCGAACTCGTGGAAGAAAGTCACAACATCATCGTGCGTCATCAGGCCTGGATCGCCCGCCTGTCCTCCGGGCAGATTGCAGATTAATGCGGCTTCGGGAATCTGTCTTCCTTCAACGCCCGTCCTAACATTGAACTGCGCCGCGTGCTTGTACTTGTTCTCGCGCGGGTGCATGTCCAGATAGAAACGACCTGTGACCTGTCCGTTCTCAAGCATCTCGTAGGCTTCGACGGACGAATCCCAAACTGGCACGTTCTCGACTCTGCGGAATGTAACGTCGAACAGTCGGCTCGTTATATCAAGAACGCCCTGCTTCACTCGATCATAGGGGAAGTACGGTCGAACAGTTTGCGAGTCGAAAGAGTAATTTGATTTGCGAACAAGCTCGGAATAGTATGTGCTCTCCCATGCATTAACTGTGGTTGCGCCCGGCGAGTCCTGCTGCTTGCGCTTTAAAAGCTCCTGATACTCGCGCACGGCCTTCGCGCCTGACGCTTCAACAATCTGGTCTATAAAATCCGAAGCGTGACGAGCCGTACCAACCATCTTGTCCGCAGTTATGTAATCAGCCCACGTCTTAAAGCCAAGAAGAGTGGCAAGCTCGTACCGCTTCGCAATCAATCGGTCGAGCACAGATTTGTTCATGGGGAAAGCGCGGTTGTTGTATTCCATGTACATGCGCTTGCGCAAAGTTTCGTTGCGCGCGTAAGAGAAGACGGGAAGGGAATCTGGATAATCGGTCGTCAAGGTAATGTGTCCTTGCGGGTCGGGCTTGTGACGCGCTATGTAATCATCTGGAAGCCCTGCAAGCTCGCTCGCGCTGTTGACCGTTACCTTGTGAACGTCCTCGCGTATGTGCCGCTCGAACTCCTGTCCAATCTGCACAAGCTCATCGCGCAGCGCCTTGATCTTCGCGCGTGTAGCATCATCACGGTCAACGCCAGCCAGGCGAAAATCGCGTAGCGTTCGCTGCACGTAGTAGCGCGTCTCATTGTCCGCGCGGCTTATGTCTAGCGCCGTGATTGCGTCGTAGACTACACGGTTCAGCGAAAGCTCTGTGGCGAAGGATGAAGCCTTCTGCGTCTCTTTTTCTGCAACATCCCTTAAACGTGCGTCAGGGTGTACGGCCTCCATCAAACTCGACTGAGAACTGACGGCGTCCAGTTGCAATAGAATTTCGTCGTAAGGTTTCAGGGTGTTCTCTATAGTTCGCGCGCCGTGAACGGCCATTACACGGTCGAGCGCTTTCTGTGCCAGCCCCAGCCGCTCGTCCATACGTTTCTGAAAAGCATCTGCGTCCGGGCTGCCCATCCAGAATGGAGCGCTGTCAGGCATCTTTGCTGTATTCGTACGTGTGGGCTTGGGCGCGCGGCGATTCTGTCCGCTCACGACCGCGCCCAGAAGAAAGGAGAAGATCAAAGTCATAACAATAGTTACTCGCACAGTGCTCATTGAAGACCTTTCATTAAATTTAACACAGGAGAGATAGAAAGCTTGTTTACGGCGCAAGTGCGCGCGAAGTTTCAAGAAGGAAAGAGATGAATTACGCTATGGTGGGGGAAAGCCCTTCATGTTCTGTAAACTAACTGCGCTCGCTTTTTAGCCGCCATTATGATGCGCAACCGTAGCGCGTGGGCTGTCCGGGGCTAAGAAGCAGTTGGAAAAGTCCCATCAGGGACGATTTGATAATAGCCCGGCAATTTATTGCTGGGTAACAGGTGCGATAAAAGATTTAGAGTCCCGCAGGGACGACTGAAGGATTTCAAATTTGAGATTTCAGAGTTGAAATTATTCAGTCGTCCCTGCGGGACTCAATTATTTCTCTTCACAATGTTCCCGGCAATAAATTGCAGGGCTACTGTCAACTATCCCTACGGGACAACAAAGCGCTCTATAGCGTTGGAGTGTCCAGACCTTGAGCGGCCTCGATTGCGGCCTGGCACGCAGCATCGTATCTGGCCGTTGGCATAGCCTCAAGCCTGCGCTCGTCAATGGGCTTTCCGCATCGCGCGCAGATTCCATACGTCCCTTCGTCAATCCTCAGAAGCGCCTGATCAATGTCCGCTACGAGTTGCGATTCACGCTCGCCCATGCGGAAAGCTATCTCGCGGTTCACGTCCTGCAAAGACATGTCCACGCTGTCCTTGACGCCGTCATCAGTGTCCGCTGTTGCGGCAGCCTGCCCCGCACGCACATGCTCGGAGTGCTCTCGAAGCTGCCCCTGTAAAATTTTACGAAAGTGCTCCAGTCTTTCTTTCTCCATCAAATCTCTCCCATCCTTGTTCATATGACGAGCGCGACCGCCAGAGAAGAGCTTCGTACACCAACAGTCAGCGCCGGAAAACGAGCGCATGAATTATAGCCTACTCGCTGGCGCTGAGGCTACGGCGGCGCGGGACGTAATCTACGGTCTGCTCGCTTCCCAGTTATGAACCTGTGTCTCTTTAAGAGCGAAAAGATAACCCACGAAGCCACACGAAAAGACACGAAGAAGGAGATCGCAGTTTCGTGTCTTTTCGTGTGGCTTCGTGGATAGCTTCTTCTCCACAAAGAGACCCGGCAATTATGAAGGGATTGTTGACAGAGAAATAAACAACCAATATACTAGCGATGGGTTGAAAATGAAATTCATTTTCAGCTTCAAATTGAATTGAAAAAATTGGAGCTTCTGGCGCTGCGATGTCGGAAGCTCCCCTTGGTGCATTATCCAGACCGTAGCTTGTCAGCAATTTCCGAGTGGTATGCGAGCAATATCTTAACACGCCTCCACTGCGGTCTCTATCAATCGAAAAATTTCAGGGAAGTGTGAAAGGGTATTCCTCAATGTCACTCATCTACGCATCTCTAAAGAGAGCCGGAGTCACCAGAGCATTCGCCCAGAACTTCGCCCCGCTCATATTTCTTCTTCTGTTTTCTGCTCAGCCGCTTCTGGCGCAAACTAGCCCACAGCAGAACCCTGCGCAAACGGGCGAGGTCGAACATCTGCGCGACGAAGTCCAACAGTTGCGCGGCGAGGTCGAACGATTGCGCACTCTCATAGAGAGCGCGAAGCCTCAATTGGCAGCGAACACAACGGGCGAGCGCACAGAGCAATCGAATGCGCAGGTCAGCCCGTCGCCGACTCAAGTTGAATCAACTGGCGCGCCGCAACGTGCGGCTGCGCCGGAGAGCACGCGCATCGCGGTTGCCAATAAAGCTCAGGGCGGCGACCTTGCAGGCGCAGGCAATCTTCTTCGCACAGATCGCATAACCATAGGCGGCTACGGCGACGCACAATTAAGAGGCTCAGGCATCAACGAACGCGGTGACGGCGGCGGCACGCTCACGTTTTCCAACCCGCGCTTCGTGCTCGGTGTGGCGGCTGTGCTTTCAGAGCGACACAACATCTTCTTCAACTCGGAGATTGAATACGAGTTCGCAGGAAGCGAGGTTGAAGTCGAGCAGGCGTTCGCGGAGTGGAAAGTTCGACCGGAGTTTGCATTTCGTGGCGGCATCTTCGTGCCCGCGCTTGGTCGCTTCAACGTCTATCACGATTCGAACTTGAACCTGACGGTGATACGCCCGCTCCTAAACCAATTCATAGTCCCTACAGCTTACTCTGACGCTGGCCTGGGCGTGCGCGGTCGCTTCAAACTTCAGGGCAAGATGAAGCTGAGTTACGAGTTCGACATTGTGAACGGGATGCGCGGCACAGGCGAAGAAGAAGAGGAAGAAGGCGCGCAGCCTTTCTCACGCTTGCTTGGACAGGCTGAAGCTGCGGAGATTGGGCACGTGGCTATGCAGGACAACAACCGTAACAAAGCGATTGTTGGTCGCCTTGGTTTCTCGCCGTTCGCAGGACTTGAGTTCGGCGTCTCGGGTTATCGCGGGCGCATCTCTGATGACGATGATCCGGGCATCTTCGCCAACATACTCTTCTTCGACGCATCGTTTCGTCGCGGCGGCTTTCTCTTCAACGCAGAGTACGCGCGCTCAAAGCTGAATGGCGCAGAGATTCCAAGACGCAGCCCAGCGCCTCCAGCTTTCGACCCGAATGATGAAGCGAGCGCTGACGCGCTGGCAGAGTTTCTTGCACAGCCTACGCCCGGACAGGACGGTTTTTACATAGAAAGCTCTTACCAAGCGCGCCCGCGCTTCGTCGCGCGCCATTTCGACGAAGGCGGATACATAGCGCCCGTCGTTCGCTATGAAGTGCTGCGCATGGATCGCACGCTCAGCAACTTTTTCCTTAACCGCTCGCGCACAACATTGGGGCTGAACATAGCGCCTGCGTCAACCATCGTCTTCAAGTTGAATTATCTTTTCAATCACACTTTTGGGCCTGTGCCGCGCCTGTCGGGTGAGATGGAAGAAGAGTTTGGCAGACGCCTGTTGCCGTTTAGAGGTTACGGGCGCGACGGCTTCAGCGGCTCAATCACTTACGTCTTTTAATCTAGTGAAGGCAATGCGACAACTTAAGCTTTTCGTTCTACTGACATTCATAGGTTTGGCCGCGCTAGTGAAAATGGCGCTGCTTGCGCAGCCCGTAGCGGCCAAGCCAGCATTCATGGACAGGTACGACCACGACCCTTTAGCTAAAGCAAACTTGCGAGGGCATTGTACCGTCTGCCACATAGGGCGCGGCGGGGGCGAGCGCAACGATTTCGGCGAAGCGTTCGAGGACGCAGGCTATCGCATCACGCCGAAGCTTCGCGCGAAATTCCCGGAACTGTTTGAGCAGAAGGCAACGACGAGCGCGCAGGGCGGCTGACGCCGGTTGAGGTTGAGAGCGCTTCTGTTCTTTAACTTTTCAGATAAAATGCAGTGAGGGGAATCCGCCCCGAACTTAAAGCACGTTACAGAACCTCTTTGCGAGCTTCCGATTTACCTTTGCGCCTTTGCGTGAACCAGCAATTCACATGATTCTTGAGCTTAGAGAGAATTGAGGGTTCACGCTGTAGAAGCAAAGAAAAGAGCAAAGCTCGCTAAGAAGTTGAATGACTTGGGACTTTAGATAGCCTTTTAAGTCTGAGAAGTTTAATTTTTCATGAACAGAATAGCTCTCGCTCATCTTTTCGTAACTCAGGAATTAATAGCCTCGAAACTCTCATTCAGTTTTCTAGCGCTGCTGCTTTGTCTCATCTTCTTCACCAATGGAAGCGCGCAGAACGGAGCGACGACGGCCACGCTGGCAGGTGTCGTGCGCGATGCGGCGGGCGCGTCTGTTTCGGGCGCGACCGTCACGCTGCGCAATCTTGCAACGAACCAGACAAGGCAGACCGAGAGCGCCGCTGACGGAACTTATCGCTTGAGCGCATTACCTGTAGGAGTTTACGAAGTGCGCGCGGAGGCCGAAGGGTTCGCACGCTACACGAATCCACAGGTGACTGTAGAGCTTGGTCGCGCTCAAGTTCTGGACATCACGCTCCAGCCTGCGTCTCTGAGCGCAGAAGTTACAGTCAACGACAGGCCGCCTGCTCTGGATGTTTCGCAGCAACTATCTGCAATTCACTCTGCTCGCTCCGGGCGTCCTGCCATCCAACGCGCAAACGACCGGCGGGCAGACTGGATCGCCGGGTCAGACGCTCTCGGACAGCGGATTCACTTTTGGCGGATTGCGTCCGCGCAGCAACCTGATCTCAATTGACGGACTTGACAACACGGACGAGACTACGGGCGCGGCGCGCGTGGCGCTCTCGCCTGAGATTGTCAGGGAGTTTCAAGTCATCAACAATGGCCTTTCCGCAGAGTTTGGCGGCGCTGCTGGCGGAGCCATCAACGTCGTGACAAAGACTGGCGCGAACGATTTTCACGGCACAGTCTTCACCTTTCTTCAAAACGAAATTTTCAATGCGCGCAATTTTCTGGACGATTCGCGTGGCCGCAAGCGCCTACGTCGCGCGCAGCCCGGAGCATCTTTGGGTGGGCCAATCAAACGCAACCGCCTCTTCTTCTACACAGCATTCGAGCAGGAACACTTTTCGGCTGAAGACCAGTCAGAAATCAACCGCCTCACGCGCGAGCCGATCAACGCTGCGCTCTCTAGCGGTTTTATCCCTAATCTTCCGATTCGCACATTGACTGCGAGCCGCTTTCGGACAGGCGGCGACGAAACGGAAGCGGCTGGCAAACTCACATATCCGGTTAGCAATCGGCACACTCTCAACTTACGTCTCGCTTTCACGAATGCGCGAAATCGCGGCGACGCATTCAGCACGGACGCTTTGAGCGACAGAAGTTCGCGCGGCAGCGCGTACACCAGAGACTACCAGCTAACAGGCTCTATCCTTTCCGTCGTCTCATCAAGATTAATCAACGACCTCAGATTCCAGACGAGCACGCGCCGCTTCGTCTCGCGCGCGAATGACAGCACCGGCCCCATGATTGAAGTGGTCGGCCTTGCGCGTTTCGGTCGCCCGTTTGAAGGCGACGGGACGAGGCTAGAGCGGCGCGAGCAGTTGGTCGAGACCATCACGCTGGCTCGCTCAAGCCACGAGTTGAAGGCGGGGGCGAGCGTCAATCATGTTTCGCTAGACGACGAAGACCGCGACCATTTCGGCGGCCTTTACATCTTTCGCACGCTGGACGATCTTCTTCTGAGTCACGCGGCGCTATGGCGTCAGGCTTTCGGCCAAACGGCGACCCAGTTTGGCGTGACCAGTTTCGGCGCTTTCGCGCAGGATCACTGGCAGGCCGCGAGCAACGTTACGCTCGATCTTGGATTGCGCTACGACGTGGAACGATTGCCGAATCCGTTCCGCACGGATGCGAATAACTTGAGTCCGCGTCTTGGTCTAGCCTGGAACGTGGCTTCTGGTTGGGTCGTTCGCGCTGGCTTCGGGCTTTTCTACGACCGTCTTCCTCTGGCCTTTCTCAATCGCGCTATTCAAAGAAACGGCGCGGGCGCTTTCGAGCAGGTCGCGTTTGACGAACGAGCCGCGCAAGTTTTCAACTCGACGGGCGGAGGCCGGGTGACGAACCCGCTGCCAGACATTCGGCCTTCCATCTACAGCGCCGACCCGAACTTCAAAACTCCGTACAGCGCGCAAATTCACTTCGGCCTAGAGCGCCAGCTATCGCAAGATTTGACGGTGCGAGCGGAATATCTCTTCACGCGCGGCGTCAATCTGCCGCGCACGCGCAACATTAACCTGCTTCCTCCCGTCATACTGACGACAGCGAACGCGCTGGCTCTGGGCTTTACTTCAACGACGCCGCAGCAACTCGGTCGCACGGTCTTTGGCCTCGCAAGAATTGATCCTCGCTACGATGCTATCTATCAACTCGAAGATTCCGCTAACTCGACTTATCACGGGCTGACCTTTGCGCTCAACAAACGTTTGAGCGACGAATGGGAGTTGCTGGCTTCCTACACGCTCTCTCGCGCGATTGACGACGCTTCGGACTTTGATGAGCAGCCTGCGAACCCTTATGACCTCGGCGCAGAACGCGCGGCGTCAAGACAGGACGCGCGCCAACGCTTCGTCTTAAGCGCGCTCTTCGATCTTCCGTTCGGCGAAGATGAAGAAGACACGCGAGCCGCTAAAAGAGGTGGGAGCGATATGCTGTACGAGCTTTTAAGCCACATCGAAGTCGCCCCGATTCTAACCGTCACGAGCGGACGCCCCGTAAACGCTCTCACGGGCGCGGACGAAGAGCACAGCCTTGCTTATCCGTTAGCCTCGCGCCCGCTCCTTTTCGCGCGCAACCAATTGCGAACCGCCCGCGTCGTCAACCTGGATTTGCGAGCGGTCAAGTACATTCCGTTCGGCCAGTTGTCGCGTCTTGATTTCGTCGTCGAAGCATTTAATCTGTTCAATCATCCGAACGTGAGCCTGATAAATCCTTTCTTCGGATCGGCAGCCTCGCCGCTTCAAACTTTCAATCAACCGACCCTTTTCGCTCCACCGCGCCAGCTACGATTTTCTATTGATTTCGAGTTTTAGAAAGGGCTAAAGTTTCTGCCGCTAGCTGTCTCTCACCGGATTCGACCGTCATATATACCAAGATGCAATGAACAGAGAGGAAAAGATAATCCACGAATCCACACGAAACTACAGGAAACCACAGGCTCTTTCGTGTAGTTTCGTGTGGATTCGTGGATCGTCTCCTTCCTCTTATTTGATTGCATCTTGGTAATATAGAACTTTTCTAACCGCTCGTGCGCGAGAAGTATGAGTTCACGATTTTCATACAAGCGTCATCTTCTGCGAGTCTGCCCGCCTATACTTTTTCTCATACTCGCCGCGGCAACCATGAATGCGCAGACGCTTCCTACAAAAAGTTCACCTGCGCCGCAACCTTCGCCCTCGCCTTCACTGGAAAGCCGTTTCTTCAAAAACCTGCTGCACGACGAGCGCGCGATCTGGAGTTCGCCCGCACGTCTTCGCGGCGGCGATCTAAAGTGGATTGTTCCGCTCGGAATTTCAACTGCCGTCCTGATTCGAACCGACAGCGACACGGCTAGAGCGCTGCGCGACGATCCCACGCGGTTGAAAATAAGCTGCAACGTCAGTCGCTTCGGAGCGCTTTATAGCGGCGGAGCATTGGCCGCAGCTTTCTATCTAACCGGCAGGCGGCTTAGCGACGCGCGCATGCGCGAGACAGGGGTATTGGGTGCGGAGGCGCTAGTTAACGGCCAGATAGTCAGCTTAATCTTAAAAGCCGCCACGCAGAGACAGAGACCTCGTGCAGACACAGGTCGCGGGCGATTCTTCACACGCGGCAACTCTTTCCCTTCGGGGCACGCGATAAACTCCTGGGCGCTTGCAACCGTCATAGCGCACGAGTACGGCGACAGCCGACTTATCAAGATTACTTCATACACTATTGCCACGCTCGTCAGCATCTCGCGCTTTACAGGACGCAACCATTTTCTCTCAGACATTCTTGTGGGGAGCGCTATGGGTTACGGCATAGGCCGCTTTGTTTACAAAGCACACCACGACCCCACGCTCGGCCCATACAATACGGACGCGTCGCAGCACAGACGATTGCGCCTCTTCCTCTACCCGCAATACAACACGCGCGAGCATGTATACGGGATAGCATTAAGTTTGAGTTTTTGAAATAAAAGAGGAGGGAGAAGAAGAGACGCGGAGACGCGGGGACCGAGGCGACGCGGAGAGAAGAGTATAAGCCTCTTACATCATTCTTTTTCTTTCGCCGCGTCCCCGCGTCTCCCACTCTACGCGTCGCTTCTTCCGCCTTGCTCTTCTTCGCCGCAGAGCAGTTCGGCTGCGAGCAGGGGAATGGTCAACTCATGGTGACCTGTTATGGCGTAGCCGCGTCCGGCGCCGTCCGCTGTGGGTCTTCGCACGACGTTGGTTAGCGGGCGGTAGTGTTGTATGAAATCGAAGTTGGCTGTGGTGAAATCTGTGAGCGTGTGGCCCATGTTGCGAACGAGCGTCACAGCCTTCAAGAAAATTTCCGGCAGCACGACGGCAGAGCCTATGTTCAGATAAACTCCGCCGCCGTTCAATCGCCTTACCATCTCGGATAGAAGTCGGAAATCAGTATGAGTGGTTGCGCCAAGCGCAGCGCCGTCTGCGTTTGGGTGAAAGTGTGCTATGTCGCCGCCAATTGTCAGGTGCGCTGTGAATGGAACGCGCATCTCGTAAGCGGCGCAGAGCAGCGAATAATCTTTGTGCTTCGGATTCAGCGCCAGCAGCGCGCGCCCCATAGCTTCGCCCAGTCCGATTCCATCTCTTGCTCCTTCACGCGCAGCTTCGTTCAAAAGCTTGCCGGTCTCCTCCGCTCCGCCGAAAGCTCCTGCGCCAAGCGTCGCGTCCACATCTTCCGAAGTCGAACCGACCATAGCTATCTCCGCATCGTGAACCAGCACCGAGCCGTTCGCCGCAATCGCGCTGACAAACCCGCGCCGCATCAGATCAATGATGACGGGCGCTAGACCTGTTTTAATCACGTGCCCGCCCATGCCCCAGATGACAGGTTTTTGGAGTTCACGTGCGCGCTTCACAGCCACTGCAATCTCGCGCAAACTGCGAACGGCCAGAATGTTCGGAAGATTTTTGAGAAAGTCGGAAAGCGTGGAGTCTGCGGAAACAGGTTGAGCGAAATCCGTAAGGGCAACTTTGCTAGGACGAGAAGCGAGCGGATACGTCTTCACTTCATCAAGCGAGAGCGGGCGCAGGTCGTCTACGTAAATTGACACGAAATTTTTTAGCGCTCCTTTCCTGAAATCTCTTCAGGGAAGAGAGTCATCTCTACAAGCTCGCAGATGATGTGGCCGATTAAATTATGTGTCTCCTGAACTCGTTGCGTATCGTTGCTCGGAACAATTAAAGCAAGATCGCAGAGAGGCGCGACCATTCCACCGTCTCTGCCAAGCAGCCCAATGGTTTTCATCCCCTGACTGCGTGCCTGCTCAACAGCCGCAACGACGTTCGGCGATTTACCGGAAGTCGAAATCGCCAGACAAACATCGCCGCTTTTCCCCAAACCTTCTATCTGACGCGCGAAGATTTTCTCGAACCCCGTGTCATTAGCGATGCACGTCAGCACGCCGCCATCCGTCGAAAGCGCAACGGCAGGAAGCGCGCGACGATTCTCAACACAGAACCGATTCACAAACTCGCCCGCTATGTGCTGCGCGTCCGCCGAAGACCCGCCGTTGCCGAGAAGCAAAAGTTTTCCGCCCGCATTGAAACACTCGGCAATCATCTGAGCCGCACGCTCTACCTGCTCCGCGTTTTCAGCGAAGTAGCTCTTCTTTACGTTAAGACTGTCAGCGACGATGGACGAGATGTGACTAATCATCGGACGGGAGTATATCACGCGATCTTCTTCGGACGTGATTTTGTAAAAGACCGTCCACAATGTTTCAATTGACTTGCTGAACTCCTCGCCAGCATAATTCGCATATGCTTCTGGAATCGCACATCCTTGATCGTCTAGCAATGAGCGCGGCTGCTGAAAAGCACATTTATTATGGTGTGTCGTGGGAAATTTATGCGCAACTGCTCGAAGAACTCGGCGATGAAGGAAACGTGCGCCTCACTTTCGATCATGGAGTGCTGGAGATTATGAGTCCTAAACGTCTTCACGAACAGATCACGCGCCTTGTTGACATGATCGTGACGCTTCTTGCTTTTGAAATGGGACTCAACGTTGATAACTGCGGAGCGATGACCTTGCGCGTGGAATCCGAGCAGCGCGGCGGCGAGCCGGACAGTTGCTTTTATATCGCCAACGAAGCGAGGGTACGCGGCGTCGAAGAGATTGACCTGCAAGTCCATCCGCCGCCCGATATGATTCTGGAAGTGGACATTACAAGTCCATCGCTCGACAAATTCGGACTCTACCTGGCAGCCCGCGTCCCAGAGGTCTGGCGCTACGATGGCGCGCACATGAGCTTTCATGCGTTGACAGGAGAGCGGTACGAGGATGCTTCAAACAGCCTTTGCTTTCCGCATCTGACCGCCGCCATGCTTGAAAGCTATCTCGCTATCGGGCGCGAGCAAGGCTCTACAGCAATGCTGCAAACGGTCAAGAGCGAGATTCCCATCTAACGGTTTGGGTTTCAACAAGCAGCCTGCTAATCATTAGATAACCAAATTCATAAATTGAAAACTTGATTACTTTAGGTGCGCCAATTTGGGAATAAACGGTGAAAGAGCTTTCTCAAGACGAACCATTGCGTCAATCATCGCGGTTTGAATTGTTTGCCAATTAGCTTCATCGTCTTTATAACCGCCAGCCGTCATTTCATACGCTATTCGACAAGCCCGCTTATCGTCAATTCGCTGCCACGATAACGGCTCTCCGAAAGCAATTTCAATTTCGTCTTTGTGAGACGATAGTTCATCGAACATTCTTTTGTTGAGAGCGTGGTCTCGACGGTCAATATAAAGCTCGACACGGCTGCCGTGTTTAGAAAGAGAATAGTAAAACCCTAATCCATTGACGCCTGAACTCGCACCAATATAACCACGTTCAGAGGGAGACATCTTAGCGTGGAGTGGAGTTTTACCTTCGCCCAGGGCAAGAAGACTTTGCCAGAATCTAGGCAATGGAAGGCGTTCGGCTTTTTCTTTACGCTCTCTCTGTTCCTTTTCCCGTATCTGTATTTGATACTCAGCCGCTTCGGGAAGCGGGATAACTTGGTGCACGTCTATTAAAACTCGACCCTTGTCCTGATAAGGAGTTAAGCGAATACAACGGATGTCTAAGTCACGCTTATTAAGCCACATCACAGCCGTTGTGAGTTCCTTTGAGAAATTAGCTGAGACCAAAACGATTCTCACGTCCTGCGCGAACGAATCTTCATCGGGTTCTTCCCACCCAAGAAATTCTAAAATTGCGGCTCTTGCGTCATCGGCGTTGCTGCCGTTCTGAGTCAGGTAACGCCCGTAGATGTCAACGACGCGCTCAAAGGTCATGGTTGAAACCATCGCCGCGTAGCGAATGGCTTGCAGTTCCATGTGTCCGCCATCTTCAGTTCTTTTCAGTTCGATGACGACAAGGTTGGCATCTTTATCTAGACCGAGCAAATCAATTCGTCGCTTTGATTCTTCCCACTCACCGAATTCTTCAGCAATCACCAAAGTGTCAGGCAGAATTACGTCAATCTGTTTTTGTAATAACCGTTGAAGGTCGGTTCTTTCACGCAAACCTGCTTGGTCAAAAGTGGTTTGTGCGATCTTGGTTAGATTGTCAGAAGTGATTTCATAAAGTGCCATGAAAATTAATTCTCCATCGCAAAAACTATAATCATAAACACATGGCGGCCAGCGTTTGAACTATTTCCGACAACTATCCAAACGATTCAATGACTTCTTTGCACTGATTTGAGTTCGATAACAGCGTAATTGCCAATCAGCAGATATTCAACCTGTCCGGCGTTGAGCAATCTCAAGAACTCTTTGAAGTCTGGCGGTAGCGGGATCATAGCCGTAAACAATTTGTCGCATCAGTTCGAGAGCTTGCAGCCGCTCCTCTGGCGTCTTTGAGAGCCAGTATTCCTTTTCATCCGATTCGTGAAGGGAGGTCACAACGAAGGCGGTTCTATCAACCTTCAGCAACTCTTCTTGAGTCTTCATTGAAAATCTCCTCCGTTGCCTTCAGACAAGCTGATAGCAAAATTATATCATGCAATCTTCTTCGGTGGTTCGTGGCTCAATCGTAAAACTCGCTGCGATGACCGATCCTGATAACGATCACTTCATGATTTGCGTTATCTATCTGGTAGCCTATGCGCCAGTCGCCGACGCGGATACGCCAAACACCTTCTTCACTTTTGACTTTGAGACACCCGGCGGGGCGAGGATCAGAACTGAGCGTGAGGATAGCTGTCACTATGCGATTCTTGATGGGTCTGTCGAGTCGCCTCAATTCGCGCTCGGCGCGTGAGGTGATTGTGACGTTATACATCTATCTCACCGGAGGAGCGCATCTCTCCTAAAACTTCGGATAAAGCGCGGCGGGGTTCGTCCTTGCTCTCTCGCGCGACGCGACCCAAATGCAAATCTTCCATCATCTCTTCGTATTCTTCAATCGGAAGAATCACAGCGGTTTTATTGCCCTCGGCGTCAGTCACAAACTGAACTTCCTTTGACATTATTTTTCTCCTCTGATGATCTGACGCAAGCGATTATATCACGCAGTCTTCTTGCGCTCGCGTTTTGTGGTCGCATGATTGTTGCCGTTGCGTGCAACAGCGTGGCCGTTGAGCAGAGGCTTGAGGGCGTGGCCTGTGTGCGAGCGGCGTGCGCGCGCGACCTCTTCGGGCGTGCCCGCTGCTACGAGACGACCGCCGTGCGAGCCGCCTTCGGGGCCAAGGTCAACGATGTAGTCTGCGCTCTTGATTACGTCCAGATTGTGTTCGATGACGATGACTGTGTTGCCCAAAGAAACTAGGCGCTGTAGAACGTCCAGAAGTTTGTGAACGTCTGCGAAGTGCAGGCCGGTTGTTGGTTCGTCAAGGATGTAGATGGTTCTGCCCGTCGCGCGTTTTGATAACTCTTTTGCGAGCTTGATGCGTTGCGCTTCGCCGCCGGAAAGCGTTGTGGCCGATTGTCCAAGCTTGATATAGCCTAAGCCCACATCAAGCAAAGTTTGAAGCTTCTGCTTTATCTGCGGGATGTTTTCCAGAATCGGCAGCGCTTCTTCGACCGTTGTATCTAAAAGCTCTGCGATTGATTTGCCCTTATATTTGACCGAAAGCGTTTCGCGGTTGTAGCGCGCGCCGCGACACACGTCGCAGAGCACATAAACGTCCGGTAGGAAATTCATCTCTATACGCTTCATGCCGTCGCCTTCGCATGCTTCGCAGCGCCCGCCCTTGACGTTGAAAGAAAATCTGCCGGGCTTGTAACCGCGCTCGCGTGATTCCGGTAGCATAGCGTAAAGCTCGCGTATGGGCGTGAACAGCCCTGTGTATGTCGCCGGGTTAGAGCGCGGCGTACGGCCTATGGGTGATTGGTCAATCTCTATAACTTTGTCTATGTACTCAAGACCTTCAATCGCATTGTACTCGCCCGGTTCTGTCAGTGAACCGTAAAGGTGATGAGCAAGAGCGCGATAGAGAATGTCGTCAACGAGAGTTGATTTGCCTGAGCCGGAGACGCCAGTCACAACTGTTAGAAGTCCGAGCGGGAAAGTTACATCTATGTCTTTCAGGTTGTTAGCGCGAGCGCCGCGAACCGTTATGGCTTTGCCGTTCGGCGTTCGCCTAGTCAAAGGAACTTCAATCTCACGCGCGCCGCAGATGTAAAGACCCGTGACCGATTCTGGATTGCAGGCCACGTCTTCGGGCGTGCCTATGGCTACGACTTCGCCTCCGTGCGCGCCAGCGCCCGGCCCTAAATCCACAACGTAATCAGCGCGTCGAATCGTCTCCTCGTCATGCTCTACGACGAGCACTGTGTTGCCAAGGTCACGCAACGCGCAGAGCGTCTCCAAAAGTCTTTGATTGTCGCGCGGGTGAAGGCCAATTGAAGGTTCATCAAGAACATAGAGTACGCCGCGAAGCTGCGAGCCTATCTGTGTTGCAAGGCGTATGCGCTGGCCTTCGCCGCCGGAAAGAGTTGCGCTGCCGCGATCAAGAGTGATGTAGCCAAGCCCCACCTTTTGCAGAAAACGCAAGCGGTCTCTTATCTCTCTGAGAATCAATCCGGCGATCTGCTCTTCGCGCTCGTTCAATTTCACGCGGTCAAACGCTGCGACTGCATCTTCAATAGGCAACTCCGTGTAATCGGTTATGCCGCGACCTGCTATGCGAACTGCCAGCGATTCGGGTTGAAGACGACGCCCATTGCAATCAGGACAAATCACGGGCGAGACCAACTCTTCTAGAGCTAGACGGACTTTTTCAGAAGGCGCGTCCGTCATCCTCTCGCGCAACCAGCGCACAGCGCCCTTCCAATCGCTCTGGTAAGTGTAAGCGCCCTGCCGGAAAGTGAGCGGGTAATCAACGCCATGAAAGAATGCGTCGCGCACATCTTTTGGAAGCTCTGCGAAAGATGTGCTCGTGTCAGCGCCGAAATGTTTGATGATAGAGAGAAGCGCGGAGCGAAGATAAGCGGAACCCTGTTTATCCGCCTGACCCATGAAAGGCAGTTTCTCAGAAGGCTCGTTTGCGTCCGCAACGAGTTTCGCAGGATCAACTTCCAGCACAGTGCCCAGACCATGACAACGCTTGCACGCGCCGTAGGCGGAGTTGAAAGAGAAGGAACGAGGTTCAAGCGGCGGCACGTTGATGCCGCAGTTCACGCACGCCATCTTTTCCGAATAGAGTTTCTCTTCACCATCAACTACTGAAACAAGAACCGCGCCGCCAGTGAGTTTCAATGCTGTGCGAATTGATTCGGTCAGGCGTTCGTTGATGCCGGGCTTGATAAGAAGCCTATCAACTACAGCTTCAATCGTGTGATTGCGCCGCTTGTCCAGACGTATCTCCTCGTCTAGCGAAACAAGCTCGCCGTCAATTCGCGCGCGAAGGAAACCTTCTTTAGCAAGCTTCTCAATCTCCTTCTTAAACTCGCCCTTGCGACCTCTTACGACCGGCGCGAGTATCATCACGCGCTCGCCTTCGGGAAGCGATAGAACGTTCCCGGAAATCTGTTCTACAGATTGGCGTGTTATCTGCGCGCCGCAGATGTGGCAGTGTGGCTGGCCTATGGAAGAGAAGAGAAGGCGCAGGTAATCGTAAACCTCGGTCACAGTGCCGACCGTGCTGCGAGGGCTGCGCGAGACGGTCTTCTGCTCAATTGAAATCGCAGGCGAGAGGCCGTCAACCGAATCAACGTCAGGCTTTTCGAGTTGATCCAGGAATTGACGAGCATAAGCCGAGAGCGATTCTACGTAACGACGCTGCCCTTCTGCATAAATCGTGTCAAAGGCGAGCGAGGATTTACCGGAACCGCTCAAGCCCGTAATGACGGTCAGCTTCTCGCGCGGAATCTCGACAGAAATGTTCTTGAGATTGTGCTGGCGCGCCCCGCGCACAGTGATCTTTTGGATTGCCATGATGCTTCGGAAATAGAGCGCGCCCGCCATAGACGGGAGAAATAGAGGGCGCGGAATCTTTGATTGTAGCTGAGCAAGATGGAACGGGCAAGCGAGCAAAGGAAAGGCAAAAGTAAAAAGGTAAAAGGCAAAAGTTAGGAAGAGATTCAACCTTCTTCACTTTTGCCTTTTACCTTTTTACTTTTGCCTTATCTTGACACTGTTTGTCTGCGGGAAATACACTTCGCCCGAAACAGTTATGAGCATCACTCGAAGATTCAAATTGCGCTTTCCGCTTTTAGCAGAAAGGTTGTGCGCGTGAACCTTCCGAACACACTAACGCTCTCGCGTATCTTCGTCGTGCCGCTTCTGGTCGTCGTGCTATTGACGCCGTTTTCGGAAGAGTGGTTTGGCGTAGGCCGCCACATACTCGGTGTTACCCTTTTCCTCGCAGCCTCGCTTACGGATTTTCTGGACGGCATCATCGCAAGGAAACGGAATCAGGTTTCACGCTTGGGAAAACTTCTTGACCCGATTGCGGACAAGCTGCTCATCTCTGCGGCGCTCATCTCGCTTGTAGAAAATCAACTCGCTCCGGCGTGGGCTGTTGTAATTATCATAGGACGAGAGTTCGCCGTAACGGGGCTTCGCTCAATCGCTGCGGCTGAAGGCGTTGTGATTTCAGCGTCGAAGATGGGGAAGTTCAAGATGCTGGCGCAGGTCGTGACGGTCGCGCTCTTGATAGTGTCTAGCGCGTCTGGACGACCGCCCGTAGAAAATTTCGGTCGCCCGTTTCCAGCAATTGCGTTCTGGACTGTGCCGCAGCTTCGCGCGGCCTTGCATCATTTAATCGGTGAAGGCGCGACTACAGGAACAGACTGGCAGGTCTTGCTCTACACGATGGGGCGCGCGATGCTCTGGGTCGTTGTGCTATCGGCCTGCGCTTCAATGTACGGCTATTTCCGTTCCTTCTATCACGCAGTGATCGCACGCGGCTCAGCCATAGGTAGAAGACGCGCTGTCTCGCAGACGACTGCGCCCGCAGTCATCACGAAGAAGTGATAAGAGCAGTTTTCAGTTTTTAGTTTTCAGTTTTCAGAAAGAAGCGAGCGGGCTTTTCACTGAAAACTGAAAACTGCTCTTTCAGTAGCTTGCGCTGTTTGCATCGTAAGGCGGATCGTTGTAAGTCGCTTCATATCCGCCCCTGTCTGCTGCTCGAATAACGCCATTGTCGCTGATATAAAACGACCTCCTGCCCTTGGCGTAATTGACTGGCGTTGCCAGTGCCTCGAACGTTGTGCCTTTTACGCGCAGGTCGAACCTGTAGCCGGAACGTGAATCGAGTATATCGCTGCGGATAAAGTTTCTATCGACGAGGTCTTGCATAGAGCCGTAATAACCGTGCGAGTCCGTTGCGCTATAGCTCGCTTCGGCAGCATGGATGTTGCGAAGAGTGCTGACCACAGATGCTTCATCCACCACAGGGAAACTACCAACGGGGCGGCTTGCGGCGCGCTCATTGTACGAAGCGCGCGGATCGTACGGCGGGTCGGACGCAGTAGCCTCCATCCCAACTCTGTCTCCTCCGCGAATAACACCATCTTCGCTTACGTAAAACGATCTCTTGCCCGTTCCGGTCACGCCGTAGGTGATGGGCGTAGCCACTGCCTCGAAATGCATGTCGTTTGATCGCACCACGAACCTGTAGCCGTTCTTCTGCCCGCGCAGCATTTCCGGGCTGACTAGATTAGCCCTCACCAGTTCTTCCATAGAAGCGTATCTGCCATCACCTACGGTTGATTGATAGACCTCTTCTGCGCTCTGAATCGTACGAAGCGCTGAAAGCGCGGAACCTTCATTGGCTGCGCGGCGCGAAGCGATCAGGTTGGGAATTGCTATCGCAGCAATAATAGGAATCATGATAAGCAGAGCGAAGCTGCTCAGAACGATTCCGGCTACTGCCATCCCGCCTCCGCTATATTCCGAAGGCCGTTTCCTAGACTTCTTGAAAGCTACGATTCCAAGCACAATGCCTGTGATTGCTCCGACTCCCAGAAAACCTCCTATGGTGAAAGGTAGTATGCTGATGATGCCCAGCACCATTGACGTGACGGCAAGCCCGGATTTTCTCTGCACCTGCACGCCAGCGAACGACGGGTAGGACGCGTAGTAAGTCTGCTGTTGCTGGTTATAGTTGGAGTAGCCAGACCCGTCATCGTAGGACGCATCGAGTTGCGCGCCGCAGCGTTTGCACAGGCCAGACTCCGCCCAGTTGAAGAGACCGCAGCTACCGCATTTAATGCTTCTCATTATTGTTCTCCTGTGAAGATCGGCGCGCTCTCAGATTGGTTAAGACAGCGCACAGTGAGATGTGGAAGAAGGAAGAACAGCAGTGATGAGCGCAGAGTGCAGAGTGATGAATAAGAATTGATAGATTGAACCATTTCTTCATTGATTCAATGAGCCAATGAGTTAATGATTCAATTCATCACTCATCACTCTGCATTCTGCACTGCCTTTTCATTGAATCTCTACGTAATCGCCTGTGTGAACTTCCTGCGCAACGCGTGTGATGATTGCTGTGGCCGTGCGTTCCTGAACGCCTAGTATGACCATCTCTCCGACAACCTTGCGTGGGACTGGCGGGCGATGGCGCTTGACCTTCGCCGTGGTAATCATTGGCCCATACGGCTCTGTGTTCGGGTACTGGTTCCTCTGTGCTTGATTGGAGAACGGGCCGCCGTGATAGCGTTCGCTCCCGAATCCGTTGTTGCCTGTGGCAGTAACCTCTTCCTCGCGGAAGCGCGTGACGCCTCCCGTCCCCGAAGGTCTGAAGATGGTCAGGTAATCGCCGGGCTTAACGCTATCTTCCCATCCAAGGTCTATGTAAACGATCTGGCCTCGCGTCACCATCTCTTGAAGATCGCGCGCCAGCACAATGCGACCTTGCGGCTTGCCGTTGGGGTCGCGGAAGCGTTCAAACGGAACTTCTGCGCGCTGAAGCGGCGAGACGCGCTGCTCTACTCCTATGAGCACATCACCTAACAGCATCACCTCGCACGAAGTCGTAACGACTGCGACAGAAGTCTGCTCTCTCACTTCTGTGACGTGAACCTGTCCGACCTCCTGAACATAGTTGCCCAGAAAGCCATGCTTTCTGGAGAACGTAGAGCGAAACATCCCGCGCGGGCGTATGACTGAAAATTCCTGCCCTACGTGAATGCCATGCTGCGAGCCTTGATTGATGTAAATCACGTCGCCCTGCGAATAGACGTATTGCTCTTGCTCCTGCTCGCCGCCAACTATCTCAATGGGGTTGGACGG
The DNA here is from genome assembly GCA_001920415.1 of Acidobacteria bacterium 13_1_20CM_3_53_8. GTDB lineage: Bacteria > Acidobacteriota > Blastocatellia > Pyrinomonadales > Pyrinomonadaceae > 3-1-20CM-3-53-8. Next base: position 5,119 of record MNJR01000083.1, on the reverse strand, counting down.
CGGCACGTAAGTTATGTATCCGGCGCAGGCAAGCTCTCGTTGTCCTGCGACGCGCGCGGGCGATCTATCTTCTGACGGCGCGGCTATGGTTGGCGGAGCCTGCACCTGGCGCGTAGGCGCGGGTGCTGTGTTCTGTGCCTGCGCCGTGACTAGAAGTGCTAATGGCGCGAGAAGAAGAATCAGGCTTGAGCGGACGAGTTTGAAAGTGCGCACGGGAATGTCTCCTTAAAAGTTTTCTCAGGCAGTGGGGTAAAAGTTTAGCTGGTTCGGGTTAGAGACCGCTCGCGGCGCGAATTGCCGGAAGCGGCGAGTGCGATGGATTCGGCAGGCCGGGGGCGCGATTGATTGGCACGCTCGCCAGCCCTGGGGCAATTTTTATCCTACTTTGCCGCGCACCTGACCGTCAACAAAATTCTTTCGGCGGGACGGATTGCAGAAGATGAGGAACTCTTTCCCTTGCTTGCGTTTTCAGAATCCAGTTGATAGATTCTGCCTTTGAAGTGACGATGCATTTCGTCATCTTGTGAGCCGGTGTAGCTCAGGGGTAGAGCGGCAGTTTTGTAAACTGCGGGCCGGGGGTTCAAATCCCTCCACCGGCTTCAATGGAATCACTAATGTAGGGCATCCATCACGGATGCCCTTTATCGTTTTGTGTGCCCATAGCCTGTCAGTATTTAAGTCGCAGTTCGCGTCCGCTCGATTACGTCGCATGAGGGTTCAAACTAATATAGTTTGAGCCTATTAGTAAAAGATGTGATGAAAGCCTACGGCCAGATGCGCTCGCCCATATAATTCCTGCCACAAAAAGAGGAGTCGCGGTGTTTTCATAAGTGGAGCGGAAAAAGCAATAGTTTGACGCGCGTGCCCTGTTGGTTTCATGGGTAGCTCCTGCGAACTCTGCTGCGTCCTGCGACCAAGCAAACGGGTCGTCCCTCCTGGCCCGATCTCAAAGGAATGAACTATGGAGGTGTGAAGTGAAAAGTCTGGCAGACATTCTTAGTTGGATTATAGGTGCAATCGCGTTCACGATTGCGATGTGGCAATTAGCCGTGTTCGTCACATTCAGAGACCCGCATGGTATCCCGGACATGATGGCGGGCATCAATCATCTGCTGTGGGCAATAGTCGCCGCTGTAGGCGCGTGCGCCTGCGTGGTTCTCTCTTTCATACGTCATCCTCGCGTACAGGAGGAGATTCATATCACCAGGTGAGATCGGTTACTGAAATCTTTACCGGCCGAGGTGAAGGGCTTTCCTTTCGAGGAAAGCCCTTTTCATCTTTAGCCTAAGTATAATAGATAAGCATAAGGCAATTCGTTCGTCCTCTATAAATCACGCTTGATTTTGAAACTGTAAAGCAGACGGTAGAGCCTCTGCCTGTTCTGAATATTTAGGAGTGTGTGCCCTACAGAAGTCGGAAGTTTCTTGCGTCGGGTTACTTTCAGCCCAGATGGGAAATATCATCTACAGAGCGCGAAATAATTCCCATATTTTTGCAAATCATCAGGCTAACTATTGGCCGTTTTCCGCATCATACTGCGTCCTTTTCTGCGCGGCGAGTAGCCGGAACAAGACAATGCCTCGCTTCAGTAATAATAGAGTTTTCAGGTATCTCTTGCTCCTGGCGCTCTCGATGGGAACGCTCGGCTGGGTCGCCGTGCTGCACTCATCCGCACAGCAGCCTGTAGGCTTCCCTATGCCGGAAGCCGAGACGAAAGTTAACGGCAAGATAGCTTTCGTTAGCGACAATCACGTTTACACTATGAACCCGGACGGCTCGAACGTTGTTGACGTTTCCGCTTTGTCTGGCTTAAGCGGATTGATAGACGGTAACCCTGCGTGGTCGCCAGATGGAACTAGAATAGCTTTCAGCCGCCGCAGGCAGACGGACACGACGGCAGCCATCTGGGTCATGGACGCAGACGGTAAGAACCAACATCAGGTGAGCCAGAATCCGTCGAACGATCTATTCCCAACGTGGTCTCCTGACGCGAGCCACATCGCGTTCGTACGGATTTTGGGAAATAGCAACGTAAATATTAATGACGAAATTTTTGTCATGAACGCGGACGGAAGCAATGCTGTGAACATCACGAACAACCCCGGCATGGATATCGAACCAAGGTGGTCGCCGGACGGCACGCGCATAGCTTTCAGCAGCAACCGCGACAATCCTAATAACCCCGGCCAAGTCATCTTCGAGATTTACGTCGTGAATGTTGATGCGAGCGGCAACCCTACAGCCAGTCCAGTTAGACTGACTAATAACACAGCGAACGATAGCGAGCCGGTCTGGTCGCCCGATAGCACCAAGATAGCCTTCGGCAGCCAGCGCGACAACATCCCAGAGACTTACTTGATGAACGCCGACGGCAGCAATCAGGTGAACCTGACCGGAAGCACTGCTGACGATGCTTCGTTTCCAGCATGGTCGCCCGACGGGAAGCAGATAGCCTTCACAAGCTATCGCGCAACTAAGTTTTCCAACGCTGACGAAGTTTTCATCTACACCTTGGCCACAGGCAATATTAACCGGATTACCATCAGCAACTTCAACGAGGTCTTTCTGGACTGGCAGCCGCTTGCGCCGGGCACGCCTACGCCGACTCCAACGCCTACGCCCACGCCCACGCCCACGCCTTATTCCAACGCGCCCATCTCCGGTCACGTTACGGATTCTAACGGCAACCCGCTCGCTGGCGTAGAGATGACTTTCACAGGCGACGTGGACACGCAGCCCGTCATAGTGCCAACGGATTCTAATGGGAATTACGCCTACAACTATTCGTCGAACTTCCGCGTAACCGTCACGCCCGCGAAGAACGGCTACAACTTCAGCCCTCCTTCAATCTCTGTAGTCGGCTCGCGCGGAGTGAGCGGCAGTTTCACTGCGAATTTTACAGGCACGAAGAGCACTGCGATCAGCGGCTTTGGCTTTCCCGGCGCGACATCAACGTTGGAAAGACTTGGCTACGCTCAGGTGACCGTCACGCGCGTTGGCGACGTTTCTGGGCCAGCTACTTATACCTACAAGACGACGGACGTTACCGCCGCGCAGAGGTCGGATTACACTTACGTCTCCGGCACGCTTCGTTTTGCTCCGAACGAGTCGAGCAAGACAATCATCATTCCCGTGACGAACGACAACTACGCGGAGGGCGACGAGACTTTCAAAGTTGCTTTAGGCGACCCGTTTTTAGGCACTCAGCCCGGCACGCTCGTAACCATCATTGACGACGATTCGCCATCTCCGACCACTAACCCTATTGACGACTCGCAGTTCTTCGTCACACAGCACTACTACGACTTTCTGAGTCGTACGCCGGACGCTGGCGGGCTTGATTACTGGAGCGGCGTCATCAACTCCTGCAATAGCGAGCCTGACCCGCAGAAGCGCGCTACCTGCATACATGAACAGCGCGTTACAGTATCTGCCGCCTACTTCATAGAGCAGGAGTTCCAACAGTCAGGCTCGTTCGTCTATCGCCTGTACAAAGCCGCGCTCGGGCGCAGGCCGACCTACAGCGAATTCATAAGCGACCGGAGCAAGGTCGTGGGCGGCGCAGGGCTTGAGGCCAGCAAGCAATCGCTCGCCTACGAATGGGTGCTGCGGTCTGAGTTCAAGACTGCTTATCCCGATTCGATGACGAACACAGAGTTTGTCAACAAGCTCTACAATACGGCTGGGTTGACGCCCTTCACAGCCGAAAGGCAGGCCGCAATCAGCGCTATGGACGCAGGGCGCACGCGCGCTCAAACCTTGCGCGATCTGGTCGAGATTAATGCTTTCCGAACGAGGGAGTACAACCCCAGTTTCGTTCTGATGCAATACTACGGATATTTAAGAAGAGACGTGGACGAGGGCGGATACCAGTTCTGGCTAGACGTGCTGAATCGTCTGCCAGCGCCCAACAACTATCGTTCTATGGTCTGCGCCTTCATCACGTCGGACGAGTACCAGCAAAGGTTCAGTTCTGTGCTAACGCGCAGTAACCGCGACTGCGCTCAATAAGTCGTTCGTCAAATGACGCGAACGACCGAAGACAAGCGAGCGTAAATCGAAATGTTCGAGGGTAATCTAACCGATTGCCCTCGAACGTTTTTGCGTCTCGCTATAAGCTGAAACACGTTAATAGAATGGTCTAAGCGGCTGCGAAGCTCTTTCTTAGAAAGCGGTCGCAAGTTGAAGCAGGCAAAGCGCCGCCCATGACTTGCAAACTCCGCTGAACTCAGTTAAAGTTGCAAATTTGCGAACGGGGTGATTTTGTCTTCAAAGGGCATGTGCGCCTGAATTAGACAACACCTTCTAGACGCTTTTTGACAAGGAGGCAGGGGTGGTCGAGTGGTTAATGGCACCGGGCTGTAAACCCGGCGGGCTAACGCCCTACGTAGGTTCGAATCCTACCCCCTGCACCAGAAGGGCAAAAGTAAAAAGTCAAAAGGTAAAAGTGAATTGCTCTTACCTTTTTGCCTTTTACCTTTTTACTTTTGCCTTGAGTAGGCGGGAGTAGCTCAGTTGGTAGAGCATCAGCCTTCCAAGCTGAGGGTCGCGAGTTCGAGCCTCGTCTCCCGCTCCAGTTTCTTGAGAGTTAATGATCTCTCAGTCCGTGAGGTTTATTGATGCCTTATAAGACTGTAGAAGAGATACGAGCTTATGGTAGGGCTTACTATCAACGTAACCGTGAGCGCCTTCTTCAGCAGCAAGCTGAAAAGAACAAACGGTTCGCAGAAAAGCGACGGCGGTGGTTATCCGATTATAAAAGCAGCTTGAGTTGCGCTCGATGCGGTGAATCTCATCCTGCCACGCTTACTTTTCATCATAGAGACCCGTCCGAGAAGAGTTTTGAGATAGGAAACATGCTGACAAGGAAGGTCGGATTAAAAAGACTTCTAGCTGAGATTCAAAAATGTGAAGTTCTTTGCGCAAACTGTCACGCTAAAGAGCATTGGTCGTATCTATTCAAACGAGCCGATGTAGCTCAGGGGTAGAGCGTCTCCTTGGTAAGGAGAAGGTCCTGGGTTCGACTCCCAGCATCGGCTCCAGACAATGAAAGGTCTGAATCAATAACTTAAAGAGGCAATCACGGAATGTCTAAAGCAAAATTTGATCGCAGCAAGCC
>MNJR01000082.1 GCA_001920415.1 Acidobacteria bacterium 13_1_20CM_3_53_8 | reverse complement strand
CGGTCGCGCCGTTGCGCCTCTTGCAGGTTGATCCGCCCAAGCGCGAAGGTCTTATACCGGACATCAGACTCAGCTCGGGCGCGCGAATTAAGCTCTACGGTTTTTTCAAGACTAGCATCATTCATGATTCATCATCGCCGCAGGGTAACGACTTCCCTCTGCCTTTGCTGTCGGCTGACACGGGGCCGAACAATTCGCCGGAGTTTCACATCAGAGCGCGTGGGTTTCGTCTGGGCGCAAACTTCGAGTGGCTAGACCCTGCTCCGAATATGGTTATCACAGGCCGCTTGGAGTTCGACTTCGAGGGCGATTTCACACGCGTGAACAACCGCAACATCTCTTCCGTTCGCTCAAGCCAGCCGTCAATTCGTCTCGCGTGGGCGCGCATTGATAGGCGATTTACAGAGAGGACTACGGGCTTTGTTCTCTTCGGCCAGGACTACACGCCGTTTCTTTCTTCGACACAGCCTACGACTGTAGAGAATGCGAACTTCGGAGGATTCGGTTACGGCGCTGCCTACGAGCGAGCGCCACAGGTTCGCTTCGGGTTGAACTATAATGCTGGCGGCTCGCGTTCCTTGAAGTTTCAACCTGAATTCGCAATAGTGCTCCCGGCCTTCGGTGATCTGCCCGCCAACGTTGCAGACCAGTTGGGGTTCGGCGAAAGACAGGGCGCGGATTCCCAGCAGCCGGAGATTGAAGGGCGCTTCGTCACGCAGTGGCAGCTTGATAGAGCTTCGGGCGTTGTTCCCGCGCAGTTTATCATTAGCTTCGAGCACGCGCGTCGCAGAGCGATTGTCACGGCAGCAAACGTGCCCGCCGCATTCAGAGCAGCCTTCCCAAGCGGCGTAGAAGTGGATAGCACGAGCAACGGCGTCTCGGCAGAGATTCAACTGCCGACGCACTTCGTAACAATAATCAGCAAGTATTACACAGGCTCTGACCTGCGTTTCTTCTTCGCCGGGCAACTGCTTTCAAATTTTAACGACACTGCCGGGCTAACAGGTCAGGCAACTGCTTCTTCGATTGATGGCGCATCAACCGTTGTGTTCGGTCTATTGAATGGCGTGCCGACAGTTGCGCCGCAGAGACCCGTTCGCGGTCAAGGTGGATTTCTACAACTTGGATTCCCGCTCTCACGCATCTTCGATGCAAACCCGACGGGACGCAACGCAGGTTGGGCAGCTTATGTCTACTACGGCTACGATCAGGCGACGGCGCGCGATGCACGCCGCTTCGGCGCTCGTGGTTCTCGCAGCGATCTCTTTTCGGGAAACTTACAGTACAAGCTAAATTCGTTCATCACCTTTGCCTATGAGCAGGGGCTTTACCGCACACGCGCGGCGAATCGTGCTGGAGCGCTACCGCTCTTTCGCGGTGTACCAAGCTACACGACGCACGACCTGCGCTCGGAACTCGCAGCAATCTTTACCTTCTGACCGAAAGGAAAGGAAAAAGGTAAAGGAAAGGTAAAAGTAAAAAGGTAAAAGGTAAAAGTGAGGACAGGCCTATAGGCCTGAACATTTATTACGGTTTACAGTTGCATGCGACCACTGACAAAGCGTGGCAAGTCAGTACCGCCTGCGGTAGCGGGCGGGTGATGGCTGCGATAATGACCCGCCCGCTACCGCAGGCGGTACTGACATAAGTCGCACTCAATCGTAAACCGTAATAATACTCAATGAATCTGTAAAATTGGTTTCAGCCTCACTTTTACCTTTTGCCTTTTTACTTTTTACTTATTTGTCCGGTAGTAAGGATTCATTCCTGCCGCGTGATCTGTGATGTCCAGGATTTGCCGGATTTCAGGGACTTCGCGCCGTATGATAGATTCTATCCCCTGACGCAAGGTGAAATCAGCCGCGCTGCAACCCTGACAGCCACCGCCTAATCTGATGTAAACCGTCTCATCTTTCACGTCAATGAGTTCGACGAAGCCTGCGTGGGCGGCCACGCCCGGATTGATCTGATGATCTATCAGGTATTCTATTTTCTCTCTAGCGTTACGTCCGATGAGCATCATACGCTCTTCAATCTGCTCTCTGGTGAGCGCCAGCCCTGAAACAAAATAGGCTGTGAGAACAGCCTCAACCTGCTTAATAATTAGTTCCCACTCCCTGTCCTGCGATTTTGTAACAACCAGCAGATGGCCTATCAACTCTATCTTATAGATACCATCGATCTCGAAAAGTTTTTCGGCTAACGGAAAGCCCTGAGCTTCAGCTTCGCTGCTTATAGTTTTTGTACCGATGAACAAGGTGCGCTCGACCACAAAGCGACAAAGAAGAGAGTTGCGCTTATCCACTTCACTCCTGATTGTTATTTGCTCGCTCATCACTTGATCTTCCCGAAGCCGATCATCTCCAAGCTATGCACTGACCAACGATAAATATCGTGCTGGCGTTACAGTCTCTCATTTAGTTTCCACCGAATGCTTTGATCTTATACCAAGTTGTAATGGAAAGAGAGGAAAAGATAATCCACGAATCCACACGAAACTACACGAAAGAGCCTGTGGTTTCGTGTGGATTCGTGGATCGCCTCCTTCCTCTTATTTGATTGCAACTTGGTATTACTTATCTGTGTCTGGCTCCTCTGCCCAGAAAACCCACCTCACTCCGTTTTGATGTTGTTCAGGTTGGGGAAGAACACCGCGCTCTTCAAGCAGTTCGCGCGCGCTGCGCTGCACACTAGCGTACAAGTATTGCGCGATGTCTGAGAATGTCCATCCCCGCTCCCCAAGACCAGTCTTATTAAAGGTGCGCTCCAGTTGCGCGCGCTTCTTCTCGAACAGGTTGGCTACACGCTCGGCCATCTCCTGACACAAGTCCTCAAACTCTGCGTGCTCCTCGGCTTTTACAACCGGAAAGTTCGGTTCATAGTAACGCTCCGTAGGATACCTCTTCTCCCACTCTTCAGATTCGCGCAGCAGCTCGCTCTTCATCATGTCGTTGATGTGTGTGTGAATACTCGGCGGCGAAAGACGAAGCGCTTCAGCGAGTTGAGAAATCGTCCTAGGCTCTTGCGCCACTAGATTCAGAATCTCCTCTTTGGTACCGTTGGGCAGCAACTTGTTTTGAGAAATATTTGCCCACGGATCGCTGTAGCCTTTACCTCGTGCCGATACACACTCACAGGCGAAACGTAATCCCTTCAACTCATCAGGAACACCCATTTTCGACCCCTTCACAGACTCAATTTTAGGGCGTATCCTAAAACTAAATTAACACCCCCTAATACTAACATTACTTTGCAGACTGACAACACGAAACACCGATATGCGTCCAAGTCGAAACTTATCGTGGGCGCAGAGGTGCGCCAGATGATCCTGTATCATCTGAGCTTGACTACAGCCGAAGTGCAGGCTCGTCTGCATGTAGACTGGGGCAGCAGACATAGCGGCCTACGAAAGAGTGCACGAGCAAATCTTACGCATGGCCGACATGCTTAGCGAAGGAATCATCAATCAGTTCCCAAACAGGTTTTAGTAGCAAGAGGGCTGAAAGGTTAATAGTGTCCTAATTTGAAAATCTTAGCCCAATAAGTGTTGGCCTCTATTTTCAAACTAGGACACGACCCTCGCTTGTGGCTAATTACTATTTCAGTTTTACTCTGGTAGAGTAATAAACTCTATAACGCGCTTTCTGCACGGCCTGATGAAAGTTAATCTGCGTACAGTGTCGTTTGCGGACGAACAGTTCCTGTTCAGGCTCTATGCCAGCACGCGCGCCGACGAGCTTGGCGCAGTTTTCTGGAGCGAAGAGCAGTTGGAAGCTTTCCTGAAGATGCAGTTTGCTTTGCAACAGCATGCTCATGCCGCTCAGCATCCGCAGGCAGAGCATCAGATTATTCTGTTCGACGACGTGGCCGCAGGCGCTATAAGAGTCAATCGCACGGCGGATGAAATACATCTGGTTGACATAGCCCTGCTGCCGGAATATAGAAACGCCGGGATAGGAAGCTCGCTTCTCAAAGAACTTTTGGCTGAAGGCGAGCGTTCAGGTAGAACTGTCAGTCTGCAAGTGCTGAAGACCAACCGTGCAATCAAGCTCTATGAGCGCATGGGGTTTTCAGTCGCAGCGGAGGACGGAGCGTATCTGCGTATGGAATGGCGTCCGGGCGTGTGAAGAAAACCGAAAACGTTGTCGCCCGAAAATGCTAACCATTCGCCAAGAGTAGCGGACTCGGCGTTGTGGGAAGACAAATTTAAGAAGTTGAATTTCTAAAAACTCATCTCTTGAGGTCGGAGGTTTCGAGTAGTGACGGAAAGATTAGAGAAGGCGGCTTTCGCCGAAAACCTGAACACCAAGTTTCTTCTTCGCCCTGATGACGAGCACATAATCGAGTTGGAGTTGACCAAAATCAGGGAGGTCGAATCTGAGCCAGACCATGAACAGTTCGCGCTCGTTTTTCACGGCCCCGCGAACGTTTATCTACCGCAGCGCATCTACCCGCTCGAACACGAGCGCATGGGAGCAATCTCGCTCTTCCTTGTTCCAACAGGGCGCGGCGAAAACGGATTCATATACGAGGCCGTTTTCAATCGCTTCATTAAGTGATAATAGCTCAACCCGTTTGCGAGCTTAAGCATTTTCCCTTTGCGCCTTTGCGAGAAACTGCAATTCTATTAAAGCTCAAGATTAATGAGAGTTGCAGGTTCTCGCAAAGGCGCAAAGATAAGAGATAAGCTCGCTAAGGTGGTTTTGAAATGGTCTACAAGTGTGGTGACGCGTAAGGCTTGGACTTGAAATCTAAACCTCGTCTTTATAAATTCACGTTAATCGAATGGCTAAAGAAAAGAGTCAAGATAGCGCAAAGCATATTGCTATGCGCCCAATCGCGCCGAACGACGAACCCTTCTTGTATAAGGTTTTCGCCAGCACGCGCGCAGACGAAATGAAGCTGGTGCCGTGGAACGAAGCGCAGAAGGAGGCTTTCCTCAAACAGCAGTTCACGGCGCAGCGGGATTATTACCTTAAACATTACCCCGACGCGCAATACCAGATCATTCTGCTAGGCGAGCGCCCCGTAGGTCGTCTCTACGTGCACAGGATTGAGAACGAGATTCGGATTTTAGACGTCACGCTTTTGCCGCAGTACAGAGGCGCTGGTGTGGGAACTCCGCTCATCAGAGAGATAATGAGCGAAGCGAAGCGCTCAGGCCGTGCGGTCAGCATATACGTTGACAATTTTAGTCCGGCACTCAGACTTTTCGAGCATCTGGGGTTCTCTAAAATTGAAGAGAGCGGCATCAGCGTACTCTTCAAGTGGAATCCGTCTGCATGAATCGCCTCGCGCCGAACTCTTCAATACGGCTTGTTCATCACAAGCGCCATGAAATCACTGAGGTTTGGGCCGAAGTGAAAGCCAGTGCGAAGCGGCGAGAAGGTAAAGCCGACTAAATCAATCTGCCCTAAAATCTTCTGGAATCGCTCATAAAACTCCTTTTTAGAGATAAGCGCGTAGGGCGATTGCTCTCTGAATTTCCCGAAAGCGTGATTCAAACAGAGTATGTGTTCCTCTTTCCCGTTGAGCATTAGCACTTCCGTATCCACCTGAAGAAAATCTTTCAACGTGAGCAGCCGACAGTTGAAGCCAATCTTACGGGCGCAGGCAGAGACGTGGCCGAAATGTATTGAATACTCTTCGTGGTTCAAGTGGAAAGAGAGCGCGGGGTATGCGTGCTCGCCCCCATACTCTGTCAGAATAAGAGTCCCGCCGGGCGCTAGATGCTGCCACGCCCGCTCTAAAAATTGAAATGCACCAGCGTTGACCATGAAAGACGCGGGCGCATCTTCAACAGGAAGATCATACTTCTCTATGTAGAGAGCGCCCTCCCCCTCCCATTTACCATCTTGGCCTTCAGTCTCTGCGCGGCGCACGGCTGCCACAGGAAAATCGGCTATGACTTCGTTGGAAATAATCAGGTCGAATTCGTGTCCCGGCAAGTTAAACTCCGTGGCGTCTTGCTGGAAGTGTGTTACGTCATGTCGCCCTTCGGCCAGAAGCTTTCTTTGATTCTCCATTAGAGCCGGAGACAACTCCATGATGTGATAACTCAATGAAGCGTCCTTCAAGATGCTCGCGCGAAGCTGCGAAGCCTGTTCGAGAAAAGAGCGGGCGAAAGTTCCTGTCCCACCGCCGACTTCAAGAATTTTTATTCGATTTAGTTCACTAAGCGAGGGAAAGATTTCAGGTTTCATCGTAGAGAGACAGAAGCGAGAGCCGTAATCAAGGCCGCCGAGTGGTTCGGACGGAAAGCGCAAGGCGTGATTTATGGTCGGCTCTATGACATCGAACTCCCAAGACGCGTCTTCGATTCCCTCTATGTGAAAATCTTTTATCGTCTGCTGAGATGAATCGTTCCGTTCGGCGTTCCACCTGGCCGAGTGATAAAGATTGCGCGGTACTATGTTGAAAGGCTGATAAGGGTCTTCCAGATTCTCACGGCGCGGCGCGAACTTAATCAACTGCCGCGAGTGCTCAGTAAGAAAATCCAGAGCCTCTCTAAAACTTTTATCTTCCAGAATATTTGGACTGCTTCCAGCATCTAGCAATTCGTATATTTCTGCCAAAGTTCTTGTTCCGTCAGATTGTAGAAATATCCGCGCCGCAATCGGTGACATGCTCTCTTCTATTACAGTAGGCAACGCATTGATTGCGGGCGAAAATTCGTGTTGCGCCATTGAAGTTCGCACAAGAAAAGTTCTGCCATCTTCGGCGCGGTAGGCCAGCGCAGGATTCTGAACCGGGCGGACAACGTATCCAGAGACGAAGGGGGCTAGGGGATCGAGATGGAAGGGGATGAGGAATTCTTTCTCAATCAATAGTCTCAGCCGGCAATCTTCTGCTATCTGAGAATTCAAATCTTCTTCGCTCAGCCAGAGCGTTTTCGCTACCTCAAGCTTAGAGAATAGAGTCCGCAGCCTTTCGGAAAGTTCAACCACTTCGCCCGTCAACAGGTGCGATGCGCCGTATTGAACCACGTTCGGGATTAGGCGATTCTCTACGATGTGTAGGTAAGGGCTGACGCGATAGGGAAACATAGCGTTGTTACTTTGCGTTGGCACGGACGCGCGTGCCCATGTAGTGGGACATTTTCATCAAGAGAGCAATAGAAAACATCTTAGCGAGCTTTGCTCTTATCTTTGCTTCTACAGCATGAACCCTCAATTCTATTAACACTCAAGATTCATGCGAGTTGCATGTTCACGCAAAGGCGCAAAGGGAAATGCTTAAGCTCGCAAAGAGTTGAGTGTTTGCTAATGGATATTTTGTTCTATAGTGAAAATGACCCTCTACTCACGCCCGTCTCACACGATGCTCATAATCTAGAAGGGGAATAAGATGCCGCAGGATAGTTGGCGGATTCTTTCGCAGAAAGAAGATAGTAAGGAGAAGGACGCTTCAGCGGTAAATGATAAGCGGCGCACGTAGTCTTGGCCGAAGACCCGTGCGCCGCGAGGTGAAAAGCGAAATAATAAATTCCACGCCCTTCCAGAAGCGTTCACGCCTTTTACACGTTCAGGTGGTTGATGATCGCCTCGTAAATCCGCCCGTGCTTCTTGTTGTTGACCGTGCCTATGAAGAGGTTGAATTCACCGAGCGTGGCGTGGCGCATGCGGTAGGTGTCCTGCTTGATGTTTTTAGAAGGCCCGCGGAACGCTAGCGAAAAACATTCCTTCCCTCTCAAAGCGGCCAAATCCTGTAAATGCTCAGGAACTCTGTCTTCAATCTCGACCAACCGCACCGGCAATTCATGCGCTCCTGTCGAGCGTATGAAGAAGGTCGTGTTGAGTTGGGCGGCGAATTGCGCTCGGCTCATGCGATTGACGGAGTTTGACGACGCGGCTTTGTTGGAAGCTTGTGAAAGACCCGCGTTACTGGTCTTCGCAACGGAGGCCAGCGCATTCATACTCAGCGGAGTCCCAGACGCGATGGCCGCGACGGCTCCGGCTTGCAAAAATTTGCGACGAGAAAGTGACATGGTTTTGTTCCTCTTAAATTGCCGGAAAAGCTTTGAGAGCTGAAGTTTGTTATCCCTCTGGAAAATTCCTGACCGTTGATTCAGGCGAGTCGTCCTCAATGGCGCAGAGAAATTAGCACGGTTTTCTACGGCTGACAAGAAGAATCATTCTTTTTCTTCTCATCAAAAGATATTGACGCGAATTTATATAGACGTGAGTTCGACGTAAGAGAGAAAGAGGAAAGGAAGAAAACTATCCACTAAACTACACGAAGCCACACGAAGAGAAGAATTCGTTTAGTGTAGTTTAGTGTGATTTAGTGGATAATTCACTTGCTCGCACTTCGTCTTATATCGAACTCATGTTATACAGAGTCTTCACACGAATTTAACTGACGACCGGCATCACGAAGCGCGACCCGTGAGACCTTTGGGCCATACGGGAAGCGAGTTGGGCCAAACAATAGGGCGAGATTGAGCCGATTTTGCTGATTGGCCCAAGCCGTCCTAAGTTCTCAATAATTTTTCTTGCAATTATGAAATTAAAAGAATACAATCCGCGCCTTGCAAAAGTGTTGCATCGATCTTCAGCTAATACTTTTCCGCAAATTCTTCTAATAGTCACGAATAAGGGACAGGTCAGTAAGAGCATCAGGTAGATTCTTCTCGATTCAGTCCACGTAAAGAGCGCATACATTTCAAGCCCCTGAGCGGCGGTAGTTTGTTTTCAATCTGGCGGAGGTAATTCATGGCGCAACCATTTGTCGGTGAGATAAGAATGTTCGGTGGCAACTTCGCTCCAGCAGGCTGGGCCTTCTGTGATGGACAGCCTATGGCGATTTCAGAGAACGAAGTGTTATTCACCGTGATAGGCACAACTTACGGCGGTGACGGCCAGAGCACTTTCGCTCTGCCAGACCTGCGAGGCAGAGTACCTGTGCACCAGGGAAACGGCTTCATAATCGCGGAGACGGGTGGAGTGGAGCAAGTCACGCTCACAGTCAACCAGATACCTACGCACACTCACGCCGCAAGGTGCAGTTCCGGCGGCGCGAATACCAGCGCTAACCCCTTGAACGCCGTATGGAACATCTCCGATGTTCAGCAGTATGCCACAGCCGCCGTGCCCACGAACGCTACGATGAACGCGCAATCTCTTAATCCCACTGGAGGCTCGCAGCCGCACGACAATATGCTGCCGTATCTAGGTCTAAACTTTATCCTATCTCTCTTCGGACTGCTTCCGCAGCCATAACGCGCGCGCGTACGAGCGCTTGATGGAAGTCGAGTGGGAGTTTGAAAAGATTCAGACGAGCTGACCGCTAAAAGATAAGGAAGGAGCAATCATGGCCGAACCGTTTATGTCCGAAATCAGAATCTTCAGTTTCGTTTTCGCCCCGCAGGGCTGGGCACAATGTAACGGGCAACTATTGCCCATCAATCAGAACCAAGCGTTGTTCTCCCTGTTAGGCACGACCTACGGCGGAAACGGACAGACTAATTTCGCTCTGCCAGACCTGCGCGCCAGAGTTCCTTTGCACATGGGCAACAGCCACACGCTCGGCGAGAGGGCAGGCGAGGCGGCCCACACTTTGAACGTAAGCGAATTGCCCACACACTTTCACGGCGCTCCCAATGCTGTAGTAGATGCTAACAACGCCAACGCCTCGCAGGGTTCGCCTGCGGGCAATCTTTGGGCCAATTCCGGCAGGAGCGACTACACAACGGACGCGCCAAACAGCGCTATGGCGGGCAATGCAATTGCAAACGTGGGCGGCAGCCAGGCACACGAAAATCAGTCGCCTTTTCTCGTACTTAATTTCTGTATAGCTCTTCAAGGAATCTTCCCGTCAAGGAATTAGAGAAAGAGAGGAATCATGGCCGACCCTTTTGTATCTGAGATTAGAATTTTCCCTTTTAACTTTGCGCCGACCGGCTGGGCATTTTGCGATGGTCAACTATTGCCGCTTAGCCAGAACACCGCTCTCTTCTCTCTGCTCGGCACAACCTACGGCGGAGACGGCAAAAGCAACTTCGGCCTCCCAGACCTTCAAGGGAGAGCGCCCATGCACATAGGCGGCGATCAACCCGGCCCAGGGTTAAGTTTTCACTCTCTGGGCGAGGAGGCTGGTGAGGAGTTCGTAACGCTTCTCAGTTCGGAGATGCCCGCGCACAATCATATACCTAATTGCGCGGACGCAAACGGCGATGTGG
This sequence comes from Acidobacteria bacterium 13_1_20CM_3_53_8, assembly GCA_001920415.1. Lineage (GTDB taxonomy): Bacteria > Acidobacteriota > Blastocatellia > Pyrinomonadales > Pyrinomonadaceae > 3-1-20CM-3-53-8. The sequence goes on along the minus strand of MNJR01000082.1, from coordinate 4,521 downwards.
CTACACCTGTGGGCAATATTTGGTCGTCTGCGGCGTTCCAGCGCGGTTCAATAAATCTTTACCACGAAGCACCCTCTAACGGGCAGATGAGCCTTCAGGCGGTCGCACCGACCGGCGGTGACTTACCGCATAACAACATGCCGCCATATCTTACTCTTAACTTTTGCATAGCCCTGCAAGGAGTCTTTCCGCCGCGCCCTTAGTGCGTTGCCGTTGAGGTTGTAAAGGGTCGGCGGCAACCTGAAAAGCAAGAGCCGACCAGCACGGAATGCGTGCGGACGTAACCTGAGAGTGAATCAATCCCTCTTAGACTTGCGCTTGCGCCGTTGAAAAATATTTTGATACCAGTAGTTGTCCTATTTCTGAATCTCGTCTAGCGCCTGATCGATAGTATCGCCAAGCCGGTAAAGTAAGGCGTAAACAATTTATTCAGCAAATCCAGTTGAAAGAAGGATCCCCTAATGCTTCGCTCTCAGAATCGAAAAGGCCGCAACGCATCCACCCGAAAAGCTTTTCAGAGAGCCTCGGTCGTATTCGCCTTATCCCTCGTGGCTATATTGGGATTAGCGATGGCCTTCGTATTCTCTAGCTCAGCCGAAGCACGCAGTGCTCACATAGGGCGTACAGAGATGCGTGGCGCAGAGCAAACCATCACGCGCGAATTTCATCTGCGTGGCGGGGCGGCTTTTTCCGGCGAGGCGAGTGCGCGACTGGCTAGCCCTTCGGCCATGCCGTCGGGAGCTACAATCACGGTTGACCGCACAGACGACGTGGCCGGGGCTTCTGCGTGTACGGCTGCTGCCAGCGATTGCAGCCTTCGCGGCGCTGTGGCTTTCGCTAATAGCAATCTGGGAACGACCATCAGCATTCCCGCAGGAACTTATCGTCTTACCATTAGCGGCACGGGCGAAGGGTTTGCGGGAAACAATTCTGTAGGCGACTTGGACATTCGCGCCAACAACACAAGCATAGCTGGCGCAGGCGCAGGACTGACAATCATTCAGCAGACAACAACAAACGACCGCGTGATCGAAATCAACCCTGATCTGGTTACGAATTTCAATGCATCCATCTCAGGCGTGACCATAACGGGTGGCAGAGAGACGACAGGCGTTGGCGGAGGCGGAATAGTTTCGGGCGCACAGGGCAACACGCTGACGATAAGTAATTGCGCGTTCACAGGCAATTCGGCCACAGGCACAGGCACGGCAGGCGGCGGCGCTATTTCGCATCTGGGCGGCAGCCTCACCATCACTGATTCGACCTTTGATAGCAACTCTACGAGCGGCAGCGGCGGCGCTATCAGTTATTCCGCAGGTGATCCGTTCGCAAGAACTCCGTCGTCAGGCACACTGGCTGTGTCCGGCTCGACCTTCAGAAACAACTCGGCATCATCCGCCGCAGGCGGTGGCGGCGCGCTAGACCTTTTTAACTTCAACAGAGGCATCAGCACTTATCAAATCAGCACTTCAAGCTTCTCCGGCAATCAGGCTGCAAACGGAAGCGGCGGCGCAATCATAGATGAGACAGGGCCGCTTACGGTCACGACAAGCTCAATCTTCGGCAATCATGCAAAGAACGCTGGCGGAGCTATCTTCGCTGGCGCAAATACTACCATCAACTACTCGCGGCTGGTCGGAAACACTGTGACCGTTCCGTCCGGCGGCAAGGAACTGTTCCGTAGCGCGGGCGTCGTGACAGCGAACGACAACTGGTGGGGAGTCAATACTGGCCCAGCAGCAGGCGATACTGCTGGCGCTAATGTCATAGCCACCTGGTTGCAGCTAGAAGTTAGCGCAAGCCCGTCTCAAGTATGTAACGGCCAGACATCTGCTCTGACAGCCGACATAAAGGGCAGAAACTCTGGCTCACCTCTGACGACTGAGTTGAACGGTCTGCCGAATTTTCCTGAACCTGCCGCAACGATTTTCAGCAACGCAGTAAATGGTACGATCTCAGCGGCCAGCACGCAGTTCGTCAACGGCTCGGCCACAGCCACCTTTACTGCAACAGCGAGCGGCGCTGGCAGCGTGGATGCGACCGCCGATAACCAGACGATCACTGCCAATATTACTGTCAATCAGAACACTACCAGCGATCCTGCGGATCAAACGGTCTGCCCGGGCGCGACCGCTAACTTCTCGACAACAGCCAGCGGCATTGGCCCGTTCACCTTTGTCTGGAAGAAGGGCGCAACCACCCTAAATAACGGAGACTTGGGCGGGCGCGTGACTATCACAACCAGCGGCAGCACGAGCAGCCTAAGCATCAGCAACGCACAAGCAGGCGACGCGGATACCTACACTGTGGAAGCGACCGGCGCGTGCAACACGGCGGCTCAGAGTGCAACGCTATCTATTAACCAGAGCACCTCGGCATCGGCGCTGAGCGATCAGACAGTATGCCAGGGCGCATCGGCCAGTTTCTCAACAACAGCTTCAGGCACAGGGCCGTTCACTTATCAATGGAAACTCGATGGCAGCGACATTTCAGGCGCAACCGGCAGCAGCGTGAGCATCCCGACTGGCTCGCTCAGCACGGGCAATCACACTGTCGCAGTCGTTGTGAGCGGCTCATGCAACACCGCAATGCAGACGGCCACGTTGACTGTTAACGCGAGCACATCGGCTACCACGCCCGGCGACCAGACAGTGTGCCAGGGCGCAACTGCTAGCTTCTCTACGACGGCAAGTGGAACAGGCCCATTCACGTATCAATGGAAGCTAGACGGCAGCGACATAGCGGGCGCGACCAACAGCAGCGTTAGCGTTTCAACCTCGTCGCTCAGCACGGGCGACCACACTGTTTCAGTCGTCGTCAGCGGCGCGTGCGGGACTGTAACGAAGAGCGCAGCGCTCACCGTGCAGGAGAATACTTCAGCGACAAGGCCGAACGATCAGACAGTATGCCAGGGCGCATCGGCCAGCTTCTCAACGACCGCATCGGGCACAGGGCCGTTCACTTATCAATGGAAGTTGGACGGCAGTGACATCAGTGGTGCGACCAATAGCAGCGTTAGCATATCTACTGGCTCACTGAGCGTTGGCAGCCACACGGTTGATATTGTAGTCAGCGGCACATGCGGTATGGTGACTAAGAGCGCAAGCTTGACGGTTAATGAGAACACGTCCGCCACAGCACCCGGCGACCAAGCGGCATGCCAGGGCGCATCGGCCAGCTTCTCAACAACAGCTTCAGGCACAGGCCCATTCACTTATCAATGGAAGTTGGACGGCAGCAATATTTCAGGCGCTACAAACAGCAGTGTGAGTATAGCCACTGGCTTGCTCAGCACGGGCAATCATACGGTTGAAGTTATAGTCGGCGGCGCGTGCGGCAGCGTCACAAAGAGCGCAACGCTGACGGTTAATGAGAACACATCGGCAACGACGCCCGTAAACCAGACGGAATGCCAGGGCGGTACAGCCAACTTCTCAACAACAGCTTCAGGCACAGGGCCGTTCACTTATCAATGGAAGTTGGACGGCAGCAACATAGCAGGTGCGACGGGCAGTTCGGTTAGCATCTCGACCTCGTCGCTCAGCGCCGATGATCACTCGGTTGACGTAGTGGTGAGCGGCGAGTGCGGACCTGTGACGAAGAGCGCAACGCTAACTGTCAACACTGCGCCGGTTGTCACAACCAATCCGGTTGATGTAACAGTGACGAGTGGCAACGCGACCTTCACTGCTGCTGCCAGCGGCAGTCCGGCTCCGACCGTTCAATGGCAGGTCAGCACCAACGGAGGCTCTACGTTCACAAATATTTCGGGCGCAACCTCTACGACGCTGACGTTTGCTACCGACCCGTCTCAGAACGGCAACAAGTACCGCGCCGTGTTCACCAACTCTTGCGGAACTGCAACCACGACGGCGGCGACGCTCACTACATGCACGTCGCCCACAGTGACCAGCAATCCTGTGAGCGTGGCGGATGCCTGCGTGGGTGCTCCGGTTACGTTTAGCGCTTCGGCTAACGGAACTCCGGCTCCGACCGTTCAGTGGCAAGTAAGCACAGATGGCGGCGCGACCTTCACGAACATTTCGGGCGCGACCTCCACAACGTTAACGGTGACGGCGACAGTGGCAGTGAGAAATAATCAGTACCGCGCAGTGTTCACAAACGCTTGCGGCTTTGCCACCACGAACGCGGCAACGCTCGGGGTTGATACTGTAGCTCCTGTCATCAACACCAATAGTCAGACGGCCACGCTCTGGCCTCCCGATCATAAGTATCAGACGTTCAACGTGACTGACTTTGTGACGGGCGTAAGCGATAACTGCGGCGGCCTCGGAGGTGTCGGCAGCGTGGTCATCTCTCAAGTGACCAGCGACGAACTGGAAGAGAATCCGAATGGCGGCGACGGCAATACGTTACATGACATAGTCATCGCGCAGGATTGCAAGTCCGTCCAGTTACGCGCAGAGCGTGACGGGAGTCTTAATGGCAGAGTCTATACCATCACCTTCAAGGTAGTGGATTCGGCGGGCAACGTCGGTACGGCTACAGTTAAGGTGTTCG
>MNJR01000121.1 GCA_001920415.1 Acidobacteria bacterium 13_1_20CM_3_53_8 | reverse complement strand
GCAAAGCATTCATATCGTTGATTAACGTTTTGCCCATTGTAGGCAACGATCACACAGCGATTACCAAGATAAGCAAGAAATGTTGTGTCAATCCACCACTTCCCTAGCGCGATGTCAGTATCAGCTAGCGTTGCAACCTTTGTTTTCCAGGGCGACGGTGGATTTGTAAAGACCGTTGCATCATGGAGGTCAAGCTGAGCTTTTACATTGACGCTCTTGGCATCCCCGAGGAATGACAATGCAAAGTACTTCCCTGAAGAAATCCTTGCCGATGGCGTTCCTCCAGTGACGGCAGAGTTGAACGTAACAGTGCCATTGACATATTGCACGGTATAGGTTCCCACGGTTGCCGTTGACCACGTTGACCCATCAGGGGCACACTGAACTTTTTGTGATCACCTGAGTCCACGAGGTTCAGGTTTGTGAAACTTGTTGATGATGTTGGTGTGATCCATACGGATGCTAAGTAGCCGGGCAACGGTGCCATGATGTCCTCCTTGAGACTACGGCAATGTACCGACTACGATGGGACCTGTGCCCTCAGCATCGAAACCTACGGTCTGCTCACCTTTCACATCAAGTTTGATGCTCTCCGACTTGATCAGCACTGTCCCTGTATACTTTGGTTTACCAGAGCCCAGACCAAGCGGTGCAATAAGATAGGCAACAGAGGTACCAGGATTGGTAATGATTGCTGCCTGGAGCACTGCTTGCTCCGCATCAGTCATGTCACAGTTCCCATCAAAAGCCAGAGTATAATCTGACAAGCCACCCATTTTCTTTTTCCACTGGCCATCTGCAAGAGCCGTGATATCGATGATATCCGTGCCAACTTTGATCGTCACCGTCTTTATGCCAGTAATTGTTGTCGGCGTTGGACCTATCTGAAGAATCGCTATATAGCCAGGTTGTGCCGTCATGCTCGGTTACTCCTCGGTGTAGAACCGATATCGAACAGGTGCATGAAGCGTCAACCCGTCCGGCTGTGGTAAGTACATGCTCTGATCGTACATGGTGTATACGTGAGCTTGCGTTGCTAAATTTAAATGCACTTGATCGAATAATTGATTTAACCGCGCTATCATTGCTTGTACTGTCTTCTGTCCAAATTGTCTACTCCAGATATGTATTGTGACGGTATTGTTGTAGCCTCGTCTACCTAATGTATTATTCGGCGTCTCTATAGTGTCACCGATGGTTATGTAGTCAAAAGGCTGGTTCTCAGGCACGCCCCGTTGATCAAAGATGCCAGTGATACCAAGGCTTGTCAATGTTGCATCAAGGTTTCCACCAGGCACAAGGACGTTTCCTATTGCCGCTTGTATCTCACCTGATGCTGTCTGTACCATTTAAACTATCTCTTCCAAAAGGACAGGAAGTTCTTCAGCATTTTGTTCAAAGCTAGGGAGCAGGTATGGCTGAGGAGCTACCATACTTCCTGACCGTGTTCGATGCCCGACTTCGACAAACCAGGAATACCCTATCGCATCACTATCATCGCCAAATGTAACACTGTATCCGTCTTCGATTTCTTTGACTCTCCCTGTGTCGCGTAAATGTGGGCCAGGCCCTCGATGATTTTCGCCGTAAGGGCAGCGATCCTGCGCGTCAACGAGCGTGCCATTGGCGGCAGACTTAAATTCCGGCATAGCTTTGTCTTTAATAAAACCAGGCAATGCGTCCAGTGCCGCCATGACTTCAATTGCACCTGTGATCGTTACTGTTGTGTCTGCCATGCTCTTTCCCCTTAATGGAGCGTACCCTTGGCTTGCAGTTCCTCGCATTGCAGAAGAATCTTTGCTCTTCGTTCTTTGGGTACCATTGTTGATCGGATCTCAAAAACGCGGTTGCCGTACACCACGCGTTGTATATCATTGATGTTCACCGAAGGGCGATACCGAATACCGAAGGTGACATAGGCAGTAGGGTACACTTGATGTGACTGCCACGATTCGTCGCCTCTCCGTTGTGGCTTGGAATATTCCATGCTCGCAGGAACACTGGAGCATCCTGGCACCGTCTGCCATATTCTCGTAAAGCCTCGTTGACCATCAGGAGCATCGATAGGTCGCTGTAATGCAATGCGTCTATTAAGTTCTCCAGACTTGATGCAAGAAGGATCGCTAGGCATTACTACAACTCCCATACCCGATACTTAGCAAAGGCACTAATGAGGTTTTCTGGTATCTCGGCATCTTCGCGATTGTTGTACCAATGACTCACCAGGCGTTTCAGCAATGTCAACATGTTGCCTGGCAGTGCGTTAGCATATCCCGCTGTGTATGTAATCCTGAACCTTGTAGCCGCCAGTGGTGCTTGAAGGTATATCGTGCTTGGATCAGTTTCAATGTCCAATCGATAATTGGCATTGCCATTGGCGTTAGTCGGTGCGAGTGTTGCCCATATCGTCGAGCCTCCGGCGTCATCAAAGGGCGTCAGTTGGTATTCGACGATCGTTATGGATATCGCTGGTGACATTGGCAATTTAAAGCTTGAGCCATAAAACCCATAAGGTATTGCGGTCACTCTCTCGGCCACAACCCAGGGATCAATCGGAGCTTCTACGGGACCGCTAAGCACTCCGGCGGACATTGCATCAGGTTGAAGAATGGCACGGACAGTCTGAGATGCCAACGCTCGATTAGTGATCTTCTCCGCCTCGCGCCGAGCATCAATGATGAGCTCTGCAATCACACCGTCCTCATCGTCATAGTCAACGCGCAGAAACTTCTTAGCGTCCGACAAAGACAATGGCTCGATGCTTGGCGGTGTAAGCACGGTATACGAGGTAGTCACTCTAGTCTAACCTTGTCTTTCTATGCACTCCGATGATAGGTTCCAGGCTTCTTCTCTGACTCATCATTGTGTACCGAGGTCGCCCACAGCAGTCCCGATGCGCCTGGATGAGCAGTGATGTAGTCATTCACACTGTCGGTAAAGACTTGAAGGTTTACCAGAGAGTCTGGTTTATCACCCCAAACGCGCACAATGACCGCCGGACGCTCATCTCCAGGATAGGAGCCATCAGGCAGGACATAGATAACTTGGTCTCCGACCTTTGGCGCGAGTGCCTTTGTTACCGCTGCCTTCTTCGATGGCTCTTGCTTCGTCTCATCTGTATTCATCGTGTGTCTCCTGTCCTGTGTGCTAGTGCGGGAATAGCACTAGCACACTAAAAACTATGTTGCAGGGATGTTAATAGGTAACCCAAGAGCGGCTACAGAGGCATAGAAACCTCCAGAAGTTTGACCACTGACCGTTGAGACCAACCGCACATACCTCGCGACACCAAGGTACCCAAACTTCACAATGGTTCCCGCTGTTGTGGAACTGGTAAACTGGTTTGTTTGGCCACTTGGAGTCTGGACATAGGTAGCGGCAACATCTGTCCAGACTGAGTTGTCGGGACTGTCTTGCAGCTTAAAAACATGGGTACCGTCAGTGATGACCCCTGCTTGCACTTCAAAACACACACCGTTATAGCCCAGAGTATCCACCGTGATACCGTTTGCCGATGCTGTCCGCGCTGCTTGCGGTGCCAATGCAGGCAAGAAAGACACGCGATTCATTAAGTCCAACATAATGCTTTCCTCCTTTCCTGCATTTTACGGTTTGATCTTGAGCAATTTGATAGATTCTGCAAGTTTTACGTTTCCACCAAATCTATAGTACCCGATGTAACCCACTGCATTCTGGTCAGCATAGCGTTCTTGTAACACCTGAATACTGACCTGTTTCCTGATGACAATCTGATAGCCCCGCTTGAAGTTTCCAAAGGCAATCGCAAAGGCATTGGCGGCAACCTGTGGCATGTCAGGAGCGATGGCGATGGGGTATCCAAAGATCGAGTCATTGGGGAGTGACGCCCCAAATGGAACCCACAACGGCCGGCCTTGACTGTCCGTCATCTGCTGGATAAGCCCTAACGTCTCGTTGGTCATTGTAAAAATGGAGCCTTGGAGATAGCCAGGTTTCAATGTACGGATAAGCTTGACCATCGAGGCATAGTCAAGGGCAAGGCTGTTCGTTGTGGTTGTGATCTGGACCAGACCAGAACCAGATGCAGATGCATTGGTGACGCCAGGATCATTGAGGAAGCCAAGGGCTTGCCCCGCGCCGTTGCCATTGATGAACTCATTGCCTTGCAGCTTTGCGAACTGCTCAGCGAACTCATCCATGATGAACTGACCAAGGTCGAGCGACACATCATCAAGGTCTGTCCGTGAAATCAAGGCCAAAGCAGCGGCTTCATAGGGAAAGACCTGCACGAGACCAAACTTTGGGTTCTGACTCTCGGTACGCGTTGCTTGCTCTGCGATCCTGTAGGCCGATGCAGTCTGTGTACGCTTTGGAATCATGATGTAGGGAGCACTCGTTTCCCTGACATCACAATATTGTTGCAGGTTAGAGACCAGAACAATGGCCTTGATGAGATCATTGACGTATTCAGGGACCGTCAAAAAGCCTCCAGTGGTGCCATCCGCTGCATACAAGGTTTTTTGTTCTACTCCGCCGCTTGCAATGCCTGCCTCAGCGTCCCACCTGACGTATTTACGCTCTTCCTCATTAAGCTTGGCAGGTGACCCCAAGCGCAATGCCTTATTGAAGGCCGCTTTGCGCTTCAGAGATTCATCCTCTTGCTTGTCATTGAGGCGAGGCTGTGCAAGCTTTACTTGCAACTCATCGATGACCTGCTTTTGATCGTTCAGTGCAGTCGTCATCTTTTCGAGGGTTGCCTTTGCTTCTGCGCTGAGATCGGGGTTTTCCTTGAGTCCTTTGACCTCAGTGCGTATTTCACCTAGTTCGCTATCTAAGTACTGACGGAACAGGTGAAACGTGTTCTGCTGCTCGTTGGCAGCATCTTTTAATGCAGTACTCACGTTCCTTTATCCTTTTGAACTAACTTTTGCGTCTAACCACGCTTGAAACTGTGCAAGTTCGTGGTTTGCAGTGGATGCGTTGTCCGGCTGCTGGTTCTGGTTCTGGTTCGTGAGTGCTGCTTTGTTTGCACGCGGCTCACCTTTGTTCTTGCCTTGTGCTGCATCGCTCTCTTCTTGCTCATCCTGGTCCCCATCGTAGGCGACGCGACCAATGACGGCAGAGAGATCGTCTGCAACGGTACTTAGTGTCTTCATGGCGAGCCTGTGATCCTTGATCATGGACTTGTGCTGGTCAGCCAATTTGTCGAGGGCGTCAATGTGCCCGCCGATCTGGTCAGCGGTATTCTTTGCAATCTTTGCGCCTTTTTTGCGCTCTTGCTGTATCTGTTCGTAGTAATGCTTGAAATCTGGCATATCTTGTCTACTCATGTAAGAATAGCCATAGCTCGGTGCCGTAGAAGGCTGCATCTGAGCGGCAAGATAGTCAGATAGGTTGGCGTCTATTCCGCGCTGGACCCACGCAAGCAGTGCTGGTCCGAATTGATCGAGGGCAGTCTGTGCGTCCTCTAGCGGCTGATCTCCTTCAGTAAAGACATCGATCAGTGCATATTTGAGGCTGCAAGAAAGATCCCACCAGTCCTCCAGAACGTCTTGCGCCATACGGTCAGCATAGTGAGAGTTGAAGTCTTTTTCTTCGAGGTCTTCGTCGTCATTGCCTTTATCTGGGAGCGTTAGTGGTGGGTCATTAGGGTATTGCTTGTTAATGCGATTGTAAAGTGTTTTGCATTTAGCTCTTAATCCGTCGGGAGCGCTGGCATTTCTAGCCCCACCGATGGCTGCGACAATCGCTTTGACTGCACCAACACAAATCACAGGATTGCCGTTTTTGATGTATACGAAAGGATATGACCATGATCCTTTTTGTTGGCCATCGCCATCCATGACCATGAAGCACTTCTTGAGCTTTGCAACATCGAAGCTACCATCGTCCTTCTTCGCATAAGCAAAGATTTGCTTCTTAGCCTTTGCGCCGTCCCATGCCTCGTTGCGAGGGCCTATGGGAAGACTAGTGCTACCGACGATAGCCTTTGCTTCTTCGTTTGCAAAGAGCACGTAGCGTTCATTGCCTTCTTCGTTTGTATCGATGTATCCGATCTCTTCGTTGGCTTGGTTGTATAGTGATTTAACACCGTCAGAAGGCACTAAGGCTTCTGGATTCGCGGCGAAAAGCATTGTAATCGCCGAAGCCTCGACTAATCTGCATTCTTTCAGGTCTCGCACACCACTACTATCGTACTCTTTTTGTATGGCATTGTAGCCCATTGACATTTCATCTATAAATCCAGACTTAAACCCACTAAATACCATTGTAGCTATTTGGTTATTGGGCATGCCTTGTGCATTAGTGCTAATGTCTAGCTGTGCTGTGATAAGGAGGCCATGCTCATCTTCCAAAGCGTCTTTCACGCCGCCTATAGGTTGGTCGGGGGAATGGAACCATAACATGGGGTAAAGGAAACGTCGCCCATTCTTTGTACGTGCCTTGGCCTCTTGAATTGTCTTCTTGAAAGCTCCTTTGGACACGCGGTCCTTTTGCTCATCGATGTTCCCAAAAGTGCTGAGATACCCAGTGATGATTCCTTGTTCCTCATCAAAAGACTTCAACTCAAAAGGAAAGTTTTTATACTCTATTGCTCTTGCAAGCATGGCTGTCGGCGGCATCTACGTGTACCTCTCAATGAAATCGCGGTAATCGCTTCGTCGTCGTCGGCGATCCTTGTGTGAGTCAGAGAGCGCATCGGCCTCTAGTGCCGTTCCATGTGCCTTCGGAGTGGGATGCTGTATGGTCCTCGGTGCAAGTAAACCATTGTGCCTTTTTTGAGCATACGTTTGCGATGGTATTGACAACGCGCGCAATCGCAAATATCTTTCGTCAGTCGCAAAGAGCGCAAGAGCTTTTTGATGTGATGATCGATCATGGCTGTATCGATGCCTTCTCAATTTTTCGTCGTCGTCCGCTGCTTGCTGCGCTGCCACGTCTGCATCATGTCGACTGGCGATGCGTTCTACAGTGTAAGCCTCGATGAGGGCTGCAATGCTCAGTTTCGCGATGTCGCTTTCATCGGGAACGGCGAGGACTGTTGCTTCACATTTACAGAACTTATGGCAATCACCTGGTTCGTTGACGCCATTGGGGAAAGGCTCATCAATAGCAACCATCACACCATCATTCTCCAGGCAAAACTCACATGCCCCTGACGCGCAATGCCAAACCTTGTAATTGGCGGCAACCAATGTTTTTCTTGAGCGGACAGTGCTTCTACGTTGCTTCTCAGTGTTATTCATTGAAGAAGCATTGTTATTCTGTTGTGTGGACGGAGCTACTATACCATTGCCATTTTGAGGGATTTCCTGGACCGTCGTTGTATTTGGAGCAGGCAATTGTGGTGGCATTGGGAGCTCAGGGCTACTTACGCTATCTTCAGCGTATTCATCGATCTTGTCGGCGGGCACAAGTGTTACGGTTCCAGCGATCTTAAAGATATTACCCTTGCCGCCAGGGAGCTTGTCGAGCCCTTGCCCCTCTCTGGCCTCGTCAAGGGTACATTGCATACTGTTCCAGAGATTGGTGAACCTCTCGCTCTTCGCTGTCAACTGCGCCTGATACATCGCTGCAAGAGCTTCGATATCCTCTTTGTCATAGGTGAAGTATGCGGTTTTATTCTTGAGGTCATCATACATCGGGACTAACCAGGAGTTGACTTGATCCCGTACGCGGTCCATCTTAGGTAACACATTCTCGGTATACAACGCTGCCCTTGCTTCAGCGACGTTAGCAAAGGTTTTTCCTGCACTATCACCGATCAACTCTGGCGCTACATCAAAGATCGCTGCTATCTCGCGGGTGTTCAACTCTCGACTCTGGAGCCAATCAAGCTCATACGGCGACAGTGACATGTTTTGCCATGTCATATCGCCTTCCAGGACCAACGGCATACCTGCGTTGCGTTTCCCTG
>MNJR01000076.1 GCA_001920415.1 Acidobacteria bacterium 13_1_20CM_3_53_8 | reverse complement strand
AATAGCTCTATGAAGTGCGCCCAGTTCTTCGTGCATCTCCGAAAGCTCTTGTGACCATTCGCTTCTTCTTCTATCAATAGTCTGAAAGAAGCTATCTGTCATCGCCCGCCTCAAATCAGCCGAAATGTCCTGACGCTTTAATTCTTGTAGAAGAATGTGCAGCACGTTCAAGTCGCTATCGCGCAAATGAAGACCTGCGCGCTCGTTCCCGTCAAAATCAAGAAGCGCCGTAGGGTAATCCGCGCTCTGGCCTTTCAGATAGCAGGAGTCTTGCGTCGTCGTCGTAATCAAAGGGGTGAACGGATAGATGCCCTTAATCGAATAATCAAGCAACAGCCGTCGCTTAGTGATGACGTGATGCCCGCCGCCTTCCGTGCTTCCAAGCAGCTTCACAAGATTGAAACCCTGACTGTAAATGTGCTCATCCGTGTTGAAGCCGTGATCCGAGACGACGATGAGCGCAGTTTCCGCAGCGAAAGGGGATTGCTGAATTGCAGTCCAGAGGCGACCGATTATTGCGTCAATATTTTGAAGCGCGTAAAGGTGCGCCTCACGGTCTCTGTTGTGATGCGCTATGTGGTCGAAATCCACTATGAACAGGTCCATGTAGTGTACGCGCGGGTCGTTGAGACGCTCTATCATCTCACGCTCCATCTGCCGGGTTGCAAAATCTCGAACCTCGAAGCCCGTCGTCCACTCGTCCATAAGCTCGCGCGGGCTTCGCACGAAGCGATTTTGCAAGCCGCGCTGCAACGTACCCCATCGCAGGCCACGCTGGTAGAGTTCATAACTGGTGAGCCGTTCGTTCTGCCCGAACGCATCCACAAGAAGGGGAAGTCCCATAGAATCCAGGACTATTGTGCCGGGCATGTCCTCGCGCTGGTCAAAAGCGTTGGCGAAGTAAAAGGGAAGAAAGTTCAGATAATCATAGCTGTGAAGCGTCAGGCGGTCGAACTCTACGTTGCCTTTCACCTGTAAGTGCTGGCCTGTCTCAAGCATTGACCAAGAGGGCGCAGAAAGGCTCATGCCTCGAACGTAAAAGTTCGACACACGAGCGCCATGTTTGTAAAAGACCTCCTCGAACCAGGGAAGAAGACTCTTGCCGCTCTGCGGGTCGCGCTCGTGCACAAAGCGGTCAACCATGTCATTCGGCAAACCATCAATCTTGAGAATAACAAGCCGCTTCGCCTGCGCGAACGAAGCGGAGCAAGTGAGTAGAATGAAAAGAAGGCAAAAGTAAAAAGGTAAAAGTAAAAAGTGAGGGGAAGCCAATCTTTTTATTAAATTTGGTTTCATCCTTCCTTTTGCCTTTTACCTTTTTACTTTTGACTTTCTTCTTTCCCCGCGTCTCTTAAAGCTCTTCATCGCCCGCCGCCCACCATGCTCAGGATTGTTCTAGCATCTGAGGGTGCGATGCGCTGGTCTTCGCGCACGGCCTTGCGCAGGTATTCGGCGGAAAGTGCGCGCCAGCGCGAATCAACAGGCTGCTCGCGGTAGATGCGCAGCAGCGCGCTTCTAGCCGTCTCGTTGTTGATGCGATAAAGATTGTTCAGACAGAGTTGCTTGGCCTCTTCATCTTCAGTATGCGCAAAGATGAGCGCAGTCGCATCAGCAGTTTTCGCTCCGCTCAGTGCAGCGTTCTCGCTCAAAAATCGCAGACTGCGGCGCACGTCTTCTATGTTCCAGACGATCTCAACGCGCGGGCTTGAGCGCGCAACTTCGCGCAAGAATCGTGTGTGATAATCTACGCGCCGCTTCAAATCCAGACGCGCCTCTAACTCCGGCGTGGCGCTTTCGCAGTGCGTGTACAGGCCGAAGCTCATAACGTTTGCTAGGCGGAAGAAAGTTTGCGCAGCGCGCCCGTGATTAAGCGGCATCATCTCTGCGCGGCGGTCGCGGTCTAGGCGCGCGGGCAATCCTTCGGGGCGCTGCGCATAATCCAGAAGCGCCCGGTACTGCTCGCGCGCAATCTGCGCTTCAACCTGATAATCGTTCTCCATAGGATTGAGCGAAACGCTTTCCAGCCGCCGCTCAATCTCTTCACGAAACTGCGGGTTGAATGAATTGTCGAGCGAAAGCAGCAGTTTCAGTTGCGAATAGGTGCGCAGGCGCGAGGGCTGATTCACGTCCATGCCCCGCCGCCCGGTGACGAAATCGAAGACCGTGCGGCCTAGAAAATATGGCAGGTCTCCATATTTCGAGAGCGAGAGAATATTTCTGGTCACGTCCTGAATAATGCGGCGCGACATCTCGCGCTTCTTAGGATTCAAGCGGTCGCGGAAGTCAACCAGCAGAGCAGGAATCTTCGGATGATCCAATCCATAAAGCGCAAGCGGAATCATCTCTACACGACGCGCGCCCCGCGTTCCCTCTTCCACCTGACGGTTGTCCTCGTCGAAATAGCGAACTTCTGTGTAGCCGTCCCAATTCTTCAGACGCTCGTCGTGCCATGGATTAGATATGTTCAGAAAGCGCCCGTGAAATTCTCGTCCCACGTTTCTTTCCAAATCTTCGCGCGCCACCCAGACAATCGCGTGCGTAGCAGATCCGTCGGGCATTTCGAGCGGCTCGAAGTAGAGTTGTTCGCTTTCGGCGCGCTGGCGCAGCAACTCCCAGTTGTGCCCTGCGTTGTCGCGCGTCACGATCGTCTGCTTCTGAAAGAAGTTTCTTAGATGAATGTCGTCAATGATGCCGCCCATGGTTCTTTCGGTAAGCATCAGCCGAGCTTGAATGTCCTGCATCTCGGTCGGCGTGAAAACATTATCGTTTGAAGTTTTCACAGAGTCTTGATAGAGCGACAGAATAGCGAGCGCGCGGACTATGTGCGCTTTGCGATAGTCGGAAAGATTATGACGGTATGTGCGCGAAGAGATTTTTACGGGAAGCCCGTAAGGGTCGAAAAGTATGTTCTGCAACGCAAGCCAGAAGATATTGTTCCATGTCTCGCGCCCGGTTGATGCCAGATCAATAACGGGCGGCGGCGTGCCGCTCGCGTGCGAACGATTTCCGACGCGGCTGTAGAGAAAGGGAATTGCTGCGGCTATGCGCTGGCCGAAAGATGGCCGCGCGTAAGTAAGTGTCCAGAGATAGCGCAGACGGTCGTTCTCCGGATTTGAATCATTGAGCGTATCGCGCAGCACGCTCACAAGCGGCACTTCCTTCGTCTGGCTCTCTGCGGCGGGCAGCCCATCTAGCGTGCCGAATATGGTCAGCAGTTCTGCGCCGCCAGCAACAGGAATTCTTTCAAGTCTGAATCCATTCGACTGTGTTTGAGAAGAGACGTGTAATTGCGCGCTCTCGGCTGGCGGCGATTGCGCTAGAGTAGCAGGGGCGGCGAACGCTAAAAGGAGAGAAAAGATTAAGCAGAACGTGCGTCGCGCGTTTTGCAATGAGGGATAGCTTTTCATCCTCGTTTCATGGAAAACATCTGCTCCACGTGGAGCTAATTCACTGCGTGGGAGCAAGCCCTGTGTACGTCGTTTGGTCGAAAACCCAAAAATTCAATCGCTCGCAAAAAATTAAGAGCAAGGTTCGTGCCATATATCGGCTGTCCTTTGACCCTGCTCTAATTCACACAATATTTTTAACTTAACTCTCAAACCCCGCGCAAGCTTCATAACGTATGACACTTTCAGGATTGTCACAGCAACCTGCTTTTTCTTTGCGATGCGCGCAGTGCAGCCATCGGTTGCCGCACGAAGCTACAGGTTCAATTCGATTCCTGAAAAACAGACGCTGTCTTTTGGTCTAGCTTGAAAACTTGAACGGACGGCACATCTCCCGTCCTGATTATTGCGAGCGGAGCGGAATGTTCTGTAAGCTCCATTGTTAGACGCTCGTTGCTGAAATAGCGACGCCCGCGCGCGACGATTATGAAATCCGATTCTCCCAGTTGCGCCCGCGCCTCTCTGTCGGAAAGCGAGATAGTTACCAGATCATCTCGTCCCGCTATGTGCGCGTAGTAAGCAACGAGTCCGGGCGTTTCGCTTGCCACGCTCGCGCCCGCGCGCGCCTGCTTACAGATCAGATTCACAGCATCGCGCACGCCCGAATCGTAAAATTCATCGTGCGGAAAAAAGTAGCCGGCATTCTTGCTTCCGCCGCCCAGAGAGTTCGTGAAGAGACGATAATGCGGCGCAACCTTTGCCGAGGCCACAGCGGGGAAAGCTATCACTATCGCCGCGAAGGTTGAACGCGCCGCTTTCAGCGCGCCTTCGCTCCGTAAAAATCGTGAAAACAGTTCTGCAAAGCCTCTCGCGGCGAATTGAATGCCGAGCGCGGCTGTGATTAAAACTATTGGTAGCGCAAAAGTGAAATAGCGCGTGAACTTTCCGCCGAGCACAGATAACGGAAAGACCCAGAAGAGAATCCAGAAAAAAATCAAGTAGCGACCGTCGCCCGTGCGCTTTCGGAAGAGTAGCGGGAGTCCTACGAGAAATGCGCCCAAGACCGGCAGAGATATTTTGACCCCGGTGAAGACGAAATAGAAATACCACGGCACTCCCCTGAACCACAGCGTTATCTGGTTATGATAAAGCGTGCCCATGAACTCGTAGCTGTCATGTGTAATCCTGTGCTCGCTTGCGAAAAGCCTCATCTCGTGCCACGTACCCGGCAGAAGAATCGTTGGGTTGCACAGTAGAAACACAGCGCCCATCACGGAGAAAAAGATAAGCCAGCGTCGCTTGCCCAAACGCCAGCGCGTGCGCGGGATGCCCTGATAGATGTGATAGTAGCTTGCGCTGATTGCAATCAGGTGCGGCAAATATTTCGATGCCATCATCGCGCCGAAAGCCGCAGCTGTCGCCCAGTAATATTTTTGGGGCTTAGGGTCTCCGCTTTCCGCTGCGCGCTGCCCGCGCAACCAGAAGACATTTGCGAGTAGAAAGAAGAAGAGCAGAAACGTGTCTTCCTTTGCGATGCGGTTGAATCCTATGCCTGTCGGATCGAAAGCCCAGAGCGCCGCAGCTATGAATGCGACTTCCACGCCGAAAAGCTCTAAGACAAGAAGGTATATGAGAATCGAAGTGAGTGCGCCGAATGCGGCTGCGGGCAATCTAAGCGCTGCCTCTGTTGAAACGAGAAGCGATGGATGCGACGCGACCAGTGCAGTTGAATTCCAACGCTCTGCGGCGACTATGCTCGCAGTCAGCATTGCCTTCATCAACATGGGATGCTCGCCGTTGGCCGAAGTCAGACCATGAGCGCGATAATCCGCGACCGCCGAGAGCTTATTCATCTCATCTTCGCTTAAGCCCTCAGCGCCGAGGTGTGTGGCGCGAAACCCGAAGCCTAAGATAACCAGCAGAGCCAGAGCCGCTATAATTAAAGCGCGGCTGGCCGTGCGCTCGCGGCGCATTGTGAAAAGGGCGGGCTGTGCGCTCGCCTGACTAACAATCTCTACAGATGCTGACAAATCGGTTCGCAACTTTCCTGTTGAAAATAGTGGAAGCGCACTCAGATGAAAAATCGAAAGTTTTCGCCTCTTTGCAAAAAGGTCAAGGTTACAGTGATTCAGGTTGCTGTGTCAAAAGTGAAAGGCAAAAAGCAAAAGTAAAAAGGCAAAAGTGCGGCGGAAGCCAATCTTTTAATAAAAGATGGTTTCAGCATTCCTTTTGCCTTTTACCTTTTTACTTTTGCCTTCACTTAGTGCGCTGTGGCGGACGTGCCGTGTTGGCTGCCCTGATTGGAGTTGACCGTCTCGTTCTGTTCGTTGGTGGGTGGCTCAGGCGGCTTCCATCCTGCGCGCTCAAGAAGTGTGAAGGCGTAGCGGATTGGAACCGCAAAGTTAGAGGCGGAGTTTTCTGTAAAGACTGCGAAGTTGACGCCTATGACGCGGCCAGATTGACCGAAAAGCGGCGCGCCCGAACCGCCCTCCGCTGTGCGTGCGTCGTAAACGATTCTGCGCACGTCAAGGTCTGTAATGTGCCCCTGAGTTGTTAGCGGCTGAATGTGATTTCTTTCCGCCAGATAACCCAAAAGCGATTCGAGCGACGAGCCGTATCGCGCCTGTATGCTGCGCGCTTCCGTATCATCAAGAAGCGCCAGCAGACGATCAGGCCCCGACGGATAGCCCATCATCACTACGGCCTTGCCGACCGCAGCAGCATCCGAATCTCTGTCGAGCGGAAGGATGGAAATGTCCGTAGGTGGTTCGGGCATGTCCAGCAGACAGACGGCAAGGTCATCGCGTTGCGCGGCCTGTTTGAATTTAAGCGGGATGGGTTGCTGATGATTAGGAAAGAATGCCATAAGCTTTTTCAGACGAGGCTGACCGCTAACGCTTCCGCTCAAACTCTGCGCACGCTCGTCCACTTGCCAGGGTTGTGCTACGTGGCGGTTCGTCAAGACGTAACCATCGCCAACGTAAAAACCAGTGCCGACGAACTCAAACTCCGCTACGACACCATGACCTTCTGGCGTCAACTGCGCAGGCTCGTTGCCGCTCTGAATGACAGCGCCCTCCTCGTTGGTCTGCGTCTCAGGATAGCGAAGAGGGCGACCCGTTCCCGTCTCAACGAAAATATAGGAGCCTGAGATTAGGCATACGCCTCCACCGAAATCCGTGCGGAGTTTCGGGGCAAGAGAGAGACTTCCTAGAATGTCCTGGTTCTTGCGATCCAAGGCAGAGATTTGCGCGCCCGTGTCCCCGGCCTGCTTCTGCAATTGCTGAAGTTGCGAGCGCTGCTCTTCAGCGGCCTGACGGCTGCGCTTCATCTCCGTGTACATTGAGAAGATTGAAAAGCCTATGTAGAGGACGCCGAATACTAAAAGCACAGCGATTGCGAGAGAAATAATCTTGGTGCTGGGATTAATCTCACGAACGAGTTCGCGCGTGAACTCTCGCAGGAAAACTTTCGCATCATCGCGGCGCGTCGTCGCCGTTGACTCAATAGCAGCATGTTCTATGAACGGCGCGACAATCGGCTCGTGCCTCTGGTTAATGACAGCAGGGAGCGAGCGAATGGGGAAGAAGTGCATCGCAAGGTCTGTGGAATCCAGACGAAGCTCGTCGCCGTCATCAATCTTAACTTCAGCGTCGAGCGGCGCGCCATTGTAGGTGAGTTTCAACTCGCGGTTGAAATCCGTGATGCGATAGAAACCGTTCGAGCGGGAAAGTTCTATGAGCAGCGCGGATTGGTTCGCGCCCTTTGGTAGTGCCGAAGGGCGCAGCCGCAGGTCGCAATCTTCGCCCGCTCCTATTCGTATGCGATCTGATGAGAGGACTTCTGTGTGTCTCTCGTCGCCGGCAGAAATGTGTATGACAATACCGCTCGCCATTACAGAAAACTTTCTAAGACTAAATCAGGCGACTCGGTGCGACCGTCCTGCAAACATCCCAAGCGGTCTCATCGGTGGTCGCCTCTAGCAAAGATATTACAATAATAAGGCAAGAGATAGAAGGCAGAAGAAAGGCAAAAGTAAAAAGGTAAAAGGCAAAAGGAATGCTGAAACCACTTTTAATCTTAAATTCCCCGTCAGCTTGCTGCGGGGTCGCCGATTAGAAATTAAGGGAGTCCAGAGGGAACACTGTTCCCTCTGGTCAAGAGCGGGGTTAATACCCCGCTCGCGAAGTCGGCGGGCGGCGCGTTAGTGACGCCGCCGTTTATTAAAAAGATTGGCTTCCGCCGCACTTTTGCCTTTTTACTTTTGCCTTTTGCCTCTCTTTATGCTGCGCTCGCAGCTTCTTTAGGCTTCCATCTGAGAACAGGCTTGCGCGCGGCGGCGGCTTCGTCAAGGCGACCGATTCGTGTGGTGTGCGGGGCGTTGCGTACAAGCTCCGGGTCTTCCTGCGTCTCGCGCGCAATCGAGCGCATGGCGTCAATGAATTGATCCAGTTCCTGTCTCCCCACAGATTCCGTAGGCTCAATCAGCATTGCGCCCTGAACAATCAGCGGGAAGTAGATGGTCATAGGATGAAAGCCGTAATCAATCAAACGCTTTGCTATGTCGAGCGTGTGAACGCCTTTTCTGGATTGCCGCTTGTCCGTGAAAACGACCTCGTGCATGGGCGGCGCATCGAACGGCTTTTCGTAATCTGCCGAAAGACCGTGCGCAATGTAACGCGCATTCAAGACGGCTGCCTCCGTAGCTTCGCGCAATCCGTCGTTGCCGTGCGTCTGAATGTATGCGAGCGCGCGCAGCATCATTCCGTAGTTGCCATAAAATGCTTTCACGCGCCCAATCGAATGCGGGCGGTCGAAATCCAGCTTAAAACTTTCTACATCCTTGACGACGCGAGGCACTGGAAGGTACGGCTCAAGCGCTCGCGTGCAGCAGCATGGGCCGCAGCCGGGGCCGCCGCCGCCGTGCGGAGTCGAGAATGTTTTATGAAGATTCAAGTGAATCACGTCCACGCCCATGTCGCCGGGACGCGCAACGCCTACGAGCGCATTCATGTTCGCGCCGTCCATGTAAACAAGCCCGCCCGCCGCATGAACAATTTCGCAAATCTCTTTGATGTTTCTTTCAAAGAGTCCGAGCGTGTTCGGATTCGTCAACATCA
>MNJR01000134.1:1554-9082 GCA_001920415.1 Acidobacteria bacterium 13_1_20CM_3_53_8 | reverse complement strand
AATCATCATTCATCTTAATCATTTGCTCGACGGTATAGATGCTCTTGGCAGTGTTTTCCGATAAAACAACTTCGTCGTTTTTAATGATATTTTTTAGCAACTCCGTTCCGTATTCGGGATTTGCAAAAAGTGATGCTGTCCAGCAAGTCTTTGGAATTTCCTGTTCAAAGCCGGGCGTATAGACCGAGCCGTTTTTATAAGTGTAGCTGGCTATTTCACGTTTAGCCCTTTCGTACTCTCTCTGCCAAACCAGATAACTTCCGTCTTCTAATTTCGGTAGAATGACATGAAACCCTTCGGCTTCGTATTTTTGAATAAGTTGGTCGAGAAAATCGTCATTGAATTTTTTGCCGTCTCTGTCATATAAGGCTTGATATTCTTCTTTTGTCGGCAGCGATAAGACTCCTTCTTTTTCAAGAATCGGATAAAAACGCAGCGGTCTTTTATCCCGTCTTGAGTTTGTGCCCGTTCTTTTGAAGGGCGTTAAGTTTCGTTTGTTTTCAATTTTGTCAACAAACAAATTCCCGACCTTCTCAATGTTCTTCGCATACACCAAGTGATATTCCGATGTTTTAGAAACTTTATTCGCAACGCGACCTTGCGGATTGCAAAGCGTGGCAATGCAAGTGATGTAATTTTCCTGCGCAAAACTTTGGTCTAACATGACCATCAGAAAGCGTAACTCTACGTCATCGATAGCGACTATTTGCAACCCTTCTTCGCTTAACATTTGTTTTGCGGAATCAAGGCTTTGTGAAACCAGAGTCAGCCAAGAGCTATGCTTGTAATTGTTAATGTATGCGATTGGCGATGATTCTGTGTTGTAGGGCGGGTCAATATAGATACATTTTACCTGTTCACGAAACTTGTTTTTCAGCGTGTTGAGAGCCTGATAGTTTTCGCTGTGAATAAGTCGCCCGTCGAGTTCTTCGTCCAAGTTATCGAACAGAGACAGAATCTCAAGTTCCAGCGATTTGAAATGCTTCGTGTCAAAGGGCAGATAGCGATACTTGGCGGAAAGCTCCGGCAGCGCATCGGCAGCTTCAGTCGCCTCGTTTTCCGACGCGCCCGCGTCCGTCTCGAACGACAAGGTTTCCGCTTGTTTGGCTCGCTTCTTTTTCGTTTTCGGCGCGGCCTCCTCGGCTTTGCGGAAGATGCTCTCAAGCGTAAACTGCTCGTCAATCATTCCGAGTTCACGCCACTCGGCGATTTGCGCATCGATGTTTTCGTGCGCGAGCAGTTTTCTCGCCGCCTCTTCGCTCCGGGTAAACACACGGTCAAACGTGATGACGTAATTCGAGCGCAGCGCAAACTTCGGCTTATTCCAGATACGCACAAGCTCATCTTCAAACTGCGAGATAAACGCGATGATGCTGCGCGCCACACGCTTTAAGGCTTGCATCTCCCCGATGCGCCTGTCCGTCCAATCCGATTCGCGTTTGAAAAGGTATTGATACATCCACAAATCGAATTGTTCTTCGAGAAACGCTTGGGCGTTTTTGTTGATGAAGAAATCAACCTCCGATTGCCGCTCGAACAGACGAAAGGCGCGCGTCAATTGATCTTCGCTGACCGCCACGCCGTCCCTTTTGATGGCCTTCAAAATCTCGTCGGTCTTCGTTTTCTTGCCGCCTTCCGTGTACTGCACGGCAAACTTCAAAGTCTCATCGTCGGCTTTGCCTTTGTACTCGAAAATCAAACTGCGCTTTTCGTTATTCCGCTTGTTCTGCAAGCCGGAGGCGTCGAAGTTGAAAGACTTTCTTTCAACCGCCGAAGCGTCAGACGCGAATTTCTGATCGGGCGCGTCCTCTAAATTCAAGGTCATGGTGCGGAAGAGCCTGTCCGTCTTGACGTAATAAAGATTCTGCGTCTTCCAGAAAAGCATCACGTCGCGGTCGTCCGTGTAGATGCGCTCGTAAATGTCTTGGTAATAGGGTGTATGCCGGAAATAGATCGAGCCGCTTTCGCTGAAATAGCGTCTGAAAAAGCTATACAGTTTGTCGAAAAGCTCTTCCCGAAAGGCCGGAAACGTTTGCAACTCTTCGTCAATCTTCTCCTGCAATCGCGGAAAGACACCTTCGGTGTAGTAGCGCGACTTGATGCGCATCAAGTTGATATAACCGCTCTCGCCTTCAATTCGCGCGCCGACAAAGATGTCGCGCAAGGCGTCAAAGAATTTCTGCTCGTTTGCTCGTGAGTGTTTGCTCATAAATCTATTCATTGAAGGGCCGCGCTGATTTTAGAGAACGCCGGAAAAAGTCTCAAGCTCATTGGGGGTGGTTTAGAACTAATTTGGCGGGACTGTTTAGATGTCGGACGTATGGAGATGGCCGGACGGCGATTCAGTCGGTACTGCCGTGGAGTAAAAAGGTAACGCCCGTGTGCATCCCGAAAGATTCACACGGGCGTTAGTTCAGAGTCGAGGACTTCGGTTTAGTTACGCGTGTCTACGAACAATGAAGTTGCGAACCGGAGCGCCTAAATCGGCAACCTCACTTAGATGGGAGGACGTTGTTTGATACTGTTGAGAAGCAGATGTTTTCTATTGACAGTGATGTCTTAAAGGTATAGCGTCCGCCCTGAAAATGGACACCTGAATTCGGTCGCCTTCACTTGAAGAGGTGCGGAGTTGAGTGATCGCGCCAGCCGTCCGACTCTAACGAGCCGACGCGGCAATCAACGGGTATTTAATGTTCGCCCTACAAAACTCTGAACTGACGAAGAGACCTGCCGGGGAGAAGGCCAAGCGGCGCGACCCTTCGCCCGGCGGGAAGGGCGTGCACGCTCTCAACCCGGTCTGGCAAGCGCTGGCGACGCGCCCGGCAGCCGTCCGGCCCAAACTGTCTGTCGGCGCGTCCGCAGACCCTTACGAGCGAGAGGCGGACGCGTTGGCCGAGCGTGTGATGCGGGCGGCAGGCCCGCCCTCACCTCCCGACGAAGCCGAGAGCGCTAGCCCCCACGGGCTTCAGCCTCAAAGAGCCTGCGCGTGCCAAAGTCCGTCAACGGGGGCGGGTCATTGCGCCGAGTGCGGGGGGCGTAAGGAAGACCGCCTACAACTTCAGCGTGACGGGACGGAAGAGAACGCCACTGCCCGCCCCGGCCCGCAACACACGCACGCCTCCTCCGGCCAGCCGCTCGACCCGGCCACGCGCGCCTTCATGGAATCGCGCTTCGGGCATGGCTTCGGCGACGTGCATATTCACGCCGACACGTCGGCGGCGGAGTCGGCCCGTGCGATCAACGCGAGGGCTTACACGGTCGGGAGCGAGGTCGTCTTCGGCGCCGGGCAGTACAGGCCGGAGACCGAGTCCGGGAAGAGGTTGCTGGCTCACGAACTCACACACGTCCTACAGCAGCGGGCCGGGCAGACTGACTCCGCCGTGCAGAAGGCCCGAAGCCTCGAATCGGCTGCGAAGAGCTACACGGTTGATGAGACCATCTCGGCTGTCAACTTCGCTCTCTCCGCGGCGGCGGGGACGCTGGCCGACCCCAACCTCGATCCGGCCCGCGCGGGAAAGATTAGTCGCCTGGCGGCCAAGCTACAGTCCTTCCTGCCGCGTCTGGAGCAAGCCCGCGGCACGGACGGCGAAGGGCTTACGTTAGATTTCGACGCAGACCCGAAAAAGAATGAGATTAACCCGGGGGATTCGGAAAAGAGCCTGACGGAACTCTTCGGCAGGATCGACTGGTCAACGGCTGGACAGTCAGATTTAGCGCCGCAAGGGCAGGGCACACCGTCCGTCGCGCAGGCTTCCGCGCTCCCCGGAGGTTTGCGTGTGACTCCGCTGTTGACGCCGGGCGTGCAGCGCTGTGAGGCCGTGTGCGTAATAATCATTATCGTTAGCGGGCTGCTCGCGGCGGGCTGTCAGAGTTCCGGCCCGGCGCCCGGCACGACCCCCTGCACCCCGCAGCAGGCGGCGGACATCTCGGCCCACCGGACGACCGCGCAGGGCTGGGTCAACGCCGCCATCACCAAACTTTCGGCTTACCAGCAGAACACGGACACGCCGGAGGCTCACACGATTGTCGCCAACGCCTTGAACGCCAACTTCCACACCAACGACCCGGCCCTCGTCACGCGCATCGCCGCCAGGCTGACCCAGATTAAAACGATCATCGACACTCTGCCCGCGGATAAATTCAAATGTATCTGTAACCCGAATGCCGCCGGGCAGACTCCTGACGCATTCACTTACGGGACGGGCGGTAACGCCGAGATTCATCTTTGTCCGGGGTGGTTTTCAAGCCGCGATGACATCCGTCGCCACACAACGGTCATTCACGAGGCGGGGCACGCGTCGGGTCTCAGCGGCGCTCCTCAACCTAATAACATGACCCAGGATATTTACGAATTTCATACCGGCTACGCGACCATGACTCCCGACACCGCCCTACAAAATCCAGACCCGTTCGCCGTCTTCATTCGTCAACTCTTTCACAACGGCAGCCACCCGCCCGGCACGCACCGCTGAGTTGATGCGGCTTGCCTCCAGTCGCTTCAACGGACACGTTGCTGCTCCGACATACAGGGCAAAGAAATAATGTTCGACTCATGGTGTCGCATCCTGAAAACTTAAAAAGAAGGCGGTATATAAATCGGCGACATCGGAGGAATCTGGGCGGCAGTTGGCTCACTCAGATATCCTTCTATCGGAAGCCGATTGCGCTTACAACTTGAATGCGCATTAACTTAGTAACGCCAGAGCCATTTATGATCGAACAGACAAACGCATGAGCCTGGACGTGAGCTATTCGTGTAGCAGAACCGCCATTGGGTTTACCCTTGTAGCCCTCCGGGCGGGAATGTAGCTGGCTATCAGCACTACTCCTATGAGCAGGATCGAAACGCCGATGAAGGTTACAGGGTCGGTGGCGCTGATACCGTACAGAAAGCTGGAGAGGATACGAGTCAGGGCGTAAGCAGAGAGCAATCCTACGGCTACTCCTATCAAAGCCAAGATCAGCGCCTCCCCGATAATCAGCTTGAAAATATTACGTGGCTGAGCACCGAGAGCAATGCGAACTCCTATCTCATGCGAGCGTTGAGTGACTGAATAAGAGATCACGCCGTAAACGCCGATGGCCGCTAGCAGCAGGGCGATGGCGGCAAGTATAGCTAGGATGAGAGTTCGGAAGTGAGGTTGTGCTTCTGCCTCTGAAACGGTCTGTGTCATAGGCCGAACCTGGGTCACGACCAGATTCCCGTCCAAGGCCCAAACTTCTTTGCGAGCAGCCGTTGCTATACTCTCCGGGTCGGAAACGGTTCTAATAGCGACGGCCATTTCAGGGCTCGGGTTCTGTGGTTGCGTGAGGTAGATTGTCGGGGCCGGATCGACTTCTACTCTGCGCCTGACATTTCCCACTACTCCGACGATTGAGACCGAAGGCCCCCACTCCATGTTGCCGCCCTTGGTGGAGCGTTGAAGTCGGATACGCTTGCCTATTGGGTCTTCACCGGGCCAATATTTGCTCGCCATGGCCTCGCTGATGACGACGACTTGCGGCGCATCTTTCGTGTCTCGGCTGTCGAAAAAGCGTCCTCTCATTAGAGGCACGTTCATGGCGCGGAAGTAATTCGGCGTCACCGTGTACCATTCCACCTGCGCTGCTTCTGAGGGGCTGGCTGGTTCGGGATACCCCTCAAGCAGCACCCTGGTGCGCAGTCGCCCCCCCGCAATTGGCAACTGCTCGATTGTGCCTGCGTATTGCACGCCGGGCAGTCTCTCAAGATTGCTCAGTAGTTTGTCAAAGAAGGCCGTTTGTTGTGTGCCTTCCGGGTATCTCGTCGCGGGCAGCGAGATGTTCATCGTCAAAACATTGTTCGGGTTAAATCCGAGATCGGTATGCAGCAGTCGAGTTAAGCTCCGGATGAGCAAGCCCGCGCCCGTGAGCAGCACCAACGCCAGTCCCACTTCCGTGACGATTAAAAAGCCCCGCCATCGGCGTCGGCTGATGGAAGTTCCGGCAGCCCGACCTTCTTTGAGTATTTCTGTCAGCGGGGACCTGGAAGATTGTAAGGCCGGTATAAGCCCGAAGGCGAAGGCGGTAAGCATGGAAATGCCGATCGTAAATCCGAGGATTTTCATGTCGAGATGGGCATGGTCGAAGTAACGTACATCCTGCGGCGTCATCGTCCACAGCAGATCCACGCCCCACACCGCCAGCAGCAGGCCGAGCATGCCGCTTACCAGCGAAAGCAGCATGCTTTCGGTCAACAACTGCCTGATAATATGACCTCGGTTTGCGCCGATGGCTATCTGAATCGCGATTTCCCTCTCGCGCGAGATGGCGCGGGCCAGCAGGAGGTTGGCAATGTTGGCGCAGCATATCAACATGACAACGCCGCCGACGCCTAGAAGAACGAAAAGGATGAGTCGAACATGCTCAACAGCTTGTTGCTCCAGTGGGACGACAGCCGCCCTCGTATTCTTCGGATGGTTCTGCTCGGGCCGCGCTGCGATGGAACTCAGTTGCGCTGAGGCCAGTTGCGTCGAGACGCCCGGCCTGAGCCGCGCCAGCGCGAAGAGGCGGTGATCCTGTGGTTTTAACTCCTTACTTACCAAGGGTGACCACATATCCGCTTCGACGAAAAAGGTCTGGCTGCCGAAGGGAAGAGGCGGGGGAAACTTAAAGCCCGGGGGCATCACGCCGACGACGCTATAACTCTGCTCGTTGAGTGTGAGCGTTCGACTTAAAATATTAGGATCGCTATTAAACCGACGCTGCCACAGCCTGTAACTAATAACGATAACTGGCGGGGCACCCGGTTGATCCTCCTGCGGTAAGAAGGTGCGTCCTATATGGGCTTTGGCACCAAGCACGTCGAAGAGGTTGGCTGAGACCCGATAGCCTGTGATCCGCTCAGGATCGCCATTGCCTATCAGGTCGTAGTCGAAAGGCTCAAAGGCCGCCGCTTGCCCCTCGAAGAGTTGATTCTGTTCCCGGTAGTCCAAGAAATCGGCTGACGAGATAACACTCTGGCTCGAATCGAAGGTGTCCCAGACCATCACGAGGCGGTCTGGGTGTTGATAAGGCAGCGGGCGCAGCACGGTGGCGTCGAGGACACTAAAAATGGCCGTGTTAGCGCCGATGCCGAGAGCCAAAGTGATCACTGCGACCAGGGTGAGTATGCGTCCCTTGAGCAGCAAACGCAGGCCGTACCGTATGTCATGCCGGAGCCTTTGCATTATCACATCCCGTCATAATTGGATTACCCGATTGAACAGGTGATGAAATTGATCGTCGCCGTGCATGATGACTACTAAGGTTTTCCCTTGCGTCTTTTGAAAGAGCGCCTTGATGATCTTCTCTTTGCTCCCGACATCAACACCGGCCAAAGGCTCGTCGAATATATACACGTCGGCGTCTTTCAGCAGACCCATAATGAGTTCGAGCTTCTTCCTCTGCCCGGCTGAGAGTTCAGCCGGGTCCTTGTCGAGTTGTTCCGTCAGGCCGAAATCCTCCGCAAGCTCCTCGAATAACGGTCTCTTGTCATTGAGTCGCTCGAAACTCACGTTATCCATAATAG
>MNJR01000134.1:0-1489 GCA_001920415.1 Acidobacteria bacterium 13_1_20CM_3_53_8 | reverse complement strand
GCATAAAAATCCCGCCATGAGGTGGGCCAATGTGCTCTTACCACTTCCGTTCGGCCCTACGATGAGAACTTTTTCCCCACGCTTTGTCTTCAGGTTGAAGTTCCGTAAAACTTTGTGATCGTTGTAGGCGAAGCTGACATCCTCGAGCTTGACCTCGTCGCCGTAGCTAAAGTTCGTTTGACGCGCCTCCAGCTCTTGAAGCTCGACCAACCTTTCGATCGCGCCCACGATTCTTGACATCTCGGGGATCCGCTCGAACATGTCCTTTGAGGCTCCGATCACCAGCCAGAAGGCATTCATGAACCCCATGAAGCCGCCGAAGGTCATTCTCCCGGCCAGAATCTCATACCCGGCGGCAATCATCACCGCTGTCTCCGCGTAGGACATGAACATCCCGCCGAGCGACTGGTAGATCGTACTCGTCTTGAATCTGGCGTAAAGGACATCTATAAACCTACCCGCCTGCGCGGAGGTCTTGGCGTAAATTCCGTCGTACAGGTTAAATGTCTTAGTGACCTTGTAAGAGCCAAGTGCCCTGCCCAAGATTCCGCGTAACTTTGCTTCCTCTTCCTTCTCCAGTTTCGACTCCTTTTTGATCTTCGCCCCGAAGCGACGCGACAGGCGGTACACGATCGGGATCACGCAGATGAGTACCAGGGTCGCCCTCCAGGACAAGAACAGCACCACGCCTAAGGCGACGGTGAAAGAGATGATCGAATTGAACAGGCCGAGGGCGCAATCCACGACGGGCAAGACCGTCGTCGAGATCTCGTCGTACACCCTGGAGAGGAAATAACCGTTGTCTCTCGTTATGATTTCGCTGTAGGGGATATTGTAGTACCGGCGCAGCATCTTGAGAGACCAGCTCACGAGAATCTTGTTCTTCACCCGCTGGACGAACAGCCTGTACGAGAGCACCCCCAGCCGCCAGAGCGTGAAGATCGCGACGAAGGCGACGCTCAGGGCCGTAAATAAACCGAAGTTCTTGCGGATGATTCCTTCGTCGAACAGATACTTGAGGGCCAGCGGGTTGGCGAGGCTGATGAAGGCGTTCGACAGGAGGCCGAGAAGCAGGGCGGTGAGAAAAGCCGATTTATGATCCTCTATGACGTAAAAGATTCTTCTCAGCCAGCCAGCCGCAATCAATCCGCCCCGTGGCGCGCGCTTGGAGGGAGGCTCCTGTGAAGAAGCTTGATGAGGATCTTTGACCGGCTCGGATGGATTCAGCATAGCTGTCCGGTATCGAAGCCCAAGCTAGGACTTAGGGTCACACGTGGCATAACTTCTGCGCCGGGTCCCTCTCGAAAAGTTCATCCAACACGAAATCTCCACCCCCCCTCGTCATCAGCCTGTGCAGGAACAGCCCGATGCCCGCGCTCCCTGTCCCGTAATCGCAACTGATTCTGAGCAGGCGGTTGCCGGGGAAGGCGATTCCTTGCTCCCTCTCTATCTTGAAGAGCAGGAGGCCGGAGGCCAGCCTCTCGGCGCT
>MNJR01000049.1:64847-79149 GCA_001920415.1 Acidobacteria bacterium 13_1_20CM_3_53_8 | reverse complement strand
GCGGATTCGGGCGAGTCTCGCCGAACTTCGCGCCCGCAGACGCGGCAGTACGTGATTCCAGTTCGAGCGTAGAGCAATCTGAGGTAGTCGTAAATTTCCGTCTGCGTGCCAACGGTCGAGCGCGGGTTGCGCGTTGAGTTTTTCTGGCGAATCGCAATCGCAGGAGCAATGCCGCGCACCTCGTCAACGTCCGGCTTGTCCATTCTCTCTAGAAACTGCCGAGCGTAGGCCGAGAGCGATTCGACGTAACGACGTTGGCCTTCGGCGTAGATGGTGTCAAAGGCGAGCGAGGATTTCCCTGAGCCGCTCACGCCTGTGACTACTGTCATCTGGTTTATAGGAATAGAGAACGAGATGTTCTTGAGATTGTTGACGCGCGCCCCGCGCACTTCTATGGCTTCTTGGTTCATGGCTTACAAAACTGGGCTGCCAGCTTCTACGGTGAAGAATCCGGCGGCGGCTGCAAACCATTATGATAACTCGAAAGCGCTCCGAACGCGAAACGCGAAAGAGAGAAAAAGTCAAAAGTAAAAAGGCAAGCTGAAGAAGGCAAAAGTAAAAAGGTAAAAGGCAAAAGTGAAGGCACGCCTTGCAGGCGTGAATTAAAAATTAAAAATCAGAGGCGAAGGCTTTGTTCTTACTTTTGCCTTTTTACTTTTACCTTTTGACTTCACCAAAGGGGAATGACTAAACTCACGCGTATGAAAGCTCCAAGATTTCGGCTTCGTGGTTACTTGCGCCCGCGCGAGGCCGTCACAAAAGCGCTAGGAAAACTTGAGCGGCAGTTGATGGAAGAATCGTGGCGGCGCGGCGAGATGAGCGTGCGCGACGTTTACCTTCTCTTCGACGAGCGTATAGCCTACACCACTTTGATGACGACGCTTGACCGTCTCTACAAGAAGCGTCTTTTAGAGAGGCGCAAGGACGGGCGGGCTTTTCTTTACTCGCCGCGACTGACGCGCGCAGAGTTTGAGCAGGAGATACGCGAGGACGTGATTGACGGTCTTCTTGGTCATGGAGCGGTCTCGGTCAAGCCCCTGCTGGCATGCATCGTTGAGACCGTGAGCGAACGCGACCGCGCTCTGCTGGACGAGCTTGAGAGGCTCGTTCGTGAGAAGCGCAGAGAGTTGGAGCGTGAGAGATGATTGGCATGTACGATTTTCTGGGAATCTCGCTCGCGCTCGCTGCGTTGCTGTGCGTTAATGCTCTTGTCTCCACGCTCGCAGTAGGCGTCTGGCGTCTTATCTCAAGACGCGCGCTAAAATGGTCTGCTCATGCTCGCGCTCAAACTCTCTTCATACTGCGCACGTCGCCCGCAGCGCTCTCAATCTCATTTGTCGTCGCGCTGCTAGTCCCTTCTTACCTGGCTTATGAGCCGCTCGTCACACAAGAGCGTGTGAGCGTGAAGCTTGCGATTCTGGCTCTGTTCGCAATCGTCGGTCTTATACTGGCTTCGTGGCGCGGATTATCTGCATGGCTCGCCACGCGAAGGCTTTTGGAAGACTGGCTGGCGCATTCCGAGCGCGTAGAGCTTGAAGGGATAACGATTCCTGCGTTCCGCCTTGAGCACGCTTTCCCTGTCATCGCTGTTGTAGGCACATTCCGACCGCGACTGTTCATAGCAAGCTACCTGATAGATTCGCTCAGCGCTAAAGAGTTGGCCGCAAGCCTTGCTCACGAAAGAGGACATCTTAAAGCGCGCGATAATCTGAAGCGCGCACTGATGCGTGCGTGCCGCGACGCGCTCGTAATGGTTCCGTCAGGCCGCGCGTTAGATCACGCTTGGGGCGAAGCTGCTGAAGCTACGGCGGACGAATACACAGCTTGCGCTGGCGAAAGAGTTGCGCTCGATCTGGCCTCGGCGCTCGTAAAGATTGCCAGACTTGTTCCAGTAGGCGCACGGCCTACAATGCCTGCGGGCGCATTTCTTGTGGGAGAAGAGCACGGCGTAGAAGGTCGCGTGCGGAACTTAATAAATCTAGCAGGGATTCCCCAGACTAGCCCCGCCTCGATTGGAAAGGTCAAACTTCTAAAGTGGGTTTATGCTTTTCTGGTCTTCATCATAGTGACTTCTGCCGCGAATCCAAGAACGCTTGCAGTTATGCACTACGTGACGGAGCGTATAGTGTACGCGCTCAAATAGCCACTTAGTATCTGATGTTACGCAGAATGATGTTTGAGAAAGAGCGGCAACAGAGTCTGCGTCAGCAGACGGATAGAGTAAAGCCCCTGACGAAGCCGAAGGCGGAGTCTGGGGTAAAGGATGAAAAAAATAGTCGGAGACTGCGCTAGCAGACGGCAGAGGCAAAGCGTACTGGTATTTGTAAAGAGAATAAACGTCTGTCGTCTGCTAGCGCAGACTCTAATCGTTTTATCATCGCGTACCTTGCGCGACTTCTACGATTAAAGATGTCAGGGTTCTATGGAGCGGATAAACGTCGTAGATGGCAAGCCGAAAGCGATTGGAGAGATTGGCTGTGGCAGACAAATACTACCCGCACTCGTAGTTTCAACGACGCGGAGACCTGTCCCGGTGAAAGCTAGCAGCACTTTATCTGAAACTGAGATTGATCCTCCCGCTGTAGGTGCGAGGTCTTCCCACAGTCGTGCCCGAAAAAACGCTCTCGAACGTGATGAGATAGAACTTGTTGGCAAGGTTCTCTATGTTGAATTGGCCGGACAGGGAAACGCGGTCGTTGAAGTTGAACTGTCTGCCGACTGAAATGTTCAAGACCGTGTGCGGCCTGACAAAGCCGCGCTCGAAGTTCACCTCATCAAGAATCTTCGCGGGAAACTCTGCGGCAAACTCATCGCGCATAGCGTCCGGCTCAAGCTCTACGCTGAAGCCGCTGTCGTGTCTGCCTGTGAACTCGATGAAGAGATGACCCGGTAGCCTGTTGTTCATCAACTCAAAAGCGGCTGTGTTGCGCTGGTCTTCTTCAATGCGGATTCTCTGGCCGCTGCGACTAAGCAGATCAACCGCTTCACCTAAGAAAAGACCTCCGGTGATGGGCGCGAAGCCGTAGATGTGCAGGTTCGTGTAGCTCAGGAGACCTGAGAAGCCGTGAACGGGCGCAAGATCAAGTCTGGTCTCGACGCCCTGCGAGCGGCTGCGCGCGAGCGTTGCCGGAAAGATAATCCCCGTCTCAAGAAAGTTAGTGATTTCGGGCGGGTTCTTCAGACGGCGATAGTAGTAGTCCGCGTCGAATCTTAAATACCGTCCCAACTGCTGCTGAAATCCAAGGTCTGTCTGCCATTCGCGGCTGGGACGCACAGGCTCGCCCGTCTCCTCGCCTTCTTCACCCGCAGGGCTGAAAATTCTCGCCTCCTCAGAGGAAGAGAGCAGCAGATTTTCCAGCGCAGGCGTCTCCATGAAGCGGTTGTAAGCGGCGCGAAGGACAGTGCCTGTTCGCTCTATGCGATAAGCCATGCCGAGTCTGGGACTCAAAAAATTCTTCTTCACAAGAAAATGGTAGCTGTCGAAACGCAGTCCCAGATCAAACGTCAGATTGCGCGTGGCGTTCAAGTGATCCTGTATGTAGAAGGAGAACTCGTGGCCTGTGCGATGGTCGTTGAAGCGGAACGGGTTGGCGAGCGTGAACTCCTGCGCCTCCATCGTAAGGTCAGGCTCTATTTCGAGCAGCGCCGCAAGGTCTGTAATAGCGAAGGTGAACGATTCAGTCACGGGAAAGCGCAAGAACTCGAACCCGGTCTTAATTGTGTTTCCGTGGAAAAAGTAGGTGAGCGAGCCGAGGACTCCTTCGTTCGAGTGGTGGCGAGACTGTTGGGCGAAGACAGGCGTTGCCAACGTATTGCTTGTGAGCCTCGCAGAGTTGTAACGCTGGTACGCCGCAAGGTAGCTCACGGCGTTCGGTGAGAAAGTGTGCTGCCACGAAAAAGATTCCATGTTGTCGTTGGTCTCTCGCCTCTGGTTTTGTCCCTCCTCCTGTTGGTCCAACAGATTCGGGACTTGAAAACGCGCGCCGTTAATCGAGAAGCTGAAGCGGAAGAGATTTCGCTCGCTAGGCTGATAATCGAATTTCAGAAAACTTTTCGCCGCCTTGCCTTTGTTATGAAAATTTTCAAGCGTGGGCGGGTCCAGAAAACGGTCGGTTCTAGTTGCGGCGATGCTGGCGAAGTATCCGAACCTCTGCGTGTGCCCGCCGTAGTCGAATGATCCTTCGATGGTATTAAAGCTTCCGCCGGAGACGGACAGGTTGCCGGAGTCAGGAATCTCAAGACCGGAGCGTGTATTGACGGAGATAACGCCCGCGAGTTTGTTGCCGTACTCCGCCGGAATGTTCGCTGTGCTGACCTCGACCGAGCGAAAGTTTCGCGGGTCTGGCGAGTTGGCGAACGTTGAAGCGATGGTGTCTGTGACGGGGATGCCGTCAATGCTGTACAGCACCTGGTATTCAATGCCGCGAGCATGCAGGCGGTTATTGGCGTCCAGCGTCCAGCCGGGCGCGGTGGCGATTATCTGCTCCGTGCTGCGGCTTGGCTGCGCTGTCGGAAATGTTTGAATGCGATTCTGGTCAATGACGGTGCTCGGCGCAGTCCTCTCGGATTCAAGCAGGCTGCTGGCGTTCACCTGAACCTCCTGTCGAATCGGGGCGACGCCGAGTTGAATATTTATCTGCTGCGCAAGGTCTGACGTGACGCTAACTTCTCGCGATGAGAGAGCGAAGCCGCGCGCCTCAACCGCTAGCGTATAACGGTTGTAGGGAACATCAAGAAAAAGGTAGTTGCCCCTTGAATTCGTCACTGCCTCTTGCCTGTAGCCGCTGATTGGATTGGTCAGGCGAACGATAGCGCCGGGAATGGCAGCGCCCGCTTGATCCGCCACCGTACCGCGAATCATGCCAGCGTTCGATTGCGCGTAACTGCTTACCGTTAGCATCAGTAGAAGAAAGAAGGGAGGGATATAGAGCTTGAAATATCTCATGGTTGCGCTCCTTATTCTGGACGGTCGTAAAAGGCGGCTGCGTGAGGGGAGCTTAAGCCCTAATTCGATCTACTACCAGCTCTCGTATCTCATAATTACCAGCGACTATCGTAGCGGACTAAGCCAGCGCGCCACGAGCCTTCGCCCAAGATAGGGATCGAGCCGTCGAATGTGAGCGGCGAGCCGGGCGGGCGGCTGACGCGATAGGTTCGACCCGATGGAGCGAGCACTGAAAGCCTGACCTTTTCAATTGAGGTTGCGACGATTGTCGCGTCGCGCCAGTCCTTTTTACAGCGCAGGATTAGACGCGCGCCAAGGGGAAGCGCACCGAGCGTCAAAACAGTTTCTGATGAAGCGAAGCCGCCGGAGTCTTGAACTGAAAGTTCATCTTCCGGCGGCCTCTCAACGCTTGCGCTCACTTTCCCTGAACTCCTCAGATGTCGAGTGGTTCTTCGAACGGTAAATCCTGCTGCACGGTCTTGTGCTCGCGGCTAACGGCGTAGGCGCGCATGGCGACCGATAGAATCACGAAGGCAAGACCAATCCAGATAATAGCCCAGAAGAGTGCTGGGATGTGCGTTGCGTTCGCCATGTTCACAGCATCCGTCGGCACAGACGGCGCGAATGGGGAAGAGAGGAAGAAGACTGTTTTCAGATCAAGCAGCGCGTTCAATACACACTGAACGGCTAGAAAGCTTACGAAGAACGTGGCGACGCGCGCATTAGCGAACCTTGCGACCGCAAAGAGTCCTATTGAAAGCAGAACGCCAGCGACAATCGTGAACGGGCTGAGCATAGCCCATTCGCCAGACCAGACAGGTTTCAAGAGGCCGTAGATAATAGTGAGCGCTAGAATGAGGAGCGACGAGCCTAGAAGGACTACGCGTGCGGCTACGGCGCGGCGAATTAGAATGAGAAGGAGGGCGCCGAAAGCGGTCGCGCCTAGATAGCCAGCGCTAGAAACGAACATCTGCGAGAACCAACCGCCCTGCGTCGTGTATGTCTCGCCGCTCCCGCTCATTGCCACGTTCAAACTCATCACCGTATTGCCCGTGAGCAGCGCGGCAATGGCGTGGCCGCCCTCGTGTATGAAAGTGACAAAGATGCGGAACGGGTAGGTTAGAATTTCCGCGAAGGGAATGAACCACAGCGCAACGGAAATCAAGGCTGCGATAAGAAGCGTCATGGCCTGCGGTCGCGCGTCTCTGGAAAGGTTAAATCTCATCTCTTTGACTCTCCGCTTCAGAATACTTTCAAGTTCTACTGCCGGTTCGATGAACTCATTCTACGCCCGAAGCGCAGAAAAGAAAAAGCTTAAAGACAAAACCTAAAACGTTCCGGGCAGAAGCTAAGTTCCTTGATAATCATTTCATCCTTATACTTCTCTCCTTTTACCTTTTGCCTTTTACCTTTTGCCTTTCATAATCGCCAGACTTACCGCCCGTCTTCTTCTCCAACCGAACATCTGTGATAGTCATAGCTTTGTCCACAGCCTTGCACATATCGTAGACGGTGAGCGCAGCGACCGCAGCAGCCGTGAGCGCCTCCATCTCAACGCCCGTCTGCGCCTGCGTTGCCGCTTCGGCCTCCAGGTAGATGCCGTCCTCGCGCAACTCTGCGCGAACATCAACGTGCGTGAGCGCAAGCGTATGACAGAGCGGGATCAACTCCGCAGTGCGCTTCGCTGCCATTATTCCTGCGAGCCGCGCAGTCTCAAGCGGGTCACCTTTCGGCGTTCTTCCTTCACGCACAGCCGCAACCGCTTCGGGCGACATCAGCACACGCGCCGAAGCGACTGCGCGCCGCGCTGTAATCTTCTTCGCGCTTGTATCAACCATAGCGACGCGACCGTCTTGGTTAAGATGAGAAAGTTTCTTCATGTTGAGTAGTAACCTTAATCGAAGCGCGCGAGATTAGCATGCGAGCCACAAACTATCCACGCGCATCACACGAAATAGCACGAAGAAAAATCAATCAGTTTCGTGTGATGCGCGTGGACCATGTTTTTTCGCCTGCCTTAATGTCGTTAGTTTCAATGTAGCTACGATGGCAATCTTATTATCTTTACAACCTCATTAGCCTCAACACTGCGCACGCCTTCTGGAACTATTATGAGCGCGGTTGCGCGCGTGAAGCTGACGAAGTCGGATGAGCCGCCCCACTTCAAGGGCTGCGCGAGAAGTCGCCCGTCTTCGCTCGTCAGCAAAGTTGCTGGAAGATAGCTTGCGCGCTCGACAGAGCCTTTCACGCTGCGAGCCAGAACAGCGCGCTCCTCAACAAGCGCAGGCTCCGCATCGCACTGCATCACACGCAGTGCGGTTCGCGCGAAGAGATTGAAAGTGACGGAGACCGAGACCGGATTGCCGGGCAGCCCGAAGACTAGCGCGTCACACAGTCGCGCGAAGACCGTAGGCTTACCGGGTCGCAAACTGACGCGCTCGAAAAATATTTCTGCGTCGAGCGCGCGCAGCGCCGCCTTCGTAAAATCGTAAACGCCCATAGAGACGCCGCCCGAAAGTATGAGCGCATCGAAACGCGTCGCTGCTTCCGCTATCTCGCGTTGCAAAAGTTCCGGATCATCGCCAGCGAGCGGAAGACGCTCGACCTGCGCTCCGGCAAGTTGCGCGTAAGCTCCTATGGAAAAGCTGTTGGAATCACGAATCTCATCTGCGCAGGGTTTCTGGTCAACTCGAACAAGCTCGCTCCCCGTCGCCAGCACTGCAACGCGCGGTTGAGCGCCGACAGAAATTTCCGAGTAGCCAAACGATGCCAGCGCGGCCATTTTTGGCGCGTTAATGGTCTCTCCCTTTCGCAACACGGTCTCTCCCGCTCTGACTTCGCTCGCGCGCGAAACGATGAACTGTCCCACCTGCGTCCTCTCATAAACCTCTACGAAACCGTCTGCCTCGCTTGTTACCTCGACCTTCTGCACGCTGTCAGCCCCTGTGGGCACGGGCGCGCCCGTCATTATCCGAACGGCTTCGCCCGCACGCATCAACACATGCCAGCCTCGCCCGGCTGCCGATTCACCAACTACACGCAGGCGAACAGGCGCGCTCTCGGTATCAGCAGAGCGCAGGGCGAAACCGTCCATCTGTGCGCGGTCGAACGGAGGCAAGTCAGAGTCAGCTATGACATCTTCTGCTAGCACGCGACCGAGAGCAGAGGAGAGTGCGACTCGCTCAGGTTTTAGCTGCCGTGTCTGTTCTATGACGATTCGTATGGCTTCTGGAACTGAAAGCATGTTCGATTTTGGATTGTAGATTTTGGATTTTGGATTGGCAATAGGAGGTGAACTCTGGTTTGTAGTACAAAGAGGATTATTTAACCGCAGAGGGCGCAAAGGACGCTGAAGAAATTTTAGAAGTTGTTTGAAAAGTCCCATAGAGAAAATCAATCGAGAGCTTTTTCAAACAGCTTCTTAGCGCTCTTTGCGCCACCCTTTGCGTCCTTTGCGGTTAATATTCTTCTCTCACCTGCACTCACCGTTCGAGTGAGTTACAACGGAAGAGAACCTGCGCTGGTATTCCGTGCTGGTCAGAAAAGCACAGACCATTGATTGATAGTTTCCAGCCACCCTGTTATTCAAAACATCAAGCCAGAATTGGTAGCCACCCGTGTCCGCATCACGCCTTAGATAGCCGAAGTATTCTATGAGAACGAACGCGCGGTTGTATTCGGCCTGTCTGAATCCAGCATCTTCTATGGCTTCGCGCAAGGCCAGTGCGCGTGCTTCGTTCATGCTCGCACTTGAATTGTACTTAGCAATGAGAGTGGCGCGCTCGCCGCTTAAATCAATATTGCTTGTTTGCCCGATAGTTTGAACGAGAGCGTCAACGAAACTATCGGCAGTAGTCGCCTCGCTGTACTTTTGCAGAAACTCCGCTCTCTCTACGAATGACGCAAGATAAGATTGTCTGCGCGCCTCCATGTCGCCAGCGTCCACGACTCTCTGGCGATCTGCTGCGAACTCTGCGTAAGAGAGCCTGCGACCCAGACCAGCCCTGTAAAGGCTATAGACGAAGGAGCCTGTCTCTTGAAATTCTTCACTCATGAAGAAGGCTGCGCTGATATTGATGCTCTCACGATGCAGACAACTGGCCTCAGTGCCGCACTGTCTGAGTTTGCCAGCCCAGAAATCCAGTCCTCCCTCGTCCGGCTCACGACCTAAGAAATCAAGATACTGTTGGCGCACGAAATATTCAGGCGTGTCCAGAGGGTTAGCGGTCTCTGTTGTTGGCTCGCCCGTGAAACTCGCGTCAGTTCTATTGCCCGACAGAGAGAATGAGCGATTCACAGGAGAGAAGGTGTAGTTCGCTCTACTAGGAGTGACCGTGTAGAAGCCGTTCGTCTCAAGATTATCGAAATGATAATTGCCTTCATCGTCTGTGATGGTGCGACGAGATTCTGTGCCATTCAATGTGACGGTTGTGCCAGCGATGGGCGCGCCGTCGCTGCTTCTAATCTGCCCGCTAAGATTCGCATCTGCGGCTGTGGGCTGTGATATAAGCGAGACTGCTCCTATAGCCCAGGGGAGCGAACCATTCATAATCCAGGACATCGTGACAGAAGGCGAAGCGCCGGGCTGCGTGCTTCCTGCTCCTACGTCAAACGAGTTTGAGAAAAAGGGTCTGCCGTTCCACCCGACTGTCTGGTTAGCACTGGGAGCTAGAAATACGCCGGTCTGTGTGCCAACCGTATCAATTACAATCTCGCTCGGTGCGCTCGTAACAGTTACAGTAGGCGACGTTCCTGTGCCTGAGTTTGTCTGGGGAGTTCTGGTCGGAGTGGTCTGATTAACGTTAGAGAAAGAGGCCGAGCCGCCTACAACGTAATTAACGGCCAAAAGGTTGACGGCTACATTCGCAGTGCCGGATGGAGGATTTACTAGCTGAAACATTTCTATGGCACTCTGGTTGTCGGGAGCTAATTGTGTGGCGATGCGTGTGAGCGGCGTACCTCCGTAGGTCACACCTGTTACGCGCATGACTGGCAGAGGCGCATTGGTGAAAGTGGAAACACCTACGATGAGCAGGCGGTTTGATCCACTTCCGACTGTGTGAGACCAACTTAAGCTTGTCACTCCGGCGTTATCAAAAGCGCCGTTGCTGCTTGCGGAATCAAAGACCACCTGCGCTCTCACAGCACCTGCGTACAGAGATATTGAAATGAGAAGCGCAAGGCGTACGAGTTGCTTTTTCCATACTAGATTCTTGGCAAAATTCCCTGAAACTGTTTGCGCTCTCATGCTGCGCTTCCTCCCTCTGCTCGAATTAGATCGTGCATGCTTAGAGACACAGAGCTTATTAATTCAAGCCTGTGTTCATATCGTGGCTGGTTTCAGGGGGACGGATTATTATAGCACCGCAAGGGTTAGATGAGGGACAAGGCAGAGGATAGAAGATGTAGGACAGGGGATAGATAAAGACCAATGCTTTTTCTATCTTCTATCTTCTATCATCCGCCTTCTCTTCTCCCTCAAGCACTTTTCTAACCCACAGCAGCAACTCAAAGCCCTTGACAATTTTTTGAACCAGCGTTTAGAATGCCCCGACTTTTGGGTTAGGAGTTTGACTAGCCATTTAGAGAAGTACCGTTCACTGCTCCAGCCGAAACGTACCTCCGTCAGTGGCGCTTTTCATCTTCAACTGCCAGGCATTTGCTAACAATCTTAAGTCGGCTAAAAAGTTTTTCGCGTCAGTTCCAATAGGTCTAGGAGGAGAGGTTACGACTTCAGCCTATCACCGAAAGTTCAGGAGTTCTTTACAGGAACTGAAAAGAGAGCAAGTAACAAGCGCGGTCTGCAATGCGTTAAACTTATAGCAGAATCTCTTCTGCGAGTAACAAGCGCGGTCTCCCGGCCAAGTCTTAAAGAAAATTCGGACAGGTAGTTGATCCCCAACCATGTCCATAGCTGTAGATGATTCAGATTCACAACGAGCGCAGGACACGCTCGCTCTCTCGGAGCACGAGCAGGGGGCGGAGGAGTGTCAGACCGAGCAGTCCGGCGAGGAGATTATGGCGCTGCTTGCCTTGAGCCACACTCCCGTTGAACAACGCCTGTACGAAGCTATGCTGGGCGTGGTCGCTGACGGACAATCCAGCCCGTTCAGCGTCAGGCGTCTGATGTCGCTCACGGGAATTATGAGTTACCCTACGGTGCGCAGAGGCCGCGACGGGCTGATTAAAAAGCTTAGCATACAGAATTGCGGAGCGGAGACAGCGAGCGGTGATGGGCTGCTCTTTAATGTCTTCAACCCGCCGGAGATTTTCGAGCGACGGCGCGCGAGCGGACTTGAGCCTTATCCGAAAGAGTTGGAAGAACGAAGGGAGAGTCCAGCTTTCATGCGTGCTGTCGAGCGCGTTGTCAGGAATCACCACTTGAGCAGACGTGAGGCTCAAGTGGCGCTGCTCTGCGCGCAGGGTCTGAGGAATAAAGAGATCGCTCGGCGCCTCTTCATTACACCGGCAACAGCCAAATATCACCTTCGCAACATCTACGCCAAGTTCGATGTTTCGTCAAAGGCGCTATTAATCGCGCACCTTCTCATGGAGGCACATGACGCTAGGGAGTGAGTAGAGGGCTGTTCGGCGTCTGGCGGGCGTTTCAATAGAGACGCCCAAACACAAAGAGGGCTGCCCGGCCTTAAAGGGCTTCCCCCTTACGAGGGGGTACAGCGTGAGATTCGGCATAACCGTTCAGCTATGCCGAATGAACATGCGAGGGCAGAGGTGTAACTAACAGCAAGTAGGAGAGCGGAAAGAATAATTACTCATCTTGAACAGCAATTCCTTCATCCTTCCTACTTGATTTTAAACGTCACAGGGGAGAGCTATGGAAAAAGAGACACAGCTAGTTAAAGCTTCCGTTGAGCCTCGCGTGGTAGAACTTCAAGCGAATGGTAACGGGGCTGGTCTGCCTTACGGGAGCTACGCTTACGGCTCGTCCGAGCCTCAAGAGGAGAGCGGGTTCTCACGCTTGCAGGCTTACTGGCAATCCGTGCGCAAACACCTGTGGCTGATAATAGGAATCGTGGTGCTCATCACTATGATTGCTGCCGTTTACATGGCTAGGCAGGCGGACATCTACGAGGCTAAGTCGCGCGTGCAGGTTGATCTGGAGGTCAATAACCCCGGTATAGGGGCTATGAAAAACACTTCCTATATTCTGGAGCAGCAGTATCAGGACCCCACCTACTTCAACACACAGATTCAGATTCTATCCAGCCCGGGTCTTCTGAGCCGCGTTGTGAAAACTCTAGACCTTGAGCACAACCAGGCTTTCCTGAATCCGCAGGCGGCGCAGAGCCGCTCAACATGGGAGAATTTGAAGCGCATGTTCGGCTTTGGTCGCCCGGCTAATAACCAGCAGAGCGTGCCTCAGAACATGATGCCGCTTGTGGATTCGTCTCTGGCTCCTGCGACCATAGAGGGCGACATCGCGGAAGTAAACAGGCTTGCTCCTTATGTGGGTATGCTTCAAGGCGGGCTTTCCATCAAAGAGATTACGGACACGCGCCTGATAGAAATACACTATACACACCCGGACCCGCAGGTGGCCGCAAAGATAGTCAACTCCATAGCGGACACGTACATCATCTCGAACCTTGAGCAGAAGACCAAGAATACCAACTCGGCGGCGGATTTTCTGCAAAGGCGTATAGCCGAGATTCAGTCCGAAATACGAAACGGCGAAGAGCGCCTGATTAATTACGCTAAGAACAACCAGATATTGTCGCTAGACGGCAGCCAGAACACTGTGGTCGAGCGTCTGGCGGGTCTTAACCGCCAGCTACTTGAGGCCGAAAACGAGCGCAAGCTTGCAGAGGCCGCTTATCGCGCTGCGCAGGCTCCGGGCGCTGCCGAAGCCCTCGCAAGGGAAAACCGCAACAAGCAGGCTGAAGAGCAGTTGCTTGAATTGAGAAAGAAGCGCGCAGAGCTTCTGGTGGAAAACACGGAGGACTGGCCGGAGGTCAAAGAGATAGATAGGCAGATCGCTATACTCGAAGCGCAGGTCAATCAGTCGCACTCCGAGGATGTATCCACTTTAAAGACTAACCTTGAGACGCGCTATCATCAGGCGCTGGCGCGCGAGGAATCGCTGCGGCAGGCTTTCGACCAGCAACGTGCCCAGACTCTGACGCAGAACGAAGCAGCCGTTAACTATCGCATCATCCAGCAGGAGGTCGAGACCAATAAGCAACTTCTGGACGGGTTGCTGCAAACGGCCAAAGGCAACGACGTGGTTATGTCCGGCACGCCCAACAACGTTCACGTCCTAGACTACGCGCCCATTCCAAAGTCGCCTGTTGGCCCACGCAGGATGCAGGGCGTGGCGCTGGGCTTCCTTTTCTCTCTGGTTATAGGTATAGCGCTGGCGCGTTACCTTGATTACTTAGATGACACGCTCCATTCCGCCGCAGAGGTGGACGAGATGCTTAGATTACCCACGCTCGCAGTAATTCCGGCAGTCGGGAATGCATCAAGACGCTTCTTGCCAAAGATGACGGCCTTGCAGAAGAGTGACAACGGCGACCACGGCTCACTTCTTGAACCGGACACGCGTTCGCCAATGGCCGAGGCCTATCGTCAATTGAGAACCTCAGTCCTGCTCTCGTCTGCGGGCGGAGCACCGCAGGCGCTGCTGGTTACATCCGGCGTTCCCTCGGAAGGTAAGACCACGACAGCTCTGAACATGGCGCAGATCATGGCGCAGACGGGCGCAACCGTTCTGCTGATAGACGCAGACATGCGCCGCCCAATGCTTCACACTCTCATGAATCTAGATAACGCGCGTGGGCTTTCGACCATTCTTTCAACAGACATGAGCGCGGCGGAGATGTTGAGCCTGATTGAGCAGCAGGCGGGCAGCGGGCTTTACCTTCTTTCTTCTGGGCCTGTGCCGCCCAATCCTTCTGAGCTTATAGGCTCCGAGCAGATGCAGCGCCTGCTGGCGACCATGAGGACTAGCTTCACGCACATAGTGATTGACTCGCCGCCCATAGCGTCATTCACCGATGGCGTACTGATGTCCACGATGGTTGACGGCGTGCTTCTAGTAGTTCAAGGCGGTAAATCCTCCCGCATCGTAGTACAACGAGCCAAGCAATATCTTCAAGATGTCGGCGCTAAAATCTTCGGCGTTGTATTGAACAACGTGAAACTGGAGCGCCAGGACTACTACCATCGTTATTACTACAAAAACCACTACTACTCGAAGCACAGAGATGAGGAAGAAATTTCTTCAGATGTCTCAACTATTAATCAGTAGTAATGCGCTACTACTGATTGATAACTCTGGCCGCTACATCTTCGGCGACGAGCTTTACTAATACTGAACTCTCACTTATAGGAATC
>MNJR01000049.1:0-64801 GCA_001920415.1 Acidobacteria bacterium 13_1_20CM_3_53_8 | reverse complement strand
GAGCCAACTCGGCGGAGCCGAAAAAGCTCTCTTGAACGCTCTGGCAAGCATACGGGCGGCCAGACCTTCTTGGCCGTTACACTTGATCGTTTCAGATCATGGCCCATTAATCGAGCAAGCCGCGTTGTTAGGAGTAGGAGTGACAGTTGTGCCGTTTCCGCCATCGCTCGCGGCAATCGGTGATGCAGGCGCAAGCGGGCTGGCAGGCAAACAGTTTGGCCTACAGTCTCTCCTAAAGAAGGTCTTCTTATCCACTCCATCGGTCGCAGCATATGTCAGACGGCTGC
Organism: Acidobacteria bacterium 13_1_20CM_3_53_8; assembly: GCA_001920415.1. Classification (GTDB taxonomy): domain Bacteria; phylum Acidobacteriota; class Blastocatellia; order Pyrinomonadales; family Pyrinomonadaceae; genus 3-1-20CM-3-53-8. Next base: position 64,514 of record MNJR01000049.1, on the reverse strand, counting down.
GCAGCGTTTTACGCAAACTGAACCCAGACCTTCTGCACTCCAACGGATTCAAGATGCACCTCTTGGCCGCGTGTGCGAAACCAGTAGCCGTGCCCCTAATCTGGCACATACATGATTATGTGAGTTTGCGCCCCCTTATGGCGCGGCTACTCCCTGTTTTTGCCAGAAGGTGCGCGCTTGCGATTACAAACTCCAGAAGCGTGTCGGAAGATTTGCGCTCGGTATGCGGCGCTCGGTTGAAGATACACACTGTCTATAACGCCATAGACTTAACAGCCTTTTCTCCAGAAGGAAAAACTCTGGACCTTGACTCGCTCTCTGGACTTCCGCCCTCTCATTCTGGAACGGTCAAGGTCGGACTTCTAGGGACGCTGGCGCGCTGGAAAGGGCACGAAACTTTTCTCAAAGCTCTGGCCGCTCTGCCTGAGAGTTTGCCCGTGCGCGGGTACATTTCTGGCGATGCAATCTATCAAACCAGAGGAAGCCAGTATTCGTTGAACGAATTGAAAGGAATCGCTTCACGGTTGGGAGTGTCGCACAGAGTTGGTTTCACAGGATTCGTGGATAAACCCGAAGCGGCAATGCGCTCGCTGGATGTAATCGTTCACGCCAGCACAGAGCCTGAACCCTTCGGCCTGGTCATAGCAGAGGCAATGGCCTGCGGTCGCGCCGTCATTGTGAGCGAAGCTGGCGGCGCTTCAGAGATAGTCGAACCGGGAATCAACGCGCTCGGACATAAGCCTGGAAGTACCGGACAGCTTGCAGAGCGCATTATGGAGTTGGCCGCCGATAAAGGGTTGCGCGAGAGATTGGGGCGGGCAGGAAGGCGTACAGCCGAGCAGCGTTTTGATCAAAGGCAAAAGTAAAAAGGTAAAAGGCAAAAGTGAAGACACGCCTAAAGACGTGTATTAGAAATTAAAAATGATTGCCTCTTCACTTTTGCCTTTTTACTTTTACCTTTTGCCTTCCTTTTACTTTTGCCTTAAGTAATCTTCTCATCAAACGGTGCGCGTACTTCACGTCCACAGCGGAAACTTATTCGGCGGCATAGAGACGTTTCTTCTGACTCTAGCGCGTCATCAGGAACTCTGTCCGGCGATGGAACAGAATTACGCGCTCTGCTTTGAAGGGCGTTTGAGCCGGGAACTTGAATCGCTAAACGCGCCGGTCTCTAAATTAGGAAGTGTTAGGATCAGCCGACCTCAAACAGTGTGGCGCGGGCGACGCGCATTGCGAGAGCTATTAAAACTTGAGCGCTTCGACATAGCCGTATGCCATTCAGCCTGGACGCAAGCCATCTTCGCTCCCGTGATTCGCAAAGCCGGAATCCCCCTGGTCTTCTGGCTTCACGGCGCTGCCAACGGTCGCCACTGGCTTGAACGCTACGCGCGACGCACGCCACCGGATTTCGCTCTGTGTAACAGCCTGTTTACATCAGGGACATTGCGCAACTTATACCCAAAAGTTAGCAGCGAAGTGATTTACTATCCAATTGCGCCGCCTGAGATTTTAGATTCAGAGATTGATAGAGAAGAAACTCGGAATAAATTAAATACGCCGAAAGATGCTACTGTGGTTATTCAGGTTAGTCGTATGGAGCAGTGGAAAGGTCATGAGTTACACCTTAAAGCTCTAAGCCTGATAAAAGATGTTCCAAACTGGGTCTGCTGGCAAGTCGGAGGGGAGCAGCGCCCAGAAGAGCGACGCTATTTTAATGGGCTGAAGAAGAGTGCCGCCGAATTAGGAATAGCAGACCGTGTTCGCTTTCTAGGCCAGCGAACCAACGTGACCGAACTTTTAGCTGCATCCGACATACATTGCCAGCCGAATGCGGGTCCTGAACCATTCGGCATCACTTTCATCGAAGCTCTTTACGCACAACTGCCTGTTGTTACGACAGCCATTGGCGGCGGGCTTGAAATCGTTGATGATTCCTGTGGGGTGCTAGTTCAGCCAGAGCCGTATGACCTGGCGGCAGCACTGAGGAAATTAATCGAAGACAAGACGCTGCGCCGAACGTTAGGAACGACCGGGCCGCATCGCGCGCGTACCCTCTGCGATGTGAAGACGCAACTTGAACGAATTAATCGGATACTCACCCGCGTTCTGTATCCAAATGCCGAATAATTGTTCGCGCGGAATTCCCGTGATTATCTAATGCCAGCTTCTCTCTACATCAACAGCAGATCATCTGTGCACGACTACTCAAAACTCGAAAGCCGCGCCGCTCAAAGTCTGGGCATTAGCAACACGGCAATCTATCAAATGGTAGCCGACGCTTTACGAGAAAAGAGGCTTGGCGGATTGATTGTTGATGCAGGTTGTGGTGTAGGTAACCTTTGGAACTTTGTTCATAGCAATTTTAAGGAATACGTAGGAGTTGACGCAGTTCAGTACCGCGAGTTTCCTGCCGGAGCGAAGTTTATACAAGCAGACTTAAATATAAATCAGGTACCTTTGCGGGAAAATAGCGCGGACGTGGCGGTTGCAGTTGAAGTGATTGAGCACTTGGAGAATCCCAGGGCTTTTATGCGAGAGCTAGCTCGAATCATTAAACCGGGCGGGCTTATCATTATAACTACGCCGAATCAACTAAGCCTGCTCAGTTTGCTTTCTCTCTTAATCAAGCGTCAATTCGTGGCATTTCAAGACGTGCATTATCCAGCGCATATTACAGCTCTGTTAGAAACAGACCTAAAACGAATAGCGCTTGAATGCGGCCTTGTTGATCTAAAAATCGCATATAGCCTTCAGGGGCGAATAGTATTGACGCCTTGGAGCTATCCGAAATTCTTATCAAAACTTTTCCCCCGCGCTCTTTCAGATAATCTGCTTCTGCTTGGGAAGAAACCTTAAGCCCAAGGAGTGATTTCCAAGACGCGATTGGCGAGAAATTAATTAGCTCTTAGGTAAGCATCCGGTTAAATAATGTCCGCTCTTCTTTGTCTAGTCTCATTTGCCCTCTGCTTCTGGGCAGGCAGCCGCTCGTTAGTTAAGGGACTCGCTGCTCTGCTTGCAGTCGGCTACGTGTATGGCATAGTGCGCGCTAACCTGCCGGAAACCTTTTCGCACTTCATTTATGACGCTGGCGTGCTCGGCCTTTACTTGTCCTTATGGCTTCATCCGATTCGCCTGCCGAATTATTCTGAAGTGATAAGTCTGAAAAGCTGGACGGCGGTCTTGGTCTTATGGCCTGTGATAATATTTTTCGTGCCGCTTCAAGACCCGCTAATCCAACTGGTCGGGCTGCGAGGCGCAATCTTCCTGTTGCCATTTTTACTCATCGGCGCAGGTTTGAAAGACGAGGATATCTATAAACTGGCGCTGTGGCTGGCAGTCTTCAATCTAATCGCTTGCGCTTTCGCGGGCGCTGAATTCTTCATGGGCATGGAGCGATTCTTCCCTAAGAATGAAGTTACTAGGATAATTTATCAGAGCAATGATGTGACGAACAGTAGGGCCTATAGGATTCCTGCCATCTTCGCTAATGCCCACGCTTATGCCGGAACGATGGTAGCGACAATGCCTCTGCTCTTTGGCGCAGTGTTCCAAAAACAACGAAAATTGTTGTACCCCATTCTCCTTGCGTTAGGACTTACAGCAGCCCTTTTAGGCGTTTTCATCTCCGCGACCCGCACAAATTTTATAGCGGCGGCAATTCTGATTATCGTTGGAACTTTCTCTATTCGATCAAAGTACGCTTCGCTTCTGGGCTGGCTCTTGATTCTCTCAGTGATAGGGTGGCTCGTCTCAGGCGAAGGTCGTCTACAACGATTCACCACGCTGCTGGATACAGACCTGGTTAGAGATCGTCTTTCCATCAGCATCAACATGAACCTGTGGGAAGTGATAACAAAATACCCATTCGGCAACGGCCTCGGCGGCGGCGGCACAAGTATTCCTTATTTTCTAAGAGACAGACTTATCAATCCTATAACCATTGAAAACAATTATGCGGCAATCGCGATTGAGCAAGGCTTCATAGGACTGGTTCTCTGGATTCTATTCATCCTCTGGTTTTTCACCCGAAAAGTTTCCATTAAGCAAGACCCTTGGCGCATCGGAAGGAATTTAATCTGGTATTCGAGCGCCACCAGCTTCGCTTTAGGATTAATCGGAATAGGACTGTTCACCGCCGTGCCGCAAACATCTTTGCTGCTTCTGAGTATGGGGTGGATGATAGCCAGGCCATCAGTTGCTGTTCGGTCGCATATAATGGAACATGAAGGTAGAACTTTTAAGTTAAGACCTGCCGAAAGCGATCTAGTAGCTTCGAGTAAAAGTACAGTTGTATAGGTAGCATTAATGGATTTTGAAAGCACCGTGCCGGAGTCGTCCGTCCCTTTAGGAGATGAGCGGATCGAGGGTGAAATCTCCAACGAGATTCCACTTATCAGGATACGACCTGCTAAGGGATGGGGCGGCTTCAATCTGCGCGATCTTTGGGCGTACCGCGAGCTGCTCTATTTTCTGACATGGCGCGACATTAAGATTCGCTACAAGCAGACCATTCTGGGCGTCGCTTGGGCTATCATTCAGCCGCTTTTCGCTATGCTGATGTTCACGCTCTTCTTCGGTAAGCTGGCGAAGATGCCTTCGGACGGAATCCCGTATCCGGTCTTCGCCTATGCAGGACTGCTTCCCTGGACGTTCTTCTCAAACGCCGTCACCAATAGCGGCAACAGCCTGGTAGGTAATTCAAACCTTATAACGAAGGTCTATTTCCCGCGCGTGATAATTCCCGGCGCGGCGGTCTGCGCGGGGATTGTAGATTTCCTGATAGCTTCCACGATTCTTCTTGGACTGATGTTCTACTACGGAATCGCACTGACCTGGAGTTTCTTAATCTTCCCGCTGCTGATGGTCATCACGACGCTTCTGGCGCTAGGCGTAGGCATGTGGGTTTCGGCGCTGAATGTCAAATACAGGGACATTCGTTACGCGCTGCCGTTCCTGATTCAGTTGTGGATGTTCGCAACGCCAATCATTTATCCATTGAACATAGTGCCGGAGAGGTTCAGGTGGGTGATGCTGATAAATCCGCTGTCCGGTTTGGTTGAAGCTTTTCGTGCCACGCTATTGGGCAGGCCGTTCAACTGGGTGGAGATTGGGCTGGCGTGTCTAATCACTTTCGCGCTGCTCGCCTACTCCTTCTACGTTTTTCGGAGGATGGAAAAAAGCTTCGCAGACGTTGTTTGAGCAACTCAATGAAGGCTGTCAAAGTCGAAAATCTCAGCAAGCAATATAGTATCGGCGTGTCGCGCGCGCCTTATGCAACGCTGCGCGACTCAATCGCCGGATTCGCAAATGCTCCGTTAAAGCTTTTCCGGCGGAACAAGCGGGCGTCGGATTCGACAATCTGGGCGCTGAAAGATGTAAGCTTCGAGATCAACCGAGGCGAACTCGTAGGCATCATCGGTCGCAACGGCGCTGGCAAATCAACGCTGCTCAAAGTGCTCTCACGAATCACTGAACCGACGCGCGGTGGCGTTGATATATTTGGTCGAGTCGGAAGTCTCTTAGAAGTCGGCACAGGTTTCCATCCCGAATTGACAGGCCGAGAGAACATTTACTTGAACGGCGCAATACTTGGCATGAAGCGGCAAGAGATAGAGCGCAAGTTCGACGAGATTGTGGCCTTCGCTGAAGTGCAAAAATTTATTGACACTCCTGTCAAACGGTTCTCAAGCGGAATGTATCTGCGTTTGGCCTTTGCCGTAGCGGCTCACCTTGAGCCTGAAATTCTTCTAGTGGATGAAGTCTTAGCTGTAGGGGATAACAATTTTCAGAAGAAATGTTTGGGCAAGATGGAAGAGATGAGTTCAGGCGGGCGCACTGTGCTCTTTGTCTCCCACAATATGCCAGCAGTTCTGAGACTCTGCAACCGAGTTATCCTTCTAGACCAGGGACAGCTTCTGGCCGATGGCTCGCCTCAACAAGTGACGCGACAATATTTGAGTTCGTCAACGGGAAGTCAAGCCGAAAGAGTCTGGCCTTCCGCCGAAATCGCTCCGGGCGATACGGTCGCGCGCCTGCGCTCAATCCGTGTGTGCGATAAGGCGGGAAAGACCATAGAGGCGACGGACATCCGGCAAGACTTTCGAATCGAGGTCGAATATTGGAACTTGCAGCGTCGGCTTCGTCCGAGCGTCCTTCTAATATTCACGAATGAAGACGGCGTGTGCCTGTTCCAGAGCAACGATTTCAACAACAATGTTTGGGCCGATACTAGGCGCGAGCCGGGCCTTGTTCGCTCCGTATGTAAGCTGCCGGGAAATTTCTTCTCGGAAGGGCGTGTGCTCGTCACCGTGGGCATAGGCACATATAACCCGAACCTGCTCCACGCCATAGAGCGAGACGCAGTAGCATTTCAGATATTCGACCGCAGTGAAGGTGACGGCGTGCGCGGCGAGTATGTGGGCGAGTGGCCGGGCGTCATACGTCCTATGTTGGATTGGGAGATTAATACCAAAGCCGGGAATCCGACAGCCTCTTCATATCAAGAGGAATCCCTGCACACATAATCACAATCCAAGACGTTAAGTAGAGATAAAATTTTTCAAGCAGCTTCTTCATTTTGAACATTCAAGTGCGAAACATCTGGAGCTTACCCCACAAAAAAATCGAAGCAGCCCGCAACATCATTCATCATTACGGCCCGGCTCGAAAATTCAGAAAATTCGAGGCTTCTATTCACCCGGAGACATGGTGCAGGCATGATGAATTGCTCGCTTGGGCTGAAGCTCAGGCGGAAGCATCGGCTGAAACTGAAGCCGATCATCTTTATCAAAAATCAGATGATCCGGTAGTACGTCAGGGCTTCGATCTGGTACACAAGGCCAAGCGTTACTTTAAGAATCGTTGCCGACAATATGATCAAATAAGGATGCTTATTCACGTACCGCCTGCGGTCGTATCCTCTGCGGGATTTTCGCTCTTCACCAATTTTATACAAAGCTTTCGATTCTTGGGACTCACCGTACAGGAACTTGGCTGGTCAGATGATACCCGTAGCGTGCTTGAACAATTTCAGCCTACAGTCTTACTCACGGCGGATCACTCAGGTTATTTATCGCAAATTGATTGGGAAGCAGTTCGGCATTATCGCAAGTCTCATATTTTGCGGGTTGGGTTGCAAGCTTGGTTGCAGGAATACGGCACCACCCCGCTGCCAATTCGATTAAAGTGGGCGCGGCAAAATGATATTGACTTCTATTACAGCTTCAGATCACCGCAATATGTAAAAGAACGCTACCGAGAATTCTTTGATAATGGTTATCAGGTCTTTAATCTTGAATTCGGAGCCAACCCGCTAATCTATTATCCGGTACCCGGGATCAAGCGCGATTTGAATTACGTCTTCCTTGGCTCAACTAACCCGGATAAATGGCCTCGCTACTATTCATATTTCAAAAGTGTGCTGACCAAATATCCAGGATATATTGATGGCCCATGGTGGAAATCAATCTCCAAGTTCGGTGGTTCTGAAACCCATCGTTATCTGTGCGCACGCGCCAGAGTCGGGCTTAATCTTCATATTCAGACTCAAATTGATTGGGCTTGCGAGTTAAATGAGAGGACTTATAACTTAGCGGCTTGCGGTATCCCGCAATTAATTGATACTCCAAAGCTGTTGTTCAATAGATTTCATCTCGACAGCTTTTTTGTTGCCAATAGTCCGGCGGAATACGAGAGTCTATTCAATCTAATCTTAAGAGCACCTGAAGAAGCGCAAAGACGTGCGTTACAAGCGCAACGTGAGGTATTTGCCAATCATACAATATTTCACCGCTCTGAGAGTTTTGTGAGATCACTAATAGATAGTGGAATCTGCAAGCATAATGATTCTAATCACCCTGAGAAAAGTTCGATGCTTGCATAGCGGCCCTGCGCGTTAGCCGATTAATATTTTAGAAGCAGTCCGGCTCATCGCAAATTTTAGGGATGTATTCTTTGAGTCTGCCAACGTCAAATTTTAAACAGCGCTTGTTTCGCTCCTTATCGCGCCGTTTTCAAAATTTATCTTTTGGGATTGATACAAATAGGATTCGAGCAAACGTTCAAGCTATTGCGGGTAGTTTTACTTCAGATATTCCTACATACACTAAGCAGTCTGAGCTAAACATGCTGTACGAATTAGCCAGAAATTGTCCGCCATGGGCAAATGCTCTGGAGATCGGCTCACACCTAGGAGCTTCGGCCTGTTACATAGCTGCCGGGTTGGTGCATGTTCGAGGGCGTATGTTTTGTGTTGATACTTGGAATAACGAGACCATGCCCGAGGGGGAACAGGATACGTTCGCTGTTTTTAAGAGAAACACACGCCAAATTAGTGATTTGATAATAGTTGTTCGTAAAAGAAGCGAGGAGTTGGTTGAATCGGAAATAAACTTACCCTTGAGTCTTGTCTTCATTGACGGCGATCACAGCTATTCAGCAGTAAAGACAGATTTTGAAAAGGTCTCTCCTTGGGTTGGTGTAGGAGGAGTTATAGCATTCCATGACAGCACGACGATTTTCCCCGGCGTGCCACAGGTCATTGGAGAAGCTCTTGCAACTGGAACATGGTCTCTCTCCGGCTATGTTGAGAGTTTATGTTGGCTAACTCGCGTAGAGACTTCCAATTAGTCCGAGCACACTGAGACTGATATGTCATCCTTGCCGCTAGTGAGTGTCGTTATGCCGGTTCATAACGGTGAGAAGTATGTATTGGAGGCGATTCAGAGCATTCTACGACAGACATGCAAGAATTTTGAATTCATTATTGTTAATGACGGCTCAGACGATAGCACTGCCGAAATTCTTGAACGTTGCAAACGAGAAGATGGTCGAATCTCCATATATCACCAGAAGAAACTTGGGTTTACTACAGCACTAAATTCGGCATGTAAATTAGCTAAAGGGAAGTATATTGCAAGAATGGATGCTGATGATATTAGTTTGCCTCAAAGATTCAGCCGACAGGTTAAATTCCTTGAAGCGCATCCAGCACACAGCTTATGCGGTACATGGATCAAAGCCTTTAGCGCTACAAAGAACCACGTTATTAGTTACCCAACCGATTCAGAAGACATCAAGTGTCTCTTATTGTTTGAGTGTGCTTTTGCTCATCCGTCGGTAATGATGAGAAGAAAACTTTTTGAAGTACATGGACTGAGTTATAACCACTCTTTCCGAGAAGCATCTGATTATTCTCTCTGGGTTGAAGCTTCTAAGGTTGGTGCTCTGATGAATATACCCGAAGTTCTGCTTTTCTATCGCGTACATGATTCACAAGTCAGTGAGTATGACCGTGAGAGACAACAGAACTTGGCTCAACAAGTAAGGATACGTCAGCTTAAAGAGTTAGGGGTCTCGGCTGAGAAGGACGAGCTTGATCTACATGCGGAAATTTCTACCGGGAGATTTGTAAGTAATAAGGATTTTGTAGATCGTAGCGAGAGATGGCTTCTTAAGCTACAGAGAGCGAACGAGCAAAAAAAAATCTATGAAGAATCAATTTTTCGCAGTCTCCTATCTGATAAGTGGTTCTCTGTATGCAATGCTGCTGCTGGATTAGGTCTTTGGGTTTCCAGAAGATATTCAGAATCTCAACTTGCTAGGAAGACGCCGTTAAACTTCAGTCGAAGATTAAAGTTATTAGCGAAGTGCAGCATGAAGCTGCACTAAACCGATTTCCATCATTACAACTCTTCAACAGCGATGACAACAGATTTATTAGCACAGAACGAAACTGGAAAGATCGTCAGCTTGAGCAGATGGCAAAAAATAGCTCGCTGCTACAGAGAGAGCCGCCTTCCAGTCCGCTTGAAACAGATTGGCCCGGAAATGCTAAGTAGGCTGACCGGACAATCAGTGGTCTTCTGTCGTGGAGGGCGGAAGAAGTTCTTGAAGTTCAAGGTCGAAGCTCAGAGCATGAGCGATCTGATTTTGGATGAAGTTTATACGGCGCGGGTCTATTTCCCGACCATAGACGCTTATACAGCATTCAAGATTTCCAGAGATGACACGGTGATTGATATTGGAGCTAACGTTGGGCTGTTCGCCACCTGCGCCGCCAATCTTTCCCGAACCGGAAAGGTCTATTGCTTCGAGCCGAGCCGCAGTAATTTCGAGCGCCTCTCCTATCATCAGAAGATCAATGGGCTGGACAATATGGTTCTCATCAATAAAGGAATTTCTGATCGTAGCGAATCTCTTAAGCTCTATCTGGTTGACGAGAACTGTGGCGCGCATAGTGTGATTCTGGATAAAGGCGATGGATTGGAATTCCAAGATGACCATTACGAGACGGTTGAATGCATCTCTTTGCAGCAGGTCTTCGATGAATACGGGATAGAGAGATGCGATTTCCTCAAAATTGATTGCGAGGGGGCAGAAGGTAAAATCCTATCAGCTTTACCGGCAGATTACTTCAAAAGAATTGGTCGCATTGCTCTGGAATATCACACGAACGTTAATGTGCTGGAGTTGGCAGAGTTGCTGCACTCCAACGGTTTTTCAGTAACCATCAAAGGATACCCCTCGAAGTGGGGATTGCTGTTCGCTATACGACACGGGTAAATCACCGCTGATTAACGAGAGACCTCTCCTTGATTGTTGCTATAATCCGGAACAGCTTTATTTCATACGGCAAAACCAGATGGCACGTCATCTGATACTTTCTGCCAACGCGAATCCTCTAGAGGGCGGGCAGGGTCTTAATCTTTACCACATGATAGAAGGTTCGCGCGGCTCATTCGAGGTCTCTGTGTTTTGCCGCAGGGATTGCACAGATGTGAATACGCACGTTGTGCCCGACGCACGTTTCAGTAACTTGATCAACAGGACGCCTATAATTCGCCGCTTGCGCGATTGGCAGGCTTTGATTTCTGATTCGCATTTCGACAGGTACGTGTCGGCGCGTCTGACGACAACAGATGTGTTCCAGGGAGTTACGGGTCAGTGCGCGGAGAGCATCCGCAAGGCTCAAAAGCTTGGCTGCGGCACGCTTCTGGATGTCGTGACAACTCACATAGAGGATTTCGGAGAAGAGCAAAGACGCGAGTGCATCAGGTTCGGCGTGCGCCCCTCTATTAATAGAGGACTGAGAAGAAGGATTCAAAGAGAGTATGAGAACGCCGACTTGATTCGCGTAATGTCAAAGCGCGCACAGCAGACTTTTCTTGATAGAGGATTCACGGATGGCCGCGTGCGTGTTGTTACGCCTCCACTAGAATTTGAAGAATTTCCCGAAGCCAAATTTGATGAGCCGAAGTTTCGTGTAAGCTTTGTCGGATTGATTGAGCCTTGGAAAGGATTTCATTACCTGATTGAAGCTTTCAACTCTCTTAACTTGCCGGACAGCGAACTCATTCTGTGGGGAGGCTCCGGTTCAAGACCCGCCAATCGCTATTTGCAGGAACAGATGGCGCGAAACCCTGCAATCGTTGTGCGACCTGTTGAAGTTCGCAGCCTTGGCTACGGCGAGGTATACGCTAAATCGAGCGTTCTCGTTCATCCTTCTCTCGCCGACGGGTTCGGATACGTTGTCGCGGAAGCAATGGCTAGCGGCATTCCCGTGATTGTGACGGATAAGACCGGGGCGGCAGACCTGATTGTAGACGGGCAGAACGGTTACATCGTTCCGCCGCGTGATAGTGAAGCGATAAGAGATAGGCTTGAGAATCTGGCTAATAACCCTGGCCTGCTACGCGAAATGGGGCGCGCAGCGCGCGAGACTGCGCGCTCTCTGACATTCGAGAAGTTCCGCCAGCAGTATGTTTCATGCCTTGATGCTTTGTCTGCGTAACAATGAGCTTAGACAACTCGCTTTCAAATTTAACGGCAATACTTTTATGCGGCGGCAAAGGTGAAAGGCTCAAGCCGTTTACAGACGACCAGCCTAAAGCCCTTGTCCCGTTGAACGGCCAACCGCTACTGCGCTATTTGCTCAGGTATCTATCTGCCTTCGGGATCAAGCGATTCATAATTTGTGTGGGATACAAAGCAGAAGCTATCGAAGAGTTCGTGCGAGACAGTGTTAATCCCGCATGGGAACTAATTTGCGTAAATTCCGGCGATGCTAGCATGACGGATCGCCTTCGCGATGTGCGACGCTACCTCAACAGCCCTGCGCTTGTCTGTTACGGAGATACGCTGGCTAACTTAGACCTGGGAGTTCTACTACAAGACCATCAAACGAGCGGCGCGCTCGTTACAATGACGGTCTATCCTATGCACAGCCCCTTCGGGATCGTTAGCTTTGATTCGTCCGGGCAAATCACAGGGTTCGTGGAAAAACCTCGCTTGCCTTACTGGATAAACATAGGCTTCATGCTGTGCGAGCTTGAAGCTTTCAACTATCTCAAGCCCGGCTCGGACATGCCGGAGTTTCTGGCCTCGCTGGCAGAAGGCGGTGCGCTCTTTGCCCATCAGCATGATGGTAAGCACCTGACCGTTAATACGGAGAAGGATCGTGTTCTGGCAGAGTCGGAGATGATCGAATTCTTTACTTTGTTGGATAGCCAAAGGGTATGAAGCAAAAAAGAGTCTTAGTGACGGGCGGCTCAGGATTTATTGGAAGCCATCTGTTGCATCGCCTGCTCAAAGAGGGCGCAGAAGTCGCCGTCACGGTTCGTTACGGCAACATAATGAAGAACGAGCGCCTGCGGGATTGCTGGGATAGTATTCAAATAATCGAAGCTGATTTGCGTAATCGAGGCGCGCTTCAGGGCGTGCGCGAGTTTGCGCCTGAGATAGTTTTTCATCTGGCGGCCTACAATCACGTCGGCCAGAGCTTTGTGCAGGTCGAAGAATGTTTCGATGTGAACGCCAAAGGCACTGCTAACCTTCTAGATTTTTGCACGGACGCAGAGAGATTCATTTACATGTCCACTTCAGAAGTCTACGGTCATCAGAAAGAAGTTCCTTTCGTAGAGACCATGACGCCTGAGCCGATTTCGCCGTATGCAATCACGAAGTATGCGGGCGAGCTTTATTGCCGTATGAAGCAGCGTCTTGAAGGTGACCAGTCAATAATCATTCTGCGCCCCTTTAACACCTACGGCCCATATCAAAGCACAAAGGCAGTCATCCCTGAACTGATTATTAATTGCCTGCTGGGCAAAACTATACGCACAACCGAAGGTGAGCAGACGCGCGAGTTCAACTATGTCGGTGACATCGTTGAAGCTCTGATAAAAGCCGCGCGGTATGAAGGCCGAATGGAAGGCGCTATAAATATTGCTGCGGGCGAAGAGGTGGCTATTCGTGACCTGGTGAAAAAAATCGCTGAGCTTACCAGCACATCATCCAAGCTTGAGATCGGTGCGCTGCCTTATCGCCCGACTGAAATCTGGAGAATGTATGCGGACAACATGCGAGCGAAGGAAATTCTAGATTGGCGTCCATACATGAGCCTTGATGAGGGGCTGAAATTAACTATCGAATGGTTTCGTCAATACCTTCCGCGGCTACAAGCAGAGGCACGTTATTAGTTTGGATATAGCAGAACCCAGCCATCACATTGCCCTTTATTCCTTTGCTCAATGTTTGAATCCATTCCGATAGTTCAGATTTTAATCTGTCTCATCAGTGGCGCGCTCGTCATCAGCTTCTCTTTTCTTCGAAGGGCTTCAGGGTTCTTAGTGCTGAGCCTGCTGGGCATAGCTTTGGTCTATCGCCAACTGGCAGTCGGCTACGTGCTAATCAATGTGATCGTTCTCCTGTTTGTTACTAGCCTTGCACGAATCACGGCGAACAGTGATGCGAAGAGAAGGCTTCGCTGGCGTTGGTCTTGCGCAGCACTGATTGCTCTGGTGGTCGCGTTTATTGTCGGACGATGGTATCAGATTGAGACTAAAGGATTGCTGGTAGGCGGAATCGAGTGGTCGCTGTTCAGCGTTGATATGTGGTTGCTGCTGCGTCTGGTTACTTTCCTCTGGGAGTTCGGCTCAGGTCGTATTGCTCAGCCCAGCTTGCTCACCTTCGCTATTTGGACATGCATGCCCTTTACGGTTTTCGGGCCGCTACTGCGTTACTCTCAATTCGAGTCTCAGCTTCCCTTTATGCGCGAAGCTGAGGTGGCGCGCGCAGTCTATACTAGAACGTGGGTGCTCAATGCGCTGAGGGCGACGGCGCTCCTTGTTTGCGGGATAACATTGAGCAGATTGCACGCGACAATGTTCGCAAGCGGAACTCAGGGCGTGCCATATTGGATAAAACTTCTTGATTCGTTCGGCATCTCTCCCTGGAGCTTTCTGTTGACTTGGTGGGGTTTTTACAAACTTATGGAGTGCCTGGCGTTGATGTGGAGCGTGAGCCTGCCGCCGAGCTTCAACGCGCCCTTTGGTCGTCCAAACATTTCCGAGTTCTGGGCTAACTGGAACATGACCGCCACGTCTGTCTTCAGAGATTACCTGTTCTACACACGCTGGGGCCAGCAAAGAGTCAATCTCTATCTAAACACGCTAATCATATTCTTCCTTGTTGGTCTCTGGCACGGCGCGAACTGGTACTGGGTGATCTGGGGAATGCTGCACGGCATAGGCTTCTGCTGCTTCATATGGTACAGGCACAGGCGAGCCTCGAAACAGTTTGAGACAAACGGAGCGACGATGCGAATTTTGGGTCCAATCCTGACCTACGTGTTTGTCTGCTCATGCTGGATTCTTCCTTCAAGGATATTAAAAGTTTTGGGCCAAATTTAATCTTCAAAGAATGAGGAGATAATGAGTCAAAGTTACGATCAAGCCGGTAGCGTGACGCAGAGCGAAGCGGAAATAGAGAAACGAGTTCGAAGCGTCATTGCAGAGATGTTTCACCTTTCCCCGCAAGAAGCTGAGGGCCAACTGGGCATGGGAAATCCGGCAGGCTGGGATTCGCTTGGGCACATGGAGTTGGTCATACAGCTAGAAAAGGAGTTCGGCGTGACGTTTCCTAATTTCGTGCTAGCCGACCTCGTGAGTGTTCCAGCGATTGTGCGAGCGGTCAGGGACAGCAGTGCCTCTGCTTAATTCATCTGGAGGACTGAATGGTTTATTACGCAGACCTGAAGGCGGCCATCCCGCCGGAGTTGATTCCTGATTTCCTGAGCAAGCTGTACTACGTCTCCGAGGCGCTCGAAGAGTTTAACCTTACTTCGGAAGAGCGCAATCGAGTTCGCTTTCGATTGCATCCCGGCAATGATGAGAAGGCGGAAATGATAGCGTCCAGAATCGCTGAGGTTGCCGAAAAGATGAGTCACGCTTACCGCCCCGGCGACACCAAAATCCTGATCAGTCGGCAAGATCATGCTGTCCCTTTCGGCGAGGACCCGCACCCGGCGCTCTTTGATCTGGGAGAGTTGTTCGAGTACGCGCCGGGTCGTTACGGACTGGGCGCTTTTCTGACGGGGTTGATGGAATTTTTTGACGGCGAACTGCGCCGCATGGCGAAGAAATTTTCTGCTGCGCCGTATCAATTCCCAAGCTTGATTGGTGCCGATGCTCTGGATCGCTGCAAATACATACGATCTTTCCCGCACTCATTGACATTGGTCACACATCTTCGCGAAGACCTGGAATCCGTTCAAGAGTTTGCCAAAAACGCTCGCTGGGATGGGAGCGAGCTAAGCTGCCAGCCTGAAAACCTGAGCGGGATTGAATGTCTACTTGCGCCGTCCATCTGCTTCCACTGGTATGTATGGCTCGCAGATAGCTGCCAGCCGGAATCTAGAGCCGTCACAGCGATTGGCAAATGCTTTCGTTACGAGTCTGGCAATCTTAAGACGCTTGAGCGCCTGTGGGATTTCACCATGCGCGAGATTATTTTCGTAGGCTCTAAACAGTACGTCCTCGCTCAAAGGCAGAAGGCGATTGACGAGACCGTCGCTCTTTTCGATGAGTGGGGGCTGTCATACGAAATCAAGAGCGCTACAGACCCGTTTTTCATAGAAGACTATTCTTCGCAGACCATGTTCCAATCAGCGTTTGATCTAAAGTACGAAGCTCGCGCATGCCTGCCTTACAAACTAGACACGCTGGCGGTGGGATCATTCAACTATCATCAAGATTTTTTCGGTCGCTCTTTCAGCATTAAGAGCGCGAATGAAGAGCCGCTTCACACAAGCTGCGTCGGGTTCGGGCTTGAAAGATTAGTCCTGGCATTTCTAGCCCAGTACGGTCTCGATCCCGTGCTCTGGCCTGACGCAGTAAGAACCGGGATGACAGTTTGAAGCAATCTATTGTTCAGCGAAAGAAGACGGGTGCCTGATAATGAGTGAAGGCGAGCGTGCGAGCGCGTCCGGGTCTGTGGTGATTCGGCTGGTAGGCAGCGACGATCTCTCTTTCATAGAACCGCTGTGGCTAGCACTTTACGAGCATCAGAAAGAGAACGGGATGCTTATAGAACTACCCGTTGACGCTTTTCAGCGTTGGGCCAACTCGTTGAATCCGATTCTTGGTCGCTTTGGCTGTCTGTTCGTCGCAGCAGATAACTACGAACTCGTAGGATTTCTAGCCGGTAGGATACGCTCTCTTCCGCAATATTTCGGCGGCAGTCAGGTCGGCTTCATAAGCGAAGTTTTCGTTCATGACTCTTACAGAAGCCGTGGGATAGGTGGAAAACTCGTAGCAGAAGCTGTCAACTGGTTTCAAGAGCGAGATATTACTCGTCTTGAGCTTCAAGTCATCGCTAGGAATGAAAGCGCGCGTAGGCTTTACCGTCAACTGGGTTGGGTAGAGGAACTGGTCCAGATGGTGTGGCTGCCCGTATCTCACGAAGTTAAAGGATGACATCCTGGCATTTCATAACAAGTGAGTACCCGCCGCAACCGGGCGGCGTCAGCGATTACACGCACCAGGTGGCAGCAGGACTCGCGGCGGAAGGTGATGAGGTTCATGTATGGTGTCCGCCCGCCGATGGGCCAACGCCGCAGAGCGCAGGTGTGGTGGTTCATCGTGAGTTGAATCAGCTGACACTACCAGACCTGCGGCGTGCCGGGAAAATGTTAAGCGAGTTCAGCTCTCCAAGGCGTCTTCTGGTTCAGTGGGTTCCACATGGCTACGGGTATCAGTCTATGAACTTGCCGTTCTGCTTCTGGTTATACGAACGCGCAAAGATACATAAAGACTTGGTTGAAGTTATGGTCCATGAGCCTTACTTGACCTTCAGAGGTGGCTCATGGAAGCAGAGCGCAGTAGCCTTGGTTCATCGCTTGATGACCATAACTATCTTGAACGCTGCATATAAAGTCTGGCTCTCCATTCCTGCCTGGGAGGCGTGCCTACGTCCGTACACACTGGGGAGGCGCGTGCCGTTTAATTGGCTACCCATTCCGAGCACCGTACCCTTCGCAGAAGATTACGCAGGGGCGAGAGTTGTGCGCGAACGTTACGCGCGAAACGGAAACATCTTAATCGGACATTTGGGGACTGGCGAGCGAAACATAAATGCTCTTTTAATTGATGCAATACCTCTGCTCTGGCAGACTCATTGTGAATTCGATCTTCTGTTGTTGGGGCGGCGAAGCGAATCTTTGCGCGACGAGATTGTTCGAAAACATTCTGGGATTGCCGCACATATACATGCGACGGGCGGGCTGTCGCCGGAAAATCTCTCGCGCCACATTAGCGCTTGCGACCTTATGTTTCAGCCTTATCCTGACGGCGTTAGCAGTCGGCGCACGAGCACGATGGTTGGGCTTTCGCACGGGCTTCCCGTCGTCACGACCACGGGTTCGCTAACAGAGCCTTTATGGGCGGAGAGCAATGCCGTCGCATTGACGCCGGTTGAAGATCATACGGCGTTCGCAGAAACTCTGCATAGACTGCTATCGGATAAAGACGCTAGAAGCAGAATGAGCGTGTCAGCGAAAAAACTGTATCAAGATCGATTCGATGTGAAGCATACCATCTCGGCTCTGCGCCAAGCGCCTCGCTAATAAATCAAACTTTTGAACGCTCTTCGTTAAAATTCATCTATACCTAACGAGCCGATTTTGGTCGTGTGGTCTATGCGTAATAGCTCAAAGAAAGCAGGCGAACTCGATTGTATTCAATTTCCAGAATACTCGCTGTTCATGCGTACGTGCCGGGATGGTTTGTCTGCCATTTATCCATTTAAGTCAAGATCATCGCCTGATTTTCACGGCTGGAAATTCAGTCCGGGATGGCCTCCGTCTTATCAAGCTTTTGGGCGTATGCGCTCGCTCCTGGCGATTCAAGACGCTATACGTTTGAAACCGACAAGAGTGCTGGAAGTTGCCGCCGGAGGAGGTGGATTAGCTGCCAGTCTAACGAAAGTAGGCTGTAGCGTTGTGGTTAATGACCTGCTGGAGGAGCAAATAACCGGGGCGATCAAGGAATACTGCACAGGAGATACAATCAAAGTAGTTGGCGGAAACATGTTTGACCTCTCACCAATTCAACTTTGCAAGTTCGATTTGGTGATAGCTTGCGAGGTGATTGAGCACGTAGCTCATCCAGAAGATCTATTGAATCATCTAAAAAAGTTTCTCAAACCGGAAGGGCGTATCTTGCTTACAACGCCAAATGGCGCACACTTCCGCAATAATCTGCCAACCTATTCTGAAATTAGTGACTTTGATGAACTGGAATCATATCAGTTTAAGCCCGATGCTGACGGCCATCTCTTCTTGTTTACGCCTCAAGAACTTTCTAAATTAGCTGAAACAGTCGGATTGCAGATTGAACAGATAAGCGTTTGGGGCACTCCCATGCTTAGCGGCCACTTTGGGTTCAGATTTATGGCTGGACGATTTCTTACAAGAGCAGCGTATAAAACCGAACTGCTTGTCCAACATATGCGTTCCAGTAAGCGCGAGCGATTGTGCGTTGCCCTGTCTGCTATTCTTCGTCTTCCTTAATTCTAAATAGTTAGAAAACTTAGGCCGTAGTAATAAAAGGTGCGTATAGCTTTAGTTAATTGGAGCAGGCGGAGAGCGGGCGGGGTTGAAACATACCTGAGCAGCATCATCATCCCTGAGTTGCAGCGCTTGAAACACAATCTCTTATTCTGGAGCGAGGTTGATGCTCCACAGAATAGAGAGCGGATTCCTATTCCTGAAGGCGTGCCTGCCTTGTGCGCATCTGATATTGGTGAAGACGAGAGTCTGGCGGCGCTACGGGATTGGCATCCCGATCTGCTTTATGTTCATAAAGTCACGGAGCCGCGCGTTGAAGCCAGGCTGCTTGATATTGCTCCGGCTATTCTTTTCGCTCACGACTATTACGGAACTTGCATCAGCGGGTTAAAAACTTTCAAAAGACCGACTACTATGCCTTGCACGCGCGCTTTCGGGTGGGAATGCTTGCTGCACTATTACCCTAACCGTTGCGGCGGGTTGAATCCGCTGACCATGCTAAAAGATTACAGCCGTCAGTCGAAAAGGCTGGAGATGCTCAGCAAGTACAGAGCAATACTGACAGGTTCGGAACACATGCGTGCAGAATTTATCAGGAATGGAATTAATCCCGATAAAGTCTTCAATGTTTCGTTGCCAGTCGTCTGGTCAGGAGAGATAGCTGGTGAAAACGGTCATGGCGAGTTAGAGAACGGAAATGGCGTCGGCAGCTATACTGATAGCAGAGATGATTTTGCTGGCACACAAAATAATGATACCGGAAACGGTGAATCAAAGCGCTGGCGTTTGCTATTCCTCGGACGCATGAGCAATCTCAAAGGGGGCGAAACTTTCCTTGAAGCTCTACCGACAGTGAGGGCCTCTATAGCAAAACCTTTGCGCGTGACTTTCGCGGGCGATGGCCCGCAACGGACGGAATGGGAGCGAAAGGCTGCGAAGTTGCGCGCGCAAGATAGTGATTTGGAGATTAGATTCATCGGCTGGGTGAACGACGATAAGCTCGACACAGTTCTGCTCGATTCAGACCTGCTGGTCATGCCCAGCTTATGGCCTGAACCATTCGGGCTAGTTGGGCCTGAAGCGGGCTTACGCGGTGTCCCGGCTGTAGCTTTCGCCGTTGGCGGAATAGCAGATTGGCTTCACGACGGCGTCAACGGCCTTTTAGCATCTGGCGACCCACCAACCTCCTCAAGTTTAGCGGAAGCTATAGTGCGGTGCCTACGTGACCCTGCAAAGCTGGCGCAGATGCGGCAAGAAGCTCGTAAAGTTGCAGAGACTTTTTCAATGCAAAGACATCTGAGCGCTCTGGCAAAAGTGTTTGAGAAAGTTGCTGGCTCCGCTTCAACCTAAAGAGATTCGGATAAGTTTTGAGATAGACCTGTCAAGCGTTTGACTCTGCTAGCGATGAAGATAGCACTCATTGTACATGACCTGCATTCGTCCGGCGGGCACAGCCTTTACACTAAAACTTTAGCGTGCGGGTTAAGTAGAAATCACGAAGTTACCGTCTTCGCAAACATGTCAGATACGCACTCAAATAACTCTTGGGAATTCCGTAGAGTTAGTGCATTGCGTATCAATGCTTTATCAAGCGTGCAAACGTTCCCGCTCGGAATGCGTAGGCACGCGGAGGCACTAGCCGGATTTGATATAACACATGCGCAAGGGTATTGCGGCGGTAGCCCTAACGTTGTTACGGCGCACATCTGTGTCGCCTCTTATCTGAATTCGCTTCGTTCAATCTCTCTACGAAATCGCCTGTCGCTTAAATTGATGGCTGCCGCTGAGTCGAAATTTTATAGGCAGTATAACAGCCAGGTCATAGCCATATCGAAGAAGATTGCAGGGGATTTGCGCGAGCATTATCAGGTGCGATGCCCTATCAAAGTTATACCGCATGGCGTTGATAACCGCCGCTTCAGCAGCGCGAACCGCGTGCGCTTCCGCTCGCTCGTGCGACGCGAACTGGGAATTGCTGAAGATCAAGCGGTGGCGCTTTACGTTGGCGATCTGACGAAAGCGCACACTCATCTGAAGTCATTGAGCGAAGCCGCGCCAGATATTCAGATGGTAATCGTGACACGCTCTAGGCGTTACCGCTGGCATGGAGAAAACGTGCGAATCCTTCCGCCCACGTCCGAGATAGAGCGCTACTACGCAGCCGCGGACGCTTTCGTCTTCCCAACAACTTATGACGCCTTCGGAATGGTCGTTCTAGAGGCGATGGCGTCAGGCCTGGCCGTTTTCACATCAGATTGCGCGGGCGCTTCCGAGATTATTAGCTCCGGGAGAGATGGGTTTGTGTTCCCGCTTGACGAGTGGGTGGAAGGAACTGTTGCGGCGCTTCGTGACAGGGAGTTGATCTGTTCTATAGGACAAAAGGCCGAAGCATCTGCCCAAGAGTACGGCTGGCCTTCAGTGGTTCAGGCGGTCGAGCGGACTTACCTGGAAGTCATAGCTTCTTCAAATTAACCGCTCAGGCCGAATCATCTGGATTCAAAACCAGCAAACATTAAATGACGACCGTGGCATTCATAGTTAATGGCTCGTACGAGTCGGCCATGGGGCATAGAGCCAGGGAGCTTGCCGCCCGTCTAGCAGATGATTACCGTATAGAGATTAAATACCGCTCGCGCAGAAGGCTGGGCGCGATAATCAAGTTCCTTATTTTCTTGCTTCGCACACGTCCGAAGGTGAGTTATGTATTCGACATGTCATATTCAGGCGTGATTGCTTCCTATTTATTCAAAGCGATATTCAGAAATGTTCTCATCGTTGAGACGGGAGACGCAATCTACGAGTTGGCGAAGTCCTCTGGCACGCGCGGAGCTACAGGACTTTTTTTGACGCGTGTGCTTGAGAGTTTTTCGCTCGGCGTTGCGGACAAGGTAGTCGTACGCGGAAGCCTTCACAGGGATTACCTGCTGCGGCGAAAAGTTCAGGCCGAAGTGTTACAGGACGGCGTGGACACTTCCCTTTTCGCCCCCAGAGATGTCTGCCGTTTGCGCGAACAATCAGGACTGAGCGAGTTCGTGACTGTGGGCGTCGTAGGCTCGTCCGTTTGGAGCGAAAAATTGCAGATGTGCTATGGCTGGGAATTGGTGGAGACCCTGCGCCTGCTGAAAGACAAGCCCGTAGTAGGTATATTAATCGGCGACGGCTCTGGCATAGCTCATCTTAAGGCTCGCTGTCGTAAATACGGGATTGAAGACAAGATAAAATTTATGGGGTATATCCCTTATGAGCAATTAGCCGAAAAATTAAATCTCATTGACATCTGCCTCTCTACCCAAACAAACAATCTGGTCGGTCAAGTGAGAACGACTGGGAAACTTCCTCTTTACCTGGCGGCGGGTCGCTATGTTCTGGCGAGCGACGTTGGCGAGGCCGCGCTCGTTCTTAACCGGGACATGCTGGTCTCTTACGATGGAGTTAAAGATTCTGGCTACCCGCAGAAGCTTGCCGAGAGAATAAGGAGGATTCTGGACGAACCAGAGGTGATTCGAAAAAGTTCTAAAAATGTAGAGCTTGCAAAAAAGTATTTTGATTATTCCGTCCTGGCCGAGCGTATGAAGAGAATTATTGACTCTGCTATGAATTCAGGCGGGAAAGGGAGAAAGCAGTAATGGCGCAAGCTGTGAAGGTTGAAGCGGAGCACGCCATTGCTTCTATGCTTCATGAGTACCGCTATAATTCGTGGATGATTAATGAGCACTGGCCTTTGAACGAGCCGCATGTGCGTCTGATGATTGACGACGTGGTAACGCGCTTTCCGCCACACCCTGGCCTGCACGTTCTGGATGTAGGCTGTTTTAACGGCTACATCAGTTTCCTGTTCAGACTTCTTGGATATAGCGTGACGGGGACTGACGCTTGCGAACTTGCTGATAGGCGCGAGGTCTTTGATAAGGCTGGCATCAAATTCGTCCACTCAAATCTGAACGAACTGCGTCCTTTCAAAAATCTGGCAAGCAACTCGTTTGACATAGTGATTATCGCACAGGTGATAGAGCATATCTTGAATCACCCTCTAGGACTTATGCTCGATCTGGCGCGCCTGATGCGCCCAGGCGGATTGATGATTCTGACAACTCCGAACCCGGCGACCGTGATGGCCGCCGTTCGCTCTCTTAGAGGCAAGTCTTTGCTCTGGGGGACGCGCGACTTCATAGACGAGCCAAAGATTGATGATGAACAGGTCATTACGAAGGCGGATATTCATTACCGGGAATACACGCACGAAGAGCTTTATCACTTGATAACTAACGCGGGGCTTCGCGTCGAAAAGTCTCTGTACCTGGGTCTGGGAAGCAGCTTGAGCCAACCGGCTCTTAAAAGAGTAATAAAAAAGAGTCGGCTCTCACAGAGTCTGATGTCGAAGCGTCTATTCGCTTCCAACCATTATTTCCTTGCGCGCAAGCCCGATTAACTAATTTAAGTGCAATCGTGCCGAGGCGGTTGACTGAAAGTTAAAGCTTCATTGATTACAAATTAGTATTAACGCGAATTTGATATAAGCCATGAAGAGAAAGGAGCGAATGAATTATCCACGCGCATCACACTAATCTACACGAATAGAACTGCTCGTTTCGTGTTGCTTAGTGTGGTGCGCATGGACATCTCTCTCTCTTTCGTCTTTCTCTTTCTTACATCGAACTCACGTTAGTATTATTCATTCCGTGTACAATTGATCTTATGAGCCTGCCGCGCCTTGCCGTACTTTGCGATCTAGTTGAAGAGAATTGGCCCAGCATGGACCTGGTCGGAGAGATGCTGTGCAGCAATCTCAGGCGCAATCATGCCGACTCGATTAGCGTGACATCAATACGTCCGCCTATGCGACGCCGCTTTACTCGAATAGCTCCGCCCACCTGGCGCAGCGCTTTCAACGCAGATCGGCTGGTTAATCGCATGTGGGATTACACGCGCATGATGCATGAGTTGAGAGGTAGCTTTGACCTGTTTCACATCGTGGACCACAGCTACGGGCAACTGGTCAACTACCTGCCGGGCGAGCGCTCGGTCGTAACATGCCATGACCTTGATGCTTTTCGATGTCTCTGGGATAAGAACGGTGGCCGTAAGAACGGTGTGCTCAGGATGGTTGCAAAGTACACGCTGGCCGGTCTAGGCAAGGCCGCGAGAGTGGTTTGCGTCAGCAACGTAACGCGCGAAGAGTTGCTAGAACATGGCCTTCAAGAACCTGAGCGCGTCGTTGTTATCCCTAATGGTGTTCATCCCGCGTGCTCGCCAGAAGCGGACGCGAACGCGGACGCCGTGGCGGCGCGACTTCTAGGCTCTTCAAACGGCGATGCTATTTACATCTTACATGTGGGCAGCACTATACCGCGTAAAAGAGTTGACGTACTGCTAAGGACTTTAGTGTCTGTTTGGAATGAAGTGCCGCACGTCCGGCTGGTTCGCGTGGGCGGGTCGTTTACAAGAGAGCAGAAGCGTCTGATTGATGAGTTGAGATTAGACGATTCTATAACTGTATTGCCTTACCTGGATAGAAAAATTCTCGCAGCCGTTTACCGTTGCGCGACTCTGGTATTGCAGCCTTCAGAGAGGGAAGGGTTCGGCCTGCCTGTTGTTGAAGCGATGGCTTGCGGGACGCCAGTGGTTGCGAGCGACCTGCCTGTGCTACGTGAGGTGGCCGGAGACGCAGCCGTCTTCAGCGCTGTCGGCGACATTAAAGTGTGGAGTGAGTCTGTAGTCCAACTTCTCAATGAGAAGGTTAAGCAGCCTGAGGAATGGAACAAGCGAAAGGCAAAAGGAGTTGAGCAGGCGGCAAAATATAGTTGGGCGGCGTACGCCGAGCGCATGGTTGCCCTGTATCGTCAACTGGTTTAAAGTTCCTGATTTTCAAACGGGCTTTGCCGTTTGCAGATGAAAGTTGAAGGATGAAAAGAGCGTGATGAAAAGAGCTTTTATAACAGGTATAACCGGGCAGGACGGTAGTTATCTGGCCGAGCATCTGCTTGATCTGGGCTACGAGGTTCACGGGCTTGTGCGCCGCGTCGCGCTGGAAGACCCGGAACGCAGGTTCTTTCGCATAAAACATCTGCTGGACAGAATCAAACTCCATCCGGCTAGTCTGGAAAGCTATTCAAGCATCTTCCATGTTCTGACGAGAGAGAAGTTCGACGAATGCTATCACCTGGCGGCGCAGAGCTTCGTCGCTGAAAGTTTCAACGATGGCTTCTCTACGATGAATATCAACGTCAACGGCACGCATCACATGCTTGCAGCGCTGCACGAGTTGCAACCGGAGTGCAAGTTCTACTTCGCCGGTTCGAGCGAGATGTTCGGCAAGGTCAGGGATGTTCCGCAGAATGAGACAACTCCATTTCACCCGCGCTCGCCCTATGGGATAAGCAAGGTCGCTGGCTTCGAGTTGACCAGAAATTACCGCGAGGCGTATGGAATGTTCTGCGTTAGCGGCCTGCTATTTAACCACGAGGGACCGCGACGCGGGTTCGAGTTCGTGACGCGTAAAATCTCAAGCACGGTGGCGCGCATAAATCTGGGGCTGGCTTCAGAACTTCGTCTGGGCAATCTTGAGGCGAAGCGAGACTGGGGACACGCCGCAGATTACGTACGCGCTATGCATCTGATGCTTCAGCAACCAGAGGCGGACGACTATGTTGTCGCTACGGGCGAGACGCATAGCGTGCGCGAATTCTGCGAGCTTGCTTTTGCGGAGGTGGGGCTGAACTACGAGAAGTATGTGAAGCTGGACGAGAAGCTTTACCGTCCAGCGGAAGTTGACATGCTGGTCGGCGATGCCGGCAAAGCCCGCCGCGTGTTGGGCTGGCAGCCTACTTACTCCTTCGTAGACTTGATTAAAGAGATGGTTAGAAAAGATGTCGAAGCGCTGACGGAAACTCCTCTGGGAGTTTCCGCGCGTTAGCTCACTTTCTGCCGGATTCCAGGTCTTGATAATCTGGCTGAAAACATCTTCATCAAACTCTCTTCAGAGACGCTTCTGTTCATATCAGTTCAGATAAGCTGCTAGCTAACGAATGAAAGTTCTACACGTAGGCAAATACTATCCGCCTCATCCCGGCGGGATGGAGACGCATATAAAAGCGCTTTGCGCGGAACTGAAGTCGTCCGTGGATGTCGAAATCATCGTTGCTAACGATAGCGGCAACACAGTGGAAGAGTTAATTGACGGGATTAAAGTGACGCGATTAGGCAAGGCGTTCGACTTAGCAGCAGCCCCTGTCTGCCCTCGCATGGTGAGGAAGATTAGAGAGACGAAGGCTGAAATCGTTCACATACACTATCCGAATCCCACAGCCATTCTGTCTTACCTTGCGAGCGGACACAAAGGGCGCTTGATTATCGGCTATCACAGCGACATTGTCAGACAAAAGTTTCTGGGAAAGGCATTCTGGCCTTTCCTCAAACGTGCGCTCGACCGTGCCAGCGCGATAATAGTTGCGACGCCCAATCACATCGCCAGTTCACCGATACTGCGCCCTTACGGAAAGCTGTGCAGAGTCGTTCCTTACGGCATCTCGTTGGAAGCATTCAAACGAACAGATCATGCGGAGGTAGAAGATATAAGGAAGAATTTTGGGCCAAGGATAGTGCTGGCCGTAGGACGGTTAGTTTACTACAAAGGCTTCGAATATCTCATACGAGCTATGCGCCATGTGCGTGGCCGCCTGTTAATAGTCGGCAATGGGCCTTTGCGTCGCACGCTCGCGGAAGAGGCCAGTGCGCACGATATAACTGACAGAGTTTTCTTTCTATCAGAGGTTAAGGAGGTCTCGCCTTTTTATCATGCTGCGGACGTATTCGTGCTCTCGTCCGTGGCACGAAGCGAGGCTTTCGGAATCGTTCAACTGGAGGCGATGGCATGCGGCAAGCCCGTGGTCAACACCAACTTGGATTCGGGCGTGCCCTTCGTCTCTCTTCACGGTGTTTCAGGACTGACAGTGCCGCCCGCAGACCCGCTCGCTCTAGGAAGAGCAATCAACAACCTCTTAAACGACCCGGCTCGCTCTCATGAGTTGGGAATGGCCGGTCGCAAGCGCGTCGAGGAGGAATTCTCATTAGCAACCATGACCAACAGAACTCTAGAGGTTTACAGAGAAGTCGTAGGCAGTTAAAGGGACAAAAATGAAAACCTATATTCTCCTCTTTGTGATTTCATTGGGGGCATCGCTGTTGCTGACCCCTATAGTGCGTCGCTTGTGCGAGCGCCTCAAATTGCTGGATGAGCCGCACGACGAGCGAAGGCTTCATAGAAAAGCCATCCCACGCCTCGGCGGTATAGCGATATTTCTGTCAATAGGGTTGTCATTATCCGCGCTGCTGTTCGTCGACAATCTTCTGACGCGGTCGCTTCGTGAACATGGCTCGCAGATAAGATTAATCTTATTGACGACGGCGCTCGTCCTTCTGCTGGGAATCTACGACGACCTGCGAGGCGCGAACGCTCGCGTGAAATTCGTCTCGCTTGCACTCGTCGCCTCGCTCCTTTACTGGGCGGGCGGGCGCGTAGAAGCTTTATCCATCCCGTTCGTAGGGTCTATACATCTACCCATGTGGGCGGGCTTCTGCCTGACGGTTGTCTGGACGGTCGGCATCTCAAACGCATTCAACCTGATTGACGGTCTTGACGGGCTTGCTGCCGGCGCAGCGCTCTTTTCTTCTCTGACTTTACTTATCGTCTCTCTGCTGCTGGGCAATCCTGTCGTAATCGTTTTCGCTCTAGTGCTATCTGGGACGCTCGTAGGGTTTTTGCGCTACAACTTTAATCCTGCTTCTATCTTTCTGGGCGATTCTGGAGCGCTCTCCATAGGGTTTCTGCTCGCGGCGCTATCGGTCACGGGCGCGCAGAAAGCTTCCACTGCTGTCGTAGTGGCTATCCCGCTTCTTGCATTCGGTCTTCCAGTTCTAGACACGGGTTTTACTATGGCGCGCCGCTTCATCAGCCGCAAGCCATTGTTCGAGGGTGACCGCGAGCATATACATCACATGCTGGTTGCGCGCGGCTGGTCGCAACGACGCACGGCGCTTGCTCTATACGGCGCGTGCGCTGTGCTAGGACTTGCCTCGCTATTGTTTGTTGGCGGCACTGGAACCGTAACCGGACTCGTACTTTTCGTTCTAGCTTTTGCCACAGTGATAGCTGTCCATCACCTGCGCTACCATGAAGTCGAGGAGATAAAAGCTGGTGTTATAAGAAACATTACTGAACGCCACGCTAGATTGGCTAATAATATTAATGTGCGTCGAGCGAGCCGCGCGCTATCAAATGCAACCTGTCTTGCGGACATCTTTTCAGTGATCGAGCGAATGCTGGAAGCGGGTGAATTTGATCATGCCAG
The DNA here is from genome assembly GCA_001920415.1 of Acidobacteria bacterium 13_1_20CM_3_53_8. Classification (GTDB taxonomy): domain Bacteria; phylum Acidobacteriota; class Blastocatellia; order Pyrinomonadales; family Pyrinomonadaceae; genus 3-1-20CM-3-53-8. Next base: position 36,323 of record MNJR01000049.1, on the reverse strand, counting down.
CGTACAGCTTGGGCGCGGCGGGGATGTCGAACGGAACGAGAGGGCTGTGGCTGAAGAGAAAAGAGAGGGGAAATTGCGCGGCGTGGAGATTCGTCAGGGACTCATCGTCTGGTCATGGGAAAGGAAAAGCTTCATTGCTGAGGAGCTTAGTTCATCTCGTTTCTGGACATTGCGGCTGCCGCTAGCAACAGATAAAGGTGGGTGGGGTTATATCTCGCTTTATAGAGAAATAGGCTCAGAAGCGATACTGCTTGACATAAATTACTTGTGCGATCTGTTTCAGCGCGAGTTGGCTAGCGCATCTGAAAGAGTGCTATGTTCTGTAAAGGATGAAAAGATTGAGACAGTAGCTGTAGGGACGGTCGCAGGGGCTGCAAGTTAACGGTCAAGCAAAAAATCCATGATAGGAAGAAGTCGCTCTAATTCTCTTCGAGCATACAATCGGGGTGGATAAAGCTAAATGGCAATATCTTTTTCAAGCCGGGTTCGAGTTCCGCGCGATATTCTAATCACGAAAGTTGGCGGCGAGTCCGTCATACTGAATCTACGCAGCGAGCGTTATTTTGGGTTGGATGACACGGGGACGGAGATGTGGGCGGCACTGTCCGACTCCGAATCAATAGAGGCTGCTTACCGTGAACTTCTTCAAAAGTATGATGTTGAGACAGATTTGCTCAGGCGAGACCTTGAAGCTTTGGTCGAGAAACTTTTAGAGCAAGGGCTGATTGAGATTAGCGATGAATAAGTGGGACAAGCTACGCCGTCTAGGATGGTCAGAGCGTTGGCGTCTTCTACAGGCCGCCATACTTCTTCCCTTTACAGCCCTGTGCACGCGAGTCTTCGGTTTTAATCGCTGCTACTCGATTCTCAAACGTCACGTGCCCTTAGAATCCACTATTGATTCATCCAAAAACGCGTCCGTGAACGAACATGCGCGCGTCTTAACAAGAATCGTAAACATCGCCGCCGCGCATCTACCTTTTCGTGCTAACTGTCTACAGCGCTCGCTAGTCCTCTGGTGGCTTCTCAGGCGCGAGAAGATAGGCGGCGACCTGCGCATTGGTGTGCGAAAGAACAAACACTTAATCGAAGCACACGCTTGGGTAGAGTTTAATGGCAGGTGCATTAACGACAGCCAAGACGCTGTGCAAAGCTTTGTTCCATTTAACCAAGCGATTGTACCGGGCGAGGTGGAGTTCTATTGAGCGGAATAGCTGGAATAATAAATCTTGACGGAAAGCCTGTTGACAGACCTTTGCTCGAACGCATGGCGGATTTTATGTCGTTTCGCGGGCCGGACGCGCAAAGTGTATGGAGCGAAGGAAACGCAGGGTTCTGCCACGCGATGCTTCGCACTACGGACGAATCCTTTAACGAACACCAGCCCTTCAGCCTTGATGGCGAGGTCTGGATTACAGCCGACGCACGCATTGACGGGCGCGCGGAGCTTATATCGTCGTTGAATTCCAAAGGCGAGACTGTCTCGAAAGATGCTACGGACGTTGAATTGATAGCGCGCTCCTACCGCGTATGGGGTGAGCGGTGCGTCCATCATCTGATAGGAGATTTCGCGTTCGCCATCTGGGACAAGCAGAATCAACATCTCTTCTGCGCGCGCGACCATTTCGGAATAAAGCCCTTTTACTATGCTTTCCTCCATGATAACATCATCTTTAGTAATACTCTCAACTGCTTGCGGCTTCATGAAGCCGTATCGGATGATCTAAATGATTTGGCGGTCTCCGACTTTTTAATCTTTGGATTCAATCAGGAATTTACAACGACAACATTTGCTGACATCAATCGTCTACCGCCAGCACATTATTTAATTTCCTCCCCAGGGCGGTTACAACCTCCAATTCGTTACTGGAATTTGCCGACAGGCGGATATATTCGATACCGTCATCCCGACGAATATGTGGGGCATTTTGAAGAGTTGTTGCGAGGCGCAGTGGCGGATCGTTTGCGCACACGCAAAGTCGCCGTTTCAATGAGTGGAGGGCTTGACTCACCTTCAATAGCTGCTATTGCCAAACAACTATCGTCTCATAACTCAAAACCTTATGACTTGCGCGCTTTTACTATGGTCTATGACAGGCTGATTCCTGATGAAGAGCGGTATTACTCTGGAGTGACAGCAGACTTTCTAAAAATACCGATCCAATACCTTACTTTAGACGATTACGCACTATTCGAGAGATGGGATCAACCTGAATTATATTCGCCGGAGCCTACGGATTTTCCTCTCACCTCATTTTTGTACGATTATCTGAAAATAGTTTCATCTCATTCACAAACAGTATTAAGCGGGCTTGGGGGGGATCCGGCCTTGCTTTTTTCATCCCTGTATTTCGCTGAGACACTTAAAAGCTTAAAGTTTGGAAAAGTCATTAAGTGTATGTGGAGACACAGGCGATTGTATGGGCGATTTCCTCAGCTAGGATTTCGTACTGTATTCAAGAATTGGTTAAGGAATGGTTCAGAGAAATATAACTCCTATCCTTGTTGGCTCGATAAGGGGCTAGCGGAAAAATTAAATATACAGGGGCGCGTGGAGCAGATTGATAAAGAGCCCGAACGACTCCATCCAACCCGCCCAGAAGCTTATTATCATTTGACTCATCCGTTTTGGCCGGATGTATTTGAGCGTGCCGATCCGGGCGTGATCAGGGTTCCTGTAGAAACGCGCTATCCGTTCTTTGATGTACGTTTACTTAACTATCTTTTCGCCCTTCCGCCGATCCCATGGTTTGTGCATAAAGATTTGCTGCGAGCGGCCATACGAGGAAGGTTACCGGAGGAGATCAGACTGCGCCCGAAGACGCCGCTGAAAGGTTTTCCAGAGCGAGAGCTTCTACGTCAGAGTGATTCACGATGGATAGATTACTTTGAAAGCTCGCCCGAGATGGACAAATATATAAATCGAAATAAAATCCCACAATTAAGTACAGAGCGAGATATTCAACAATTATGGTTGAATATTAGGCCGATTTGTTTAAAATACTGGTTGAAGTATTCTAGGCCAGCTAAAAATCAGTTTAACTATAGGAGAAGTGCATGAGATCACAAGATGAAAGCCTGACTGCTGACGGACACCCCAAGTCGCAAGATTGGAAAAGAGTTGAGTATCGAACCCCTCAGTTGGTTCATTACGGTAATATTTCTGAGATGACTCAGACAAATACGCAAAAGAATACAAAGGACGCTCCTAGCAACAAGACTTAGCCCTATGCTCTGGCTTAATCATCACCTAGTCCTATGACGGGTCGGGCCTCTACTTCCCTGTTGCTGTCAATGTGAGATGCCCTATATTGTTTGACGTGTGCGAGCCATCTTCAGTCTCTTCGCGCAAGTCTAAAGCCAGCTTTCGACTCAGCCCCAGAATTCCATCTCAAGAGTAAAAGTCTACCGCCCTGAGAAAATGCATATTTCTTATTCTATCTATGGCTTACGCCTTGGGGCCAATCTACCCATCTCTGGATTAAACCCTTTACCCTGTATGGGCCAATATGACGTGCGGGTGTGGCTCCAATCAATGCCGTCAGAATCAAAAGAGTTGTTGAGTTCTGAGCCAAAAATTCGCTATGTCAGTTCACATCGGGATGGACAAGGTAACCCCGTATTGCGTTCGTGGGACCTGGCGGGAGGAGAGTATCTCAGACTGCGCTATAGCGACGGGATGGAGTTCATACTAGATAGGAAAGGCACACGGATTTGGGCAGCTTGGCCTAATACGTTGGCGATGGAGGACGCATCGGTTTACCTTCTTGGACCGGTCTTGGGATTTGTTCTGCGCCTGCGTGGAATAACATGTCTGCACGCCAGTGCCGTTTGTGTAGAAGACAAGGCTATCGCGTTAGTTGGGCCAGCAGGAGCCGGAAAATCCACCACGGCTGCATATCTCTCAGGGATGGGCTATCCGGTTTTATCCGACGATGTTGTTGCCCTCTCTGACCAAGGGGGAAGTTTTATTGTTCAGCCAGCGTATCCGTGCCTGCGTCTATGGCCTTCTTCGGTGAATATTCTCTACGGCGCGCCCGACCGTTTACCAAGGCTCGTGCCGAAAGACCCTACTTGGGACAAACGATTCCTGAAACTTGCCGAAGATGGTCAAGAGTTTCAAATAAAGCCGCTGCCCCTAGCGGCGATCTACCTCCTTGCGGAACGTAGTGATGGTTTATCTGCCCCATTCGTCGAGTGCATCGTTACTAGCGAGGGGTTGATAGGACTGATCGCGAACACATATGCCAACTATTTATTAGACGCTTCAATGCGCGCTCAAGAGTTTGAAACGCTCAGCCGTATAGCGCAAACCGTACCATTCCGGCGTATAACTCCTCATACAAGCCCCGCCCTTCTATCAAAGCTCGGCGGCGTGATAGTTGATGACTTTAAGCGGTTAGCAGAATCGCGTTACACGCTTACGGCGAGCTAAGCGTGAGAGCGAATTATCAGATGGTCGCTCTCGATCCATCTGCGGCGTTAATCCAGCCAGTTTTAAGCGAGCAATGTCGGACCCGCTCTTTTTTTCCAAGTTTGGGTTTTTCATCAACGGAGACTTCCTGGAAGCTCAGTTGTGCAGAAACCTGTGCACAGAGATGTGTCGCAGCGAACAACCCTTGGCTACCGTCATAGACGGTTACACTCTAACCCAAAGAGAAAAGAGGAGCGTGCGTCTTACTCGGCAGGCAGAGGTTTCGGCATCGTCCGTCTTTCTGATGAAAAAGCTTTTGCACAACTTGAAGCCGCAGGTGGAAGATCATTTTTCTTTGACACTCAGCGGGTGCGAAATCCCACAGTTCCTTGTCTATCAACCAGGCGACTTCTTTCTGCCTCATACAGATGGCGGGGACGAGCCGGATAAGCCTGACTATTTTAGAAAGCGCCGCTTATCCGCTGTGATTTTCTTAAGCGATGAGACAGGGGAACCTCAACCAGAGGGCTATTGTGGGGGAAAGCTAACCTTTTATGGGTTGATTGATGACGCTCGATGGGAGAGGTATGGTTTCCCATTAACAGGGAAAAAAGGCTTACTAGTAGTTTTCCGCTCAGAAGTATTGCATGAAGTCACCGCAATCACGCACGGTACGAGATACAGTATAGTTAGCTGGTTCTTTTAATATACCCGCAAACCTTCAGAGGAGGTCTTCCTTTACAGACAATTGAGCCGCGATGCCGCAGAACAGTTGATAGGGTTTTAAATTTTTTCGTGGTCCAAAAGGTGCCAATTCAAATGCACACATACAATCTCGCTAACTACGGTAACATGATAAACGATAGCGTGCGAACGGGCGCATACAGCGAGGCGCTGCGACGAGCCATAAACGGTGACTCGATAGTCCTGGACATCGGTACGGGGTTAGGAATATTCGCAATGCTCGCCTGTCAGTTTGGCGCGCGTAAGGTTTACGCTTTAGAGGTTAGCGATGTTATTGAAATAGCGAAAGAGATTGCCACTATCAACGGTTTTTCTAATCGAATAGAATTCATTCGAGACTTATCTTCCCAGATCACCTTACCAGAGCCTGTTGATGTCATCGTCTCTGAAATCCACGGCATCTTGCCCCTGTTTCAACATCTTGTTCCCTCCATTGCTGACGCGCGGCGACGTTTACTCAAGCCCGGCGGAACGCTGATCCCGAAGCGTGAAAGCCTATGGGTCACCCTAGTCGAGGCGCCTGAACTGTACCGCCCTTTTATCTCACCTTGGATTGAAAACTTGTACGGAATCAATATGCAGCCTGCCCATGAGCTGATCATTAACTTGTGGGTTAAGGGTAGGGTTAAACCGGAGCAGTTATTAGCAGAGCCTCAATGCTGGGCGGTCCTTGAGTACGAAAATATTGAAGACCCGAATGTGAGTGCAGAGGTAACGTGGCGAATTACCCGCGCGGGAGTCGTTCATGGGCTTTGCCTCTGGTTTGACTCGACGTTAGCTGATGATGTCTCATTCTCTAACGCTCCCGGTCAAACCGAACTTATTTTCGGTAACGCATTCTTTCCTTTATCTCTGCCTGTTACCCTCGATATTGGTGATATCGTTACCGTTGGACTACACGCTAACCTAGTCGGTGAAGATTATATCTGGCGCTGGGAAACACTCATCCTCGGGCAAGGTGATTCAGGCTGCGTTAAAGCTAACTTCCGGCAGTCAAACTTTTTCGGAGCGATGCTTTCCAGAGAGAAGCTGCTAAAGCAGGCAAATGGATACATACCGCAGCTCGGTGAAGAAGGTCAGGCAACGCGGTTTATTCTTAATTTGATGGACGGGCAGTCAGCGCTGGATGAAATTGCCGTAAGGCTCCAAGAGGCTTTTCCCGCTAGCTTTGTTGACGAAGAGTGTGCTCTTGCCCGCGTAAGAGAGTTGTCGAAAACTTATAGCAGGTAGCTTTTTGTTGACTAAGGCTATAGCTGTTAACATGCGAACTTCTTTGAACAAATAATCAGCTTCTAGCCATCATAAAATAAAAATGAGTTACTGCTGTTCGAGTTAGATAAATTACCGACATTCTCAGAGCGCATTTATGCGATTGGTAAAGGGATTCTTACCTATCAAAGATTTGAGCCACTACTGATCAGATACGTCGAACTCGCGGAAAGGTTAATTGAGCGCGTTAGCGTCTAAAATCACTTGCCTTCAACAATCTAACTTTCATACATTAAATTATCCCGATCTTTTTGTCCCCTGAAACTGCAATAAAAGAATCTAAACCGTCTGTCGCAAACTGGCCCAGCAAGTCCCTCGGTTGATGAGAAACAATTACTTCATTCTCCTGGCTAAGTTCAAAAAACTTCTCGCGCAGCTTCCTTATCTCCCCAAGGCACTTGCTCTGGTCTGGGCGGCATCAAGGCGCTGGACTGCTGTGTGGCTCGCGCTGCTTGTCGCACAGGGGTTGCTCCCTGTAGCAACAGTCTATCTAACGCGTGCTCTGGTGAACCGGCTTGTCATAGCGCTCGGCTCTGCACGGATGTGGGCTGACTTCAAGCCTGTGCTGGTGCTGGCCGTCATTATGGCGGTCATATTTTTTCTGGGAGAGATGTTCAGGACATCGGCGGGTTGGGTTCGCGTCGCACAGGCTGAATTGATTCAGGATCACTTGAGCGCGCTGATTCACGAGAAATCTGTCTCGGTTGATCTGGCGTTCTACGAATCGCAGGACTACTACGATCACTTGCACAGAGCGCGGGGCGCGGCGACCTATCGTCCGCTGGCTCTTCTTGAGAGCGTAGGCGGTCTTCTGCAAACCACTATAACGCTCGTCGGTATGGTCACGGTGCTAGCGCCTTTCGGGTTGTGGCTGCCGTTCGCTCTGGTACTGAGCACGTTGCCTGCATTCTATGTCGTACTTCGTTACAACCTTCGCCAGCACCACTGGCGTCTGCGTACTACTGCGGACGAGCGGCGCACATGGTACTACGATCACCTGCTCACTAACGGAGAGAATGCGGCCGAGATAAGGCTGTTTGATCTAGGCGCATACTTCAGTTCCGCTTTTCAACGAATCAGGGCGCGTTTGCGGGGCGAGCGCTTAAACTTGGCGCGCAGCCAGGCGTTGGCTGAACTCTGCGCAAGCGCCATCACCTTTACCATCACAGGCGCTTTGCTTACGTGGATGGTGTTGAGGACTATGCAGGGAAGCGTGACCCTTGGCGATCTGGCGCTCTTCTATCAGGCCATCAGTCAGGGGCAGCGTCTTGCAAGCTCGCTGCTGGAAAATGTTGGGCAGATATACTCCAACAGCCTCTTCCTCAGTAATCTTTTCGCCTTTCTGGCATTGAAGCCGCAGGTGGTTGACCCTGTTTCTTCCTGTAAGTCCGCGCCGCACGTCATTCGAGACGGAATACGCTTCCGGCAAGTTACTTTTCGGTATCCGTTGAGCGAGCACGATGCTCTGAATAAGTTCGATCTAATGATTCCCGCTAGAAAAGTTGTCGCCATAGTTGGCCTCAACGGGGCCGGGAAGAGCACTTTGATTAAGCTGCTGTGCAGATTGTATGACCCGGAAGAAGGGCGCATAGAGTGGGACGGTGCTGATCTTCGGGAGTTTCCTCTGAAAGAGTTGAGGCGATTGGTCACAGTTCTTTTTCAACAGCCGGTACATTACAGTGCTACTGTGCGCGAAAATGTAGCTTTAGGTGACGCGGGAGTTGAGCACGGCAGGGGCGAGATTGAGGCTGCGGCTCAAGCCGCAGGGGCGCACGACACTATCCTGAAACTCCCCAATGCTTACGAGAGCATTTTAGGGAAGTGGTTCGAAGGTGGGACTGAGTTGAGTGTGGGCGAATGGCAGCGCTTGGCGCTAGCGCGCGCTTACTTGCGGCGCTCTCCACTCATTCTGTTAGATGAACCAACGAGCGCGCTTGACCCCTGGGCGGAAGCTGATTGGTTGAGGCGTTTCAAACAGATTGCCAGTGGAAGGACGGCTGTAATCATCACGCATCGTTTTACGACCGCGATGCACGCGGACACCATTCACGTGATGGTCGAAGGGAAGATAGTTGAATCGGGCAGCCACCATGAGTTGCTCACTCGCGATGGGCTTTATGCAAAATCGTGGTTAGAACAGATGGGCGAAGGCGTTACTCAGTTGGAAGCGATATGATTATAAGTTGTCATTCGTTGAAGTTTAGTCTCGCGCCTTTAATGGAATCTCTCTTACAAACTCATGTTACGCAACGAAAAATTTCTAAGCCGTCGAAGACGGCGGCAGAATAAAGCCCAGTGCGTGAGCACTGGGATAGAGCGCAAGAATGAAGAGCGAGCTATCGAAGATAGCGACAGCCGTTTGATTATTATGGGCTGTCGCCCGCTCTCGCGGGCTTAGGTAATCTTGATGGCTATCTTTCCCAGCGCTAACGCACTGGGCTTTAGACGGTCGCCCGCTCGCGCGGGCTGAAATCCAATCTTGCGTAAGGTGAGTTACAAAATTTGATTTGATTCGCTGCTCCTTCAAAAATCTACAATATGCGAGGGCAGAAAATTCAACTAACAGAGACCGGCTTATTACTCAGTTGCGTGCGCGCCTTTTTTGATGCTCAGAGCGATGAAGCCTTACGGGCTTCAATCAGCGAGGGCGTCAACTGGCCGCTACTGCTCGATATGGCAGATAAGCACGGGCTGATTCCTATACTCTATCTGACGGTTAGCCGCTGCGCTTCAGACCTTATCCCTGAAGCTGTGCTGAAAGGATTGGAACAGTCTTTACATGAGAATACCAGGAGATGCCTTCATCTGACTGGACGTTTGTTGAAGCTGCTAGACCTGTTTGAAACTCACTCGATTGAAGCGTTGGCGCTCAAAGGCCCTGCGCTCGCCGATAGTGCGTACGGAAGTTTAGCTCTACGGCAGTTTTCAGATTTAGATATTCTCATTCACGCGCGCGACCTCCTTAAAGTTAAAGAGATTCTGGCGTCTGAAAGATATGTGCCGCAGGCGGAGCTAACAGAAGCCCAGTACGTTGCGCTGCAACGTTATAACTGTGAAATCCTATTCAGCAGCGCCGACGGAAATATATTTCTTGACATGCACTGGGGACTGCTTCCGCCACAGTTCAATTTTACTGTCACTGCGGACGAATTGTGGCACGAGCGTAGGCGGACGGCTTCAGATAACGCAAGCCTGCCTGTGCTATCGCCAGAAGATACTATTCTCTTTCTTTGCGCTCATGGGGCAAAGCATCTTTGGAGAAGGTTGGAGTGGGTTTGCAGCATCGGTGGGTTTATAAGAAATCTTCAGGCGCAGATTGATTGGCAAAGTTTATTCAAGAAAGCGCGTGATGCAAGCGCCGAGCGCAGGCTTTTACTTGGCCTTCTGTTGGTTGAAAAGTTTTTGGGAATAAAGCTGCCGGACGAAGTTCAAACAGAATGGGCTGCTAAAGGTTCGGTTGCCGTAGCTGTGGATGAAGTGTTGGCCGAATTCCTCACAGGGCAAACCGGCGAGCCGTCTCAAAAAGAGATTTTTATATTCAACCTCAAGGTCATGGACGGGGCTAAGGACGCATTGCTCTGTTTGTGGCGTTCGATTTTTGTTCCAACTCTACCGGATTTGCTTGTCATAAGGCTGCCAGCCACGCTTCTCCCTCTTTACTATGTGGCGAGAGCTTGCCGCTTGGCAGGAAAATATTTTTGCAAAGCTGCCGCGCTCTTTTCACACAGATCAACTGAAGCGGAACTCGAAGCGAGCATTCCATCCTGACGCGCCCGGGTTGAAGAAGATTATTGTGCGCACCAACAAAATAAGCGGCCCCAAAAGGTTACTCCATCTCTTCATTACAATCCTCCTCACAGCATCTTGTATTGAAGCCATCTCGTGCCTTGGAACTTACATACTGACGCGCAAGGTCTGGATGGCTTACATACCTCACCTATCCCAACAAAAATTCAACCAGTATCTGAACAAGCGTAGCATTGGTCTAGGCTGGGGACCTGAAACGGACTCTGCTGGTAAAATTATTCATGCGGTTGCACGCACAGACCCCGCGTTCCCTTCAAATCAAACACCCTGTGTAAGCGCTTATGGCGACTCGTTCACGCACGGAAGCCTTGACGATGCTACTTACCCTCACTTTCTAAGTTTGAATCTGAACTGTGCTGTAGCGAATTATGGCGTTGGAGGCTATGGCTCGGATCAGGCTTTGATGCTCTTTCGTGCTCAGGCTGATTTGGATCAATCTACAGTAGTAATCCTGGGCCATTTTACAGAAAACATTCTTCGCAACGTAAACCAATACAGAAACCTGCTTTATCCGGGCGATGAGTTGGCCTTAAAGCCCAGATTCATACTTGAAGGTGAGCGATTACATTATGTGCCTCCGCCTGTAAACAGTCTGGAAGATTTTCGTTCTCTTGAGGAGAACCCGAAAGCCAAACTTCCCTTAGAGGCTTTTATAGATCGTCCGCGCCGCAATTTCCCCTACACACTTGCGCTTTTGCGCTGGCTCTTCACGGATTCTCACGTTCGTGCAAAGCTTGCGGGCATACCTCGCTATGCAGAGTTCTATAAACCCGGTCATCCATCTGGAGCTTTGCAATTGACCGCTCGTATCCTGGAAACTTTTGTGCAGGAAGCTGGCGCAAGAGGTAAGAGAGGCGCAGTGCTTTTGATACCTTCAGCCGATGATATTGAAATGGCGCGAAAAACCGGAGAGTGGGTGGATCAGCCTCTGGCAGACATCTTGACTCAAAGGGGAGTTACGGTGATTCATGCAGGGCCGCAGATACTGGGCAGAATCGGGAACGAAGATTTGTGCAAGATATACGAGGGCTGTGTGGGACACTTCAACGCCGCAGGCTATCAATTGCTGGCTTCGATTCTCGCTGACGAACTGCGCGCCAGAGCCTGGCTTCAAAACTGAAATCTTTCAATTGCGGAACTACCGATTGCGGAATGCGGATTTCGGATTGCGGATTGAAAGCTAGGATTTGAAATCTCAAATTTCAGATTTGAAATCTCAGATTAAAGAATTTAATCCATCTCTTAAATCCGCATTCCGCAATTTATTTGACCGGCCAGTATATAAGTGTTAACTTTCACAGCCCAAGTACACGTTATTCGGTCAGAGATTCGTGCGACTCTGATTTGTCAGCGATTGCTTGTTCTTCCGCAGACTTTGCTGCGGCTTTGTCTAGCCTTCGTCAATAAAATTAATATCGAAGCCCTCAGTGCCCGGATCGTTTTATCAATGGGGAATTGTATATAAGAAGCTACACGGTGCTGCTTGTCTTATAGAAACCAGATTTTATGAGTTCTTCTGAAAAATCGTTCGTCAGAGATGACGAACTGACAACGCGCGTCATTGCAGGGGAAACTCTGGTCGTGCCCGTGCGCGGGCGCGTTGGCGATCTTGATTCCATCTACACATTGAACGAAGTCGCGTCGCGCATATGGCAGTTGATTGGCGAGGGCTTCACGGTCAGACGCATCGTAGAGATTATAGGCGATGAGTTCGAGGTTGAAAGCGTTGAGGCCGAGCGCGACGTTTCGGAGTTGCTTGCTTCTATGGAAGAGGCTGGGTTGATTCGCGCCCTGAAAGGATAGGTTATGGAGTCAATCAGCTACGCAGAGTTCAGTCAGGAGTTGCACAGTCGCGTAAACCGTGAGCGTCTGCCTGCCAGCGCCACGATTGAGGTGACGCGCCGCTGCCCGCTCACCTGCTCGCACTGCTACAACAATCTTCCTATGAGCGACCGCGAAGCTCGCCGCCGAGAATTAAGTTACGAAGAGCATTGCCGCCTCATTGACGAGATTGTTGAAGCGGGATGTCTATGGCTTCTCTACACGGGCGGCGAGATTTTCGCCCGAAAAGATTTTCTTGACATCTACACCTACGCCAAGCGGCGCGGCCTCATCATCACGCTCTTTACAAACGGCACGCTCATCACGCCTGAGATTGCAGATTATCTTGTAGAGTGGCGTCCCTTCAGCATAGAGATAACTCTCTACGGCTACACGAAAGAGACTTACGAGCGATTGACAGGGATTCCGGGTTCTTACGAGCGCTGCATACGCGGCATAAAGCTTCTCAAGGAGCGCAACCTTCCTCTGAAACTTAAATCGGTCGCTGTCACCATAAACAAGCATGAGCTTCTGGATATGGAGCGGTTTGCGGAAAATGAGATAGGCGTTGAATTCAAGTACGACGCCATGATGAACCCGCGTATTGATTGTTCTCAAAGCCCGCTCGAAGTTCGTCTTCATCCAGAAGAGATAGTTGAGCTTGATCTGGCCGACCCAGGGCGCATAGCCGAATGGCGTCGCATAGCAGAGCAGTTCAACGGCCCCGCAACAATCAGCGACGAAGTCTACATCTGCGGCGGCGGCGTCAACTCTTTCGCCGTTGACCCGGAAGGGAAGATGAGCATCTGCGTTCTGTCGCACATGGACACTTACGATCTGCGGAAGGGAAGTTTCCACGACGGCTGGGAGAATTTTCTACAAAAAGTTCGTCACAAGAAGACTACACGATTGACCAAGTGCGTCGCGTGTCAGATGAAATCAACGTGCGGGATGTGTCCGGCCAATGGCGAGCTTGAGGCTGGCGACCCGGAATCGCCCGTTGATTTTCTTTGCCAGGTCTCTCACCTGCGCGCGCACACTCTGGGCTTCCCTATTCCTGCGCACGGCGATTGTGAATACTGCGAAGGCGGCAGCGGCTACGAAAGTTTGATGAAGTCGGTTGAAGATTTACAGCGACGCGCCAGAGAGAATCGTTTGAGGGCAAACATTAACAGATTCCTTCCCGTATTGACCGAGCAAAAGAGCGCTTCCGGCTGCTCGTCTGGCGGCTGCAATTCGTGCGCGTAAGCACAATGAGTCAGTACCGCCTGCGGTAGCGGGCGGGACCTGCCGCTCAGTCGTTCGTAATCAGCAATGAGAAGTTTCATAAGGAGAGAGCATGAATAATAGAGAAGAGAAGAATGGTGCACGAAAAAAGCTTTATGTGAAGCCGAAGATGCGGCGCATTGAATTGCGACCGCAAGAGGCGGTTCTTGGAGCATGCAAGGCTAATAGCAGCACTGTTGGAGGCGGCGCGGGTGGGCAGTGCAACCCCGTTTCATGTCAGGCTCACGGTTCGTAAACTTCTGCGGTGATGACTGAACCCCTTAACATCAATAACGCGAATCACACCCGCCTTAGCCTCGCGGGAATCCTTGTAGCGCTGTACGCTGCTGATGACATGCAGCAGCGCGTCCTGGGGGCAATGGAGCAGTTCGTCGTTGATGAAGTTGAAGAGGAGCCGGACATCATCATACGCACTCGTTGGGGAAAGACGTATGATGACAGTGGCGGCTCTTTGCTCTTCGATTCGGGAAGCATCTGGCGTCTGTATGCGACAGACGATAATGGTTTCGAGTTCAGGCTTGCAGCGCCTTTCTCCGATTGGCGCCCCTTTAAGACTGCGCGCTTCAATAGTAGTTGGACGCGCGGCGAGATTATCTGTGATGAAAGATATTTCGAGCCGGGAAAGGTCGTCTATCCTCTGGAATACCCGCTCGACGAAGTTCTTATCTCGAACATGCTGGCCGCAGGGCGCGGGATTGAGATTCACGGTTGTGCTTTGAGCGATGATGAAGGCAACGGTTACCTCTTTGCAGGGCAATCGGGCGCGGGCAAGTCAACAATGGCTCTTTTGTGGAGCAACCATGAGGGCATTAAAATTCTTAGCGACGAGCGCGTCATCATACGTCGCGGCGTTGACGGCCAGTTCCACATGCACGGCACGCCCTGGCACGGCGACGCAGGTATTTCAAGCACGACCAGCGCGCCACTTAGCAAAATATTTCTACTCGGTCGCGGCCACGTGAACGAGCTTGTGCCGCAGGCGAAACCTCAGGCAGCCGCGCGCCTCTTCGCGTGCAGCTTCCCACCTTTCTACAGTTCAAGTGGAATTGCTTACACGCTCGAATTTTTAGACGAATTGACGCAGCAAGTTGAATGCTGTGAATTGAGATTCGTGCCGGATGAAAAGGTAATTCGATTTATACGTGAGCAAGTGAAGAAGGTAAAAGTAAAAAGGTAAAAGACAAAAGTAAGGACAAAGCCATTTTTAATTTATAATTCACGCCTGCAAGGCGTGTCCACACTTTTGCCTTTTACCTTTTTACTTTTACCTTCTTACTAAATGCTGTCATGTTTCTTGAATTGAGCACAGAGCTTCTTGCTGAAGGTTACGGCGTGCGGTTTCGCGCGGGCGGAAACTCTATGCACCCTACGATTCGTGACGGCGAGGCCGTGAAGGTAGAGCCTGTCAGCGCTCTTGAGATAAGGCGCGGCGACATCATTCTTTATAGCGCCGGGCGTGGTTTGACGGCGCACCGCGTCGTACGCGTTGACGAAAGCAATGATGGCGCAAGGGTCTTTCACCTGCGCGGAGATGCCTGCGCGTCTCTGGATGAGCCTGTCGCAGCCGAACAGACTATTGGGCGCGTCACAGAGGTAGAACGCGGCGGGCGCATAATCGCATTGACAGGCCGCGCCGCCAGATTGAGACAGAATGCCCGATTGATCGTTGCAAAGCTTAAAGAGTCTGCGATAGCAGACAAAAGATTATAGCCCCGTAAGCTGGGAAAGCCGTCAAGCTGAGTAAGGTGAAATAAAGGGTACGAGCAGATGGCTAAGGCTTCTGCCCGCCTGAGGCACTGATAGGCACTCGTCCCGAAAGCACAGATAGCCATGTGTATGCTCGGCAGATACGCGAAACTGCCAGTTGAGTGTTGACTCATGCATGAAAATAATCTACCCGCTATATGTTTTGAAGCGCATGATCGAGCGCGGCATCACTGTCGCCGACTTGGCGCGACGTATTGTAGAATGGCGAATTGATCGAAGAGTACAAGGCTGATTCGCCGCCGCGCTATCTCATGCTAGGATGGAGCGGAAAGAGGCCGATCCATGTTATCGGAGAAGATGACCCGGTAGCGGGTGAGACGACTGTTGTGACAGCTTACGAGCCGGATATTAAACGCTGGAAAGCGGGTTTTCGTGAGCGTAGAAGGTAACGAAATGAAATGCCTGGTCTGCAAACATAATCGCTTTAAGAAAGGTACTACGGTGCTGCCGATTGAACGTGGCAACGCCATCCTGCTCATCACAGATATACCTGCGCGCGTGTGAGAGAATTGCGGCGAGACGTATATTGATGAAGAGATTGCGCAGGAAGTTCAAGACCTTGCGAACGAGACTTTGAGCGGCGAAGTCAGTTATATCAAAGCGCGCGGCAAGCGAGATGTTTTGGTCACAGCATTCAGCTAAATCCTCAACGAAGCGCGAGACACTGAATAAGGGGACGGCACACGCTCAAGCGAACGCAAAGCAAGCAAGAAGCCGGGTGGTTCCGGCAAATCAACAAGCTGAGTAAGGGGAAATAAGGATACGGGCCGCAGAGAGAGTACAGGCAACAAAAACTCTCCGCCCGCATCCAAAGAATCCCGATAACCGCCACACTACTTCAGCAACAATTACCACACGGGAACAAGTGGGCCTGAGATACGCCGCGCCCCGCGCGCGCGTCTATCCTCGCAAATCGAAGCGCGGGTTAGTGAGTTTTGAATTCATAAGAGAGAGTGAATGAGAAGATGAGAAACATCAGCCTTAATGTGACGAAGAGAATCGGTTTCTTTTTAGCGGTAGCGTTTTGCATTGTGATGATGAGTATAATGGTATCAGCACAGACTCCGGTACCTATGGCATCGCAGCCGGGGCTTTCATATACAGAAAATTTTAGCGATATAGCTAATTGGACTGATAACTTCGCTAGCGGTACTGGTGCAAATCGGTTTGGGTCTGTAGCAGTAAATGCAACGGGTACAATTCCTGACGGCGTTAGGACAACAGTTTCAACAGCAACCTTTCAAACTTCAGGAAGTAGCGGTGGAGTTCAGAGAGGAAGCCTCAGCGGCAATCCCGCCGGAACTATCGTCTTATTATCTACCGGAGCAACATCTAATACTAGCGCCTGCGCTATAGATTTCTTTCTAGATTTCACTGGCGTGAACGCTGGAACGATAAGCTTTGACTGGACGCGGGTTAACAATTCTACAGGTGATCGCGGAGGCTCTCTAAGGGTTTACACTAGCACTGATGGAAGTACATTTACTGAGTTAACTTCGGCTGCTGTTAACAATATAATTAACAATGGCGGAACAGCATCGGGATCAATTACGACCATAACCTTACCGGCTTCATTCAATAATAGCTCAACGGCTCGAATCCGATTTTATTATTTTAATGGTACAACAACAGGTGCTAGTGGCAGCAGACCAAAAATAAGCATGGATAATTTGACTGTTACTGCGACGGCCATTTCTAACACCAATTTTTACTCTAAATCAACCGGTAACCTGAATGATACAGCAACATGGGGCACTAACACGGACGGATCAGGGACAAGCCCAACCGACTTCACGACTGCCAATCAGGTATTCAATATTAGGAACAATACTTCTCCAACCATTGGGGCAAATTGGACGGTTTCGGGCAGCGGATCAAAGGTTGTGCTTGGTGACCCAACTGTAACTGCTATCAATTTCACAGTTCCAGGTAATTTTTCGTTTACAGGAACGATTGATATCGCGGCAGCCAGTTCCGGCTCTAATACGCTCACTCTACAGAATTCAACAATACCTACCTTCGGTACACTGAATGCCGCCAGCACCGTTGACTATAACGGTTCCGGCGCGCAGACCGTCTCAGCCGCCAATTATGGAAATCTTACTATCAGCGGCACACGCACAAGCAATAATGTTACTTTAGCAAACGGTACGATTGATGTTACTGGGACATTTTCGGCCACTGCTACCTTTACAATAGGGACTTATGTGCCCGGAACTAGCACAGTCAACTTCTCAAGTGCTAGTGCACAGACAATCCCCGCAATCAACTACAACACAATTACGAACAGCGGAAATGGAAATAGAACTTTAGCCTCTGGCACCATTTCTCTTACAGGCAATTTCACGCCGGGAACGGGAACTTATACCGCCACCGGAAACACCGTTAATTTCAATGGCTCTGGAACTCAAACCATTTCAGGAACGCCTACATTCAACAACGTGACCATCAGTAATAGCGGGTCAGGCGTCACCGCGCCAAGTGGCACTATGAATGTAGCGGGCGACTTTACCAACAACGGAGTCTTTAACGCCAATAGTGGGACAGTTGTATTTAACAACTCAGGGCTTCAAACCATAAGCGGGTCTGCCACAACTACTACCTTCAGCAAGATAACGCTAAATAAAGGGTCATCAACAGCAAAAGTCAGTGCATCAATAAACGTTTCGATGAGCGGTGGAACAGAGGCTATTACCTATACCAATGGCACATGGGAGCAAACTGCGGGGACATTAACCTTTACTAGCGGTAATCAGTCAATAACGACCAACGGAGGTTTGAGCCTGACAAGTAGCGCAAGCGCAAGCTTTCCTAGTTCCTTAACAGGGGCTGGCGGAAGTGGCGGACTCACAGGAACGTTAAGTGTAAATACTAGCGGAACGTTTTTGCTCGGCACAGGAAACAATCGCCTAGAAGTAGGTTCTGGTGGAAGTGTTACTTTCACAGCGGGGACAATAACTATCAATGGGCGGCTGACGCTAACTAGCGGAACGACAACAATCAATGGCGCGACAATAAACATAGACCCGCAAGCTACCAACGCTCTGGGTTCAACCAGCAATGTGTTCGAGGCCGCTGCTGCTGCCAGTGTAAGTATGAGCAGTGGATTTATAACCATTGTTGACCCGCTTAGTGCAACCGGTACAGGACGCGAAATTTCCCTGACATCCGGCGCGGGTACTAAAACCTTTTCAGGTGGCACAATTTCTCTTGGTGATGGCACTTCATCAACAGCAGGCTCTATTGACGGTTTCGAAGTCGTTACAGGCGGCATCGTTTTTAATAATCTTATAGTAGCGAACCAACAAGGCGGATCAAATCGAACGGTCAATCTCGGCAATGTACAAGGCACAGCAACTGCTAGTGCCCTTATCCTAAATGGTAGTCTCACTATTAATAGCGGTGGAACGCTCAACGCGAACGTAGGAACTGGAAGTAATATAACGCTAAAAGGCGACTGGACCAACAGCGGTACATTCACCTCTGGCACGCAGACAACCACATTCAATGGAACGACAAATCAGACTATAGGTGGCTCATCTTCTACTACCTTCTCAACGCTTGCAATTAGCAATACAGGCACGAACGGCAACAACACGGTTTCTCTAGCACAGAACACGACCGTCAACACTGCTTTGAATATTACTCAGGGCATATTCGATCAGGGAACAGGTGCATCATCTTCCAACCTAACTACCAATGCAGTCACGGTCTCATCTGTCGCGACCTTCCAGAATCTCGGCACGGGCGACCTCACGCTTTCAGGTAACGTTTCAAACAGCGGCACGATTAACTTTAATGCTAATGGAACGCCTTGCGGTGACACCGATGATATTCTGATCCGCTCTTCTATTAACGGGACGCAGCGTACATGGTCAGGAAACGGGACGTTTTCCATGACCGACGTTAACGTTAAAGACCAAACGACAGGCGTTGGTGTTGTAATACTTGTCAATAGCGGAACTGATAATGCAGGAACCAACGGCTCAGGCTGGGTATTTGTGGATACCTGTACATCGGGTTCTTACATATGGATCGGCGGCCTCAACGCCGACTGGCAGGTGGCTACGAACTGGTCGCCGACACGAACAACGCCAAACCCAGCCGATGTACTTATATTCGACGGGAACAACACGCCCTCTCCAATCGTGACGGATGTCCCGACGCAAACGATTGCTGCACTTCGTCTGGTTAACAACAACGTGAGTGTGAAGCTCAATGCTTCATCTGTGGGCGCGCCTCAAACACTTACGCTTTCAGGCGGGACGGGCACCGATCTTCAACTTACATCCGGCACACGGCTAACGCTTGCCGGTAGTTCAGCGTTGAAGATTTCCGTCGCGTCAGGCTCTACGGGTGTAATTGACGGCCAGATAATCTTTCAGGACGCCGCGCATCGCTTGCTTGGCAATGCGGCAAACGCCATTACATTCAATAGCGGCGCAATCTTTACAACAAGCACAGGCTTTACGGGTAACGCCTTCGGCACGGGCGGCACAAATGATGGCTTTGCTGGTTCTATCATATTTGCAAACGGCTCTGCCTACTTCCACAACGCGGGAAGCAGCCCGTTCGGCACGTCCGGCAACACAGTCGTGACTTTCCAGACCGGAAGCGAAGCCGATTTCATAACGGCCACAGGCTTCGACGCCAACGGCAGGACTTACGCTAATCTGGTCATAGGCAAGGCAGACCCCGGCGGCATAGCCGTCAACGCCAGCGATAGCGGCACGGGCAGCTTCCAGTTCGATAACTTGACAATCAAGAGCACTGCCTCTGCTAGTTCCTCGCTCACTTACACGGGTTCTGGCACTAGCACTATCACCATTCAGGGCAATATCACCAGCAACGGCGCGGGCAACACCGGCACGCTTCCTGATGTTACCCTTACCGCAGGCTCAGGCGGAATATCTGTGAACAAACCCGGCAACACGGTCACCTTCAGCGACAGCAGCAACACAAGAAGCGTCAATTTAGATGGCAACGTGACCGTCACCAGCACGACGACGCTGGCGCTCAATAGAATCGTGCAGCTTGGCCTGAGCAATCCCAACAGCAAGACGGTCACTGTCAACGGCACGCTTACTGGCGGCGCGAGCGGCTATGTCATAGGCAGCTTGCTCAGGAATCTTAGCGGCGGCAGCGGCTCGAGCACGTTCCATGTCGGAACGCCGAACGGCTATTCGCCTGTCACTCTCAACATAACGAGCAATCCAGCGCCGACGACCTTCAAGGTTTCCGCCGACAACTCGTATGCGTCGTGGGTCAGCGACCAAACTCAGGCCATAAAGCGAACGTGGACACTGACGAGCGGCGAAGCCGATGGCACGCTCACCGCCGACGTGACTTTCCAGTATGTTCCGGGTGCGCCGCCTACAGGTGATGTGTCCAGCGGCATTACAGACACCAACGCTCTTGTCGCATACAGACACAACGCCGACAACTCGATTAACCAGATGGCTTCCACGGCGTCCGGCAATACAGTTACGGTGAGTGGCATAGCTCAGTTTTCTGACTGGACGCTTGCCAATCCCAACAGCCTAGCGCCCACATTAGTGAGATTGACAGGCTTTGGCGCTGTGACGGATGGCTCGACCGTGCAGATAAGCTGGCAGTCTGGGTATGAAGCGCACAATCTGGGCTATCACGTCTACAGAGAAGTGAACGGCCAACGCACACGCATCACTCCTTCAATCGTCGCAGGCTCTGCTTTGCTGGCAGGCCGTCGCACAGTTTTGACGGCAGGTCAGACTTATACATGGTACGACCGTCTGCCCGATGGAGTGCAGAGTGCGATTGTTACCTACTGGCTCGAAGACGTTGACACAAATGGCGCTCGCACACTTAACGGGCCAATCTCTCCCACGATTGGAACTGTAACGCGCAATCTATCTGAACAGGCTCGCGCAGAGCTTCTGAGCGAGATGAATAGCGTTGAAGCCAGCAACGACGATTCGACTCAGCGCAGTTGGCCCACAGTAGGGACAATCAAGGTCTCGCCCGTCTCTGGGCAGATCAACGAACTGAGAGTCGCAGGCGCAGGCACAACGCTCACGCCGCTTGAGCGACAGCAGCAGATAGCAGGAATGCAGGCCGTGAAGCTTGCTGTGAATAGAACAGGCTGGCAGAGAGTCAATCAATCCGATCTTATAGCAGCAGGACTTAACGCAAATGCAGACCAGCGAATGCTGCAACTCTACTCGAATGGCGTTGAAGTACCTATAAGCGTCAACGCAGCAGGCATAGAGTTCTATGGCGTGGCTCAGGACACGGCCACAAGCGACGCGCAGACCTATTACCTTATAGTGGGCACTGCGGCAGGCAAGCGCATCCCTGTAAAGAAGGGCGGGGGCGGTGTCGTCAAATCGGATCAGACTCAAGGCTCTTTCAATTACACAATCGAGCGAAGAGATCGCACCACTTACTTCGCAGGCCTTAACAACGGTGATGCAGACAGCTTCTTCGGCGCTATTATCACCAGCGACGAGGCAGTGAGCGAGTCTTTGCAGGTCATGCATCTGGATACAACACGCACAGGCCAGACCACGCTTGACGTCTCGTTGCAGGGCGTGACAGACGGAGCGCACCACGTTAGCGTACAGTTCAACGGCATTGCAGTGGGCACGGTCAACTTCAGCGGCGTGGATCACCTGACGAAGAAGTTCAGCATTAACACTTCACAGCTACGTGAAGGCGCGAACACTTTGCAGTTTGTTGCGACCGGCGGCGAGGAAGATATTTCGCTCGTTGACAGCGTGCGGCTCAATTACGCGCACACTTACGCGGCTGACAACAATCGGCTGAGCTTCGTTGTTACAAACACTCAGCCCGTCCAGGTTGACGGCTTCAACAGTTCCAGCGTTCGCGTGATTGACATAACCAATCCGTCTGCTGTCGAAGAAGTTTCCCCGACAATTCAAAAGCAGGCCAACGGTTCTTACAGCGTGACGGTCAACGTGGCTGGCGCAAGCCGAACCAACGCGCACACGCTGCTAATGGTCAATGACAGTCAGGCAGAGCAGCCAGCGAGCGTGACGAGGAACAAGCCTTCCAGCTTAGCGCACAGCACGGGCGCAGACTTTCTAATCATCACGCATAACGATTTCCTCGGCAGCGTGCAGCCGCTCGCGCAGTTGCGCAGAAGTCAGGGAATGACAGTCAATGTCGTTGACGTTGAGGATGTCTATGACGAGTTCTCGTTCGGCGCGCATAGCCCGCAGGCCATTAGAGACTTCCTCTCTACGGCTGTTAGCGGTTGGACGGTTAAGCCAAGATACGTGCTGATGGTCGGTGACGCCACCTATGACCCCAGAGATTATCTTGGCTTTGGCCGTAACGACATGGTTCCTACGAAATTGCTCTACGCAGGGACTATGAAGACTGCTTCGGATGACTGGTTCGTGGATTTCAACTCGGATGACGTACCCGACATAGCTATGGGGCGATTGCCGGTTCGCGCTGCGAGCGAAGCTACTCTGATGGTCTCGAAGATAGTCTCTTATGTTCCGCAGACGGGACAGGGCGCTCTGCTGATAGCTGATCGCAACGACAACGATAATAACTTTGAGGGAGCGAGTCAGGCTTTGATGCATCTGTTGCCTTCTGGCATGCAGGTGCAGGTCATCAATCGTGGCAGCACGGACGTGAGCACAGTTCATAGCCAGATAATCAACGGTCTGGATCAGGGGCCGCTAGTGGCTAACTACTACGGTCACGGCTCTGTTGGGTTGTGGACAGGCTCAGGACTTCTGGGCACTGACGATGCAGCGACGTTGACAAACGGCAACAGGCTGCCTCTTCTTACTGCCATGACATGTTTGAATGGCTTCTTCCACGATGTCAGCGGCAACAGCATGGCAGAGGCTTTCCTGAAATCGCAGCAGGGAGGAGCAGTTGCTGTGTGGGCATCTAGTGGATTGACGAACGCGCCGCCGCAGGCAGAGATTAATCAGAGATTCTACCAAATACTGTTCGGCAGCACTTCCGTGACGGTTGGGGATGCCATAAGAGGAGCTAAGACTGCAACGCAGGATCAAGCGGTTAGACGCACATGGATATTCTTCGGCGACCCGACAATGAAACTGCGCTAAATCAAGGCAAAAGTAAAAAGGCAAACTGAAGAAGTCAAAAGTAAAAAGGTAAAAGGCAAAAGTGAAGAGGGTTGAATGCCTTCCTTACTTTTGCCTTTTGCCTTTTTACTTTTGACTTGATTTACGCAGCAGCGCCGTCAATGCCAGCTAGGCTTTCGCCGGGCACTGCGCGACGGCGCTCGACCATCTCGCTGGTGATGACGAACTCCTTTATGCGCTTCTGCGATGGCAAGGTGTACATAGCGTCCAGAAGCAGTTCTTCCAGAATCATCATAAGCCCGCGCGCGCCGACCTTTCTTTCCACAGCCTGACGAGCAATCGCCTTGAGCGCGTCGTCTGTGAATTTCAACTTCACGTTGTCGTACTCGAATTTTTTCTGGTACTGCTTGACGAGCGCGTTCTTTGGTTCGGTCAGAATCTTAATCAGCGCGCCTTCGTCCAGTTCGTGCAGCGCGCCGAGAACGGGCAAGCGTCCGACGAACTCAGGTATCAAGCCGTACCTGACCAAATCCTCTGGCTGCACGTTCATCAAGGCTTCGGCGTTGCGCACTGCGCCGGATTTCACTTCAGCGTGAAACCCCAGACTCTTGTTCCTCATGCGCCGCTCTACGACTTTTTCCAATCCTACGAACGCGCCGCCGCAGATGAAAAGTATGTTGGTCGTGTCAACGGGGAAGAACTCCTGGTGTGGATGCTTGCGGCCTCCCTGCGGCGGAACGTTTGCGACCGTGCCTTCTAAGATTTTCAATAGAGCCTGCTGCACGCCCTCGCCCGAAACGTCGCGCGTGATGGAAGGGTTCTCGTCCTTGCGACAAATCTTGTCAACTTCGTCAATGTAGATTATGCCCTGCTGCGCGCGCTCTACGTCTCCGTTCGCAGCCTGCAACAGCTTCAGTATGATGTTCTCAACGTCCTCGCCAACATAACCTGCTTCGGTCAGAGTCGTGGCGTCAACGATTGTGAAGGGAACACTGAGCATGCGCGCGAGCGTCTGAGCGAGCAAGGTCTTGCCTGTGCCGGTCGGACCAATCAAGAGGATATTGGATTTTTGAATCTCTACATCCGAGCGGCGTCTGGCTAGTTCAATTCGCTTGTAGTGCTGATAGACGGCGACGGCCAGACGCTTCTTGGTGTCTTCCTGACCAATGACGTACTCGTCAAGAAAAGATTTTATCTCGCCGGGTTTGGGCAGAGGCGGGCGGGACGCTACAGATTCTGCGTTCTGGTCGTCCGTGATGATTTCGTTGCAGATGTCTATGCACTCGTTGCAGATGTAGACGGTGGGGCCTGCGATCAGCTTCTTCACCTCATTCTGCGACTTGCCGCAGAACGAGCATCGCAACGTGTCATCAGTTCGTCGTACCATAAATTCGATTTTGGATTTTAGATTTTGGATTTTGGATTGGAGCTCTCGCTCGTGAGCTTTAGATTTGGGATTCGATCAAGCAAATTTTCTCGTCTTCAATCCAAAATCTAAAATCCAAAATCCAAAATGGTTTTATTCTCTATGTACGATCACTTCGTCAATCAGGCCATACTCTTTGGCCTGCATGGGAGACATTATACGGTCGCGCTCAACGTCGCGCTCTACGGTTTCATAAGTTTGCCCTGTGTGCCTTGCTATTATCTGCGAGGTCAACTCGCGCATGCGTATGATCTCTTCCGCGTGAATCTTGATGTCTGTGGCCTGGCCGCTGATTCCGCCGATTGAGGGTTGATGAATCAGTATGCGCGAATTGGGCAGCGCGAACCTCTTACCTTTAGTGCCAGCCGTAAGAAGCAGTGCGGCCATAGAGGCGCACTGGCCTACACAGATGGTAGTTACATCCGGGCGTATGAACTGCATGGTGTCGCAGACGGCCATCCCCGCAGTTATTGAGCCGCCCGGACTGTTTATGTAAAGGTTTATATCCTTCTCCGGGTCTTCGGCTTCCAGAAACAGCAGTTGAGCGACGATCAGGTTTGCAATCTGGTCGTCAATCGGTGTGCCTATGAAGATGATGTTGTCTTTAAGAAGCCGCGAGTAGATGTCGAACGCGCGCTCGCCGCGCGAAGTCTGCTCAACGACCATAGGGACTAAAGCCATAAAACTTCTTACCTCAAAAAGTAGAAAAGTCTGGAGTCTGGAGTCTGGAGTCTGGAGTCTGAAGGATTGAAGTTTTTGACTCCAGACTCCAGACTCCAGACTTTTCTTTCATCTGTCTTTTCAAGAACCTTGTGCTTGCGCTTCGCCGCCCTTTTCGCGCTCTTCGTCTATGTTTGCGGTTTCTTCAGTTGCGGTGGCGGCCTCTGTTTCGTTTGTCTCTTCGTCTTCCGTAGCTTCTTCGCGCCACTCCGCATCTGTAACGCGCGCGTTTTCAACCAGCAGTTCTAGCGCTTTGCGATTGCGCAACCTGTCGGCGATGCTAGTAGCGCCTCCCTGCTTTGTCAAGGCGGCTCGCACTTGTTCGGGAGTTTGATGCGAAGCTTCGGCGATTACATTGATTTCAGATTCAATCTCTTCGTCGCTGACTTCTATGTTTTCTGCGTTCGCGATTGATTCAAGAAGGAACGAGCCGCGCAGGTCAAACTCTGCCTGAGACTTCAACTGATCGCGCACGCCTTCCCAATTAAATCCCTCGCCGCGCGGGTCAATTCCGCGCCCCATCATGTCGCGCACTACAGATTCAAGGCGGTTATTCGCCTGATGCACGACGAGCGACTCTGGCACTTCAAACTGATGCGCGTCCACCAATCTTTGCATGACTGTACCACGAAGGCGCTGATCCGATTCAAACGTAGCGCGCGTCTGCAAGTCCTCACGAATTTTTTCGCGCAAAGAGGAGAGCGATTCGTAATCGTCGCCCAAACTCTTAGCCCATTCGTCGTCCAACTCAGGCATCTCTTTGATGCGAACCGCAGTGACTTTCGCGGTGTACTCGACCTGTTTGCCCGCCAGACCTTTCGACGTAAAATCTTCCGGGTAATTCACCGTAAAAACTTTTTCGTCGTCAACCTTCATGCCCAGAAGATTTTCGTTGAACTCCTGCTGCACAGCTTCACCGCCAAGTTCCACATCTACATCTTCAACGTCAATGTCCTCTGTCCCTTCAGGCTCGTTCAAAAACTTGCCGTGAAAGTTAACCGTCACTATGTCGCCCGGTTGCGCGCCGCGATCTTCTACGGGCTGAAGCGATGCGGAGGCTTCGCGCAAGCCTTCAATGACGCGATCAACGTCCGCATCCGTTACAGGGCGCGTCATGCGCGAGGCTTCCAGACCTTTGTATTCGCCGAGTTTCACTTCGGGCAGAACTTCAACGTGCACGTGAAGGCCTAGCGGTTGCTCGCCAAGTTTTTCAAGGCTCTGCTCGTCGTCCAGGTGAACGTCCGGCTCGCCAATGGCTTCCAGATTGTGCTCCTTTATAGCGTCCATCACGGCCTGCGGCACGAGTTCCCTTAAAACTTCGCCGCGTATGTCGTCCTTGAATCTCGTTCGCACAACCGATACGGGCGTGTGTCCGCGACGAAAGCCGGGCACGGTTGCGAGCTTCGCATAGCGCGCACTGATGCGGTCGTAAACATCACGCACACGGCTAGGCTCAATCTCTATCCTTATCTCTTTGCGTGTCTCGGACACGTCCTTCACTTCAGTCTTCATCAAACCAAAGCCCGTCACCGATGCGTATCATGCGCCGCCGACGGGCATCTCTCTTTCTACCGAAAATCAACCGGATAATCTATTCGTCATCAAAACCGTTGGTGCCGGGGGCGGGATTTGAACCCGCACGCCTTGCGGCACGAGCTTCTAAGACTCGCGCGTCTGCCTAATTTCGCCACCCCGGCGCTTCTTCAAGAACGATAATATACCTTTGCCAGCATTGTTGTCAGTTCAGAGGATGATGAAATGAGATTAAAAGATTGAATCGAGAATGTCTAGCGGCAGCAAAATTTGATAGTGATTTACTGATCTGAATAAACTAAGGCTTTCCACGCCATTTCATAAGGAGATATATCACCGAAGAGTATAAAAGCACGGTGAATATTATCCCTACGGTGATATTTACAGACATTGGGGTGCTTCGGGGTAAAATGAACCATGTTATTGCCATAGGCCAAAAAACTATCCAAAGAGTTGTTCTATCCAAAAAGGTCGTTCTATCCAAAGCGTCGCTGTAATGGAATATTTTGAGCGCAAGTAAGGATACTTTAAGCACAAGTAAGACAAGCAGAGGCAGGGACGTAATAGCGCTGCCACTAGCGAATGCTAACAAAGCACGCTTCTTAGTCCGGTTCTTGCTCATGATTAAAAGATAGACGGGATAACTGGCGGCGAGCATGATGAGCGCGTAGATGCTGTTCTCTGTATCGCTTTTTACTGAGCCTGCTAGGAAGGCGATTGAGCCTAGAAGTGCGAGCGCGGTTGTCCAGGGGTAGCCCCACGCGCGATAAGGTCTGGGCAACTCTGGCTCGCGCTTACGAAGTATGAAGACGGAGAGGTACGTCATGGCATAGTTGGCTACGAAGAAGAATGAGACCATTGCAAGCACACGGGCGAAAGTTCCGCTCAAGATAATGAAGAGCACTGCAACGATTGTGCTCACCAGTAGCGCGCCTCTGGGCGTTCCTGCTTCGCTCACGCGCGCAGCTTTTTGGGTGAACAGCCCATCGCGGCTCATAGCGAATAGAACACGCGACGCGCCAATCTGAAATGCGTTGATGCTGCTCAGCATGGAGACGGCTGCCACCGCGCTTATTATTGTGTCGCCACGCGAGCCGAAGATTGCGCGAGCGGCGGCGGCAGCCGCGAGCTTTTCACCCGCAAGGGCTGACAGGGGCAGAACGTATATGAGCGCTATGTTGAAGAGCAGGTAGATTGCAATGACGGACAGCACGCCGCCGAAGATCGAGCGCGGTATGGTGCGCTCTCCATTGCGCATCTCTTCCGAGCAATAGATGACGCCGTACCATCCGTCGTAAGTGAATATCACACTCTGCATCGCAAGGATTAAAGGTGCGAACAGCAGCAAGCTCATGCTTGTTTGTGGTGCGGGTTGAGTAGATGTTGCTTCATGAGCTTGGCCGCCTAGCGTGAAGATGGCTACGATCAGTCCTATGAACACGAGGGCTTTGAGCAGTGTGGTTATCTGTTGCGTGCCGCTGCTCATGCGCACGCCGCGCCACTGTAGGGCTGAAAAGAGCAGTACGGTTGAGACGGCTATGTGCGGGACGTAATTGGAGAGCGCGGGAAAGAGCGCGGCCAAATACTCGCCCAGAACTATTCCGGCTGAGGCTAATGATCCGCAGGAAGAGAGCCAGTCGCTCCAACCCACTACGAAGCCAGCGTATGGGCCAAGCGCGCGGCGCGTGAATACATAAAAACCTCCTGAGCGCGGAAGCGCGGTGCCAAGCTCCGCAACCTGCGCCGCGCCCAGCAGCGAGTAGAGACCGCCCAGTATCCACACTCCCATGAAGAGCAGAGGGATTGGAAGGTAGGCTGCAATCTCGACCGGCGTGCGAAGGATGCCTACGCCTATTGTAGCCGCGACCGTCAGCGCAAGACCGAAACCGATCCCCAGCACGTTCAGAAGGCGGTTGTGTGATTGAGTTCTATTTGATTCTGCTGATGAAGCCAAAGGTTTTGTGTGGCCTAGAACAGCCTGAACCTTTCTTATACCGTAATGCAATCAAAAGAAAGAAAGAGATTGTCCACTAAATCACACGAAACGACACGAAACTAAAAGCAGTCTTTTCGTGTTACTTCGTGTGATTTAGTGGACATCATCCCCTCTTTTATTACTGCAACTAGATATTGATTACTACAAGCGTGCTTCATAATTCTCTTTGCGTTCTTCTTGGCGTCTTTGCTCCTACAGCGTGAGATGGTTTTTTCACGCAAAGCCGCAAGGACGCTAAGAACGCAAAGCGGTTGAATGGTCATTATCGGTTTGATCTGTCCTTACAAAGTTCGCGTTACTTTCGAGAGCGAGCGCGGCGCATCCGGGTCTAATCCTTTCGCGTCGGCGAGCATGGCCGCGAATAGCTGCGCAGGGATGATATAAGGAATGGCCGACAGAAACTCGTTGATTTCACCGTCCATCAGAATCGCACGCGAAGCTTTACCAGCAATCTCTTCATCGCCGGTGATGACGAGCGTGTCTGCGCGCAACTCCTTCAATCTATCCAGCAGAACTTTC
Organism: Acidobacteria bacterium 13_1_20CM_3_53_8; assembly: GCA_001920415.1. Classification (GTDB taxonomy): domain Bacteria; phylum Acidobacteriota; class Blastocatellia; order Pyrinomonadales; family Pyrinomonadaceae; genus 3-1-20CM-3-53-8. The sequence goes on along the minus strand of MNJR01000049.1, from coordinate 6,951 downwards.
ACGCTGCTCAAAGTTTTGCCCGGCGGCGCGAACATGAGTATGGGGAAGTGGCGCTCGACCAGGGCTAGTGGGCCGTGAAGAAAATCCGCTGAAGAAAAGCGTTCGGCCACGACGTAGCATGTCTCCATCAACTTCAATGCAAACTCGTATGCGTTCGCGTAGATAATCCCTCGCCCGACCACAACGCAGTTCTCCATGAAGACGTAGCGCTCGACCAACTCTTTTATCTCATCTCTCTTTCCGAGCGCGCGCGCGGCGTAATCTGGAATCGCGTCATACTCCAACTTCTCTCCATCGGATAGCGCGTAGGCCAGCATGTGAAAGAGCAATAGCTGTCCCGTATAAGTTTTCGTGGCGGCAACAGAGCGCTCGTGCCCGCCGTGCATGAGCAGCGCTTCGTCCACAAGCTCAACCATAGAAGAGCTTGGCTCGTTCGTTATACCAACTGTGTAAGCTCCGCACTTTCCGGCGTTCTCAAGAACGAGATTGATGTCTTCACCTTCACCTGATTGCGAGACGCCTACGACGAGCGCGCGACTAAAGTTGAGCTTTGCATTATAGAGCGTGTGAACCGAAGGAGCGGAGAGCGAGACGGGAATGCCTGTTCTGATTTCAAGCAGGTAGCGTCCGAAGAGCGCAGCGTTGTCAGAGCTTCCGCGCGCGACCAGTACGATCAGATCAATGTCGCGCGACTTCAAAAAGCGCGCAAGCGACGAAACCTTCTCGCGCTCCTCACGAATAGTTTTCTCCAGAGCCGCAGGCTGCTCCGCGATCTCTTTCAGCATTAGTGACAAGCGCTTAAACCTCTATCGAGCTATCTCTTGGCGGATTATTAAAGAAGATAAATAAAACTGTCCACGAATTCACACGAAACGACACGAATCGCGCCGTTCTCTTCGTGTCGTTTCGTGTGAATCCGTGGATGATCAATCTCTCTTCTCTTATTTTGCAATTCGATACCATCTTCTTTCATCTTTGCAGTATGTCTGTATAGATGCCCGGATGGCTTTCGGGGATGACCGATGCTCCGACCGCTCGCTCGTAAAATTCCGTTGGCCCAACTCCGCCGATGATTGCATAGACGTAACCCATCTCGCGCAGAGACCATAGAGAGGCGAGCAGCAGAGCCTTTCCTATCTTGAGTCCGCGCATTTTTGGTGAAACACCTGTCGGTCCGAAAAAGTTTCTGCGCGTGCATTCGTAAGCTGCAAAGCCTATGACGCGACCCTCTTTCGTTGCTATGAAGATGGCGACGGGTTTTTGAGAGAAGCCCACTAGAATTTCGTCAGCCCAACCCGGCTCGAAGTTTTTCAGTATGAACTCGCGCACGGGGCTTATCTCAAAACTCTGCGCGCGACGTATGTTGATACCTTTCAGTTTCAGTTCGTCAAGCAGAGGTTCAAGGGAGGAAAGCTTCAACAGGTTAACGAGCATGTCCGGCATGTTCGATCATCTTCCAGCAAATCCATCAATCTCTACCGACGCCGAGCGCGTCCGCCACGCGATTGATGTAGTTGAACCAAGATGCTATGAGCGTTATTTGAAGTATGCCACGGTCGTCGAAGCCTGCGGCGCGTAAGTGCGCGTGATCCTGCTGGCTCACACGGGTTGCGTCCTTCGTAATCTTCACAACGTAATCGAGCATCACGCGGTTCTCGTCCGAGATGGGCGCGCTTCTGTAATCGTCTTGAAGAGCGCGAACCAGTTCGTCATTCAAAGTCACTCGACGCAGAAACTCTGCGTGAGATTCAATTCAATAATGGCAGCGATTGTTGACCGAGACGACCGTGGTAATCATCTCGTGCTGCTCGCGCGTGAGCGGCAAATCCGCAGACATCAGCACGCCGAAGGTTGCGAACGCATGATAGAGCGCTTCGGGGATGAGGCTGTGCGAGGCGACTATGCCGGAAGTTTCGCCATCGGGCGTAGGATGAATCGGCGTGGCGTACTCAACGGGGTACAACTCGCGCTGAGATTCCATTGCGCGGCGCAGCTTCTCGTCTGCCTCTTCAAACGGTACGGTGCGAATCCACGTCATAATTAAGTTTCAAGTTTCAGGTTTCAGGTTTCAAGGTTCAAGTTAGAAGCCGAAGAACTTGAAACCTGAAACCTATTTAGATTGGGCATAGAAAAGCTAAGTGCCTGACTCGGTTAGATAAGCCGTGCACTTAGCTTTTATTTTATCCGAATTAGAAACCCAGCCTGCCAGGCTTGCCAATCATCACGGATGATGGTGGCAATCTTCTCCGGCTGTGTGTGGGCTAACGTTGCCGGGGTGACCGCCTCGGCAGGGGATGAAGACGAACGCGAGCACGACGGCTGATCCCCAAACTATCAGGCCGAAAGTCCGAGCCGAGTCAGCGCCCGGAACTCCTCCGCCCGTGCCGCCACCCGTTGTTCCGCCGCCACCCTGAGCCGCTCCGGCAGTTGCATCAACGGACGAGCGCTTGGTTATGTCCGTATGCTCGACCGCGCCTGCGGAAGTCGTCAGCGTTCCGTTGATTCCCAGATTGGTCGTCAACGTTGCGTATCCCTGATCTAGATTGACGGCGACGTTTGAGGTCGTGAAGTTAAGCGTAAGGCTTGAGCCTGGAGCTATATCAACCTGGCCCAGCGCGCCCAACTCTATTTTTGCGCCGACATCTTCAGGAGTATTGATGCGCGAGCCTGAAAAGATGGTCGCGCCGGATTCAACCGCAACGTCATTGACGCCGACCATGCTGTTGATAGTCGGGTTGCTGTAATTAGCCGTCAGCTTGCCAAAAGGCGCAGAAGCGTTCGAAGGACTTTTCGTATTGCCTGACGCATCCGGCAGATTTGCGTGGACGTATACTTGAGAGAGAGCGACCGCAAGGACTAGAGCGATTGCCGAAGTCACTTTCTTATGCTTTGAGTTCATAAAAGCCTCCATAGTCAGGGAAACCTTGCTTCTATTGGAAAATGCTCGAAACCGTGTGATGCTTTAAATATCGTGGGCGCAACTCTACTCCGGCAACGGCTCAAGAGTCAATAGAAAATCGTGCGATTTCAGCGATTATCAGAAAAAAACGACTAAAAAGAAGTCTGGAGTCTGGAGTCTAGAGTCTGGAGTCCGAGGTCAAAGACAGTTTCTTGCTTTTGCCTTTGACTCCAGACTCTAGACTCCAGACTCCAGACTTCTTTATCTGTGATAACCGGGGCCGCGCAAAACGTGGCCTGCTAGGGCGGAGGTGCGCTGGCCTCTGTCAACGCTGATTTGGCCGTTGATGATGACGAAAGGTATGCCTTCGGGATATTGATTCGGGTTCTCGAACGTCGCGCGGTCACGCACAGTGTTCGGGTCAAAGATTGTGATGTCCGCAAAATAACCCTCGCGCAATTGGCCTCGTTCACGCAAGCCTACGCGCGAAGCTGGCAAGCCTGTCATCTTCCGTATGGCTTCTTCGAGCGTGAGCAGATGCTCGTCGCGTACGTAACGCCCCAGAATGCGCGGGTAAGTTCCCCATCCGCGCGGGTGCGATTTCGATCCGGCGAGCGGGCCATCAGTTGCGCGCGCCCCGCTGTCCGTGCAGATGCTTACGAAAGGCGAGCGAAGCGCCGCGCGCAGATCGTCTTCGCTCATCATGAAATAGATTGCCCCGGTCTGCCCGCGATCCGCTATGATTAAATCGAAGAGCGCGTCGAGCGGCTCTTTCCGCTGCTCTGCTGCAATCTCCGAAAGACGTTTGCCCTGAAGAGATTCAAGGGAAGGATTGACGACAGAGCCTATTAGAACGCCGTTTGCGCCTCCGCTTCCCAGATAGATATTCTCCCACTCGTTTGAATCGGTCATTATCCCGCGCTTCAAACGCTCGCGCATCGCCGGGTCGCGCAATCGTTCAAGCATTTTCTCAGTCCCGCCTTCGAGCGCCCACGGAGGAAGACAAGCGGAGAGAGCAGTGCTCGCGGCAGTGTATGGATAGACGTTCGCTGCTATGTTGAGGCCGCGCGAGCGTGCGTCCGCGATGCGCCTTAAAATCTCAGGCATTCGTCCCCAGTTCCTTTTGTAAGCAGTTTTGAGATGCCAGATTTCTACTGGGATGCGCGCCTCGCGTCCAATCTGGAAGACTTCACCCAGCGAAGAATCAATCGCGTTGGCTTCGCTGCGCTGGTGCGTGGCGTATATGCCGCCGTACTTTTGAGCAACTTTCGCAAGCTCTATCAGCTCGTCAGTTTTAGCAAAGCGCGCGGGCACGTATTGAAGCGAAGTGGAAACGCCCAGCGCTCCGTCCTCCATAGCTTCGGCCACGAGCCGCTTCATCTCGCCAAGTTCAGCCGGTGTTGGCGCTCGATTATCGAATCCCACGACGTAAGCGCGCACCGTGCGCCAGTCAACCGTCAGATTGTATCTGCGATAAAAGCTTTCATCTTCACGAATGAGCCGTTCGTTCATGGGCGCGATTGAGCCGCCCTCGCCCGTTATCTCCGTCGTCACGCCCATCATCACTTTGCTCATCGCGCGCGGATCAATCAGAAGATAAATCTCCGATTGCCCCAACATGTCTATGAAACCGGGAGCGACCACCAGACCGTGCGCGTCCAGTTCGCGCCGCGCGTGCGCACCTCTCAAATTTCCAATGCGCGCGATACGCTCGCCTTTGATAGCAACGTCCGCGTTGTAGCTAGCGCGGCCTGTGCCGTCAATCACGCGCCCGTTTCTGATGATGATGTCATAATCAAGAGGAGCGGCTCGGCTGGCAGGAAGAAGAAGCGGGAAGAGAAGTGCAGCGAAGATGAGCAGCGCAAGAGCAGTTCGTTTCATAAATAATCCCAGGGGAACAAAATGAGCAGAGCGTGATGGATTATCGTAGTTCTTTGATTAGGATGTCTATTATTTTCTTCCAAAAGAGCGGGGGCGCTGCCCACCTTCCCGACCTTTGAGGTTATGAGAGTCGAGAGGTTCAAATGCAAATACTCAACTCCGAATGGCTCGCAAGTCAGGAAGGTGGGCTTGCCCCCGCTCCGGTTTTATGAGGTAAGATTCAAAGAGACTTTCAAGCTTAAAAGAGGTGCAAGTTGTCCGAGAAGAGAAAAAAGGTCACGCTCGCAGATGTACAGCGAGCGACGGGTGGAAAATTGACGGGAGACGCCAAGCTCGCCATCGCAGACGTGACGCACGATTCGCGGCGCGCCGGCAAGGATGCTCTCTTCGTAGCTATACGCGGGGAGCAATGGGACGCGCATAAATTCATCCCGCAGGTGATGTTGCAGGGCGCAGTCGGAGTTATCTCGGAAGATTCCTGTCCAGAAAATTTTCAAGGCGCGTGGATTGAGGTCAAGGACGCGCGCCGCGCTATGGCTCTGGCTGCCGCAAAGGTTCACAATCATCCGTCGCGCGAGCTTCAGCTTGTAGGCATCACAGGCACGAATGGAAAGACCACAACTGCATATCTGGTTGGAGCAATCGCAGAAGCTGCGGGCGAGCCTGTAGCAATGACTGGCACGGTCGAATACAGGATAGGCGCTGAAAGATTCAAAGCTGATAGGACGACGCCGGAAGCCACAGACATGCAGCGTCTCTTGCGACGCGCCGTCGAGGTGGATTGCAAAACGGCTGTGATGGAATGCTCATCTCAGGCTATGGACTTTCATCGCTGCGATGCGCTTCGTTACAGCGTTGCTGTCTTCACAAACCTCACGCGCGATCACCTGGATTATCACAAGACAATGGAAGCCTATTTTTATGCGAAGAAGCGTCTGTTCGACGGGCGTCTGGGCGAGCGGCCACGCACGTCCGTCATCAACTCGGACGATGCGCGCGGACTTGATTTGATTCGTGAGATGGAATCAAGAGGCGTGCGCGTAGTGCGCTATGCGCTCTCGGCTGAAGCGGACGTGACGGCTGTGGATGTGGAGCATTCATTGGAAGGGATGAGATTCAAACTTGTGACACCATTGGGCGAGCGCATCCTCGCTTCACCTCTTGTCGGGCGGCCACATATCTACAACATTCTTGCTGCTGCGGCCACAGGTCTAGAACTAGGCTACAGCCTTGATGCCATCTCGCGCGCTATAGGTACTTGCACGGGCGCGCCCGGCAGGTTCGAGCGCGTGCCGCATGCTGGCGATTTCGCAGTCGTGGTGGATTACGCGCACACTGACGACGCGCTCTTGAATGTGCTCGGCGCGGCACGAGACGTTGCGCGCGGGCGAATCATAACGGTCTTCGGCTGCGGCGGTGACCGAGATAGGACGAAGCGCGCTCCTATGGGAGAGGCTGCCGCGCGCCTGAGCGACGTGGTGATTCTGACTTCCGATAATCCTAGAACGGAAGACCCGGAAAGAATTCTGCGGGATGTAGAGGAGGGGTTGCGTTCGATTGCTAAGCCTTACGAAAAGATTGCTGACAGACGCGCAGCTATCACGCGCGCAATCTCGGAAGCGCGCACGGGCGATCTAGTTTTGATAGCAGGGAAGGGGCACGAGGATTATCAGATCATAGGGCGTGAGATTTCTCATTTCGATGACAAAGAAGTAGCGCGCGAAGCCCTGGCCTCGCGCGCTACTCTGTAATTCAATAAAACTCTCTTTCGGCTATTGCCTGTTTTCACGCGAACGACGCCGCTTGCGAATCCCTGCGGCAAGTCCTGTCAAGCCCGTGCCGAGTAGCAATAGTGTAGTTGGCTCAGGAACCGTAGTAGACGTGATATTGCCGGTCAAGGCCACAGGCCCTTGGCCGCCCGTAATCGCCAGATTGTTAACCGTCAGCGTGAACGTCCCGCCGCTAAAGAGGAACGTCTGCGTAGGGTTTGAGAAAGTTATCTGCACTCCGCCTACATTCGTCCCTGTCACAGTCCCGGATAGGTCTGCCGTATAGAGGCCAGAGCCTGGAGCCGTTCCGGGCGGCAGCGCGAAAGCTATACGCAAGGTGAAAGTGTTTCCGTTGTAATTGTTCGGAGCACCACTGAGCGTGAAAGAACCGAAGTTGTTGAA
>MNJR01000150.1:5427-8734 GCA_001920415.1 Acidobacteria bacterium 13_1_20CM_3_53_8 | reverse complement strand
CCCCTTCTGGACATACCGAGTATTGCTTTATTATCGACTAATCCAGCGGACGTCGCACAAATGTAATCATTCATAGGTATCCCCGCATCCACCAGTGCCAAAGTTACAGCATTAATCGCCGTCTGCAACACCCCTAAAATCAACGCTCCTCCATAAAACCCTCCACAACACCCAGTAAAAGGGGGACTCGATACCTCCATCCTGTTCCATTACCAAAACAGAAATATCAATCTGACTCCTCGGAAACAATTGCGTCTGCACAGTGTCCTCAAAAGTCTGTCTAATCGCCAATCCCAACTCTTGTATCCGCCTATAATTAATACTCCCACTCTTTCTTATAAAAAGGAGATAAATACCTCTCATTCCGGGATCGCTTTTTACGTTCAAGGGTACTAAATGCCCCGATTGTAAATTCCACATTAATCGTCGCACGATCATACTGTGTACGAAGTTTTGCAGAAGTAGGTTCCATGGGTCCGTTTACAGTGCAGAGGATGGTGGTGTTACCCTGTGAGACGAGAGAGGAGCCGGAGGACGCAGGTTGAACGGTGTTTTGGTATGTATGATGGCGAAGTTCGTTCCAGCGGCGGCCATCTGGGAAGTTAGCAAGAGAACTAGTGCGGAAATGGGGAAATACCTACTCGGAGACCATTTAGAATTTCTGCTCGGGACTGGAATTAGCCTTGGAAAGTTTGAGAGTGAGTACCATTTTTGCGATGGAGGTCCTGAGCTAATGCTGAGCTGGAGCAAAGTTCGGCGCGGGCTATCCTTTTCGCGTGCGTGGCTTTCAATCGAGAAAACTTGGCTTTAATTTGGTAGTCTACTTTGAAATTCCGACGGGCAGTGAATCTGATCGACAGAAAAAGTCGATCATCCGAGTTCGACAGACATCAACGCCTTGGGGCAACCCCCTTCAAGTCCGATTGCCTTATTCAAAATGGATTTAGATACCACATCATCCCCCAAACTTGATGTACGACATAGTAGAACATTCGCCCACTACTTCATGACCCTCGTCGGCGCCCCCAACACCCGAAAATTCGTACCTCCCCCCAATCCCTTCCTCCACGCTACAAGGATCCGCTCTGTCATGACCTCTCTCTCCCCTTCCAAAACCGTAAACAAACTAACGGATAGAGAGACTTACCAAGTTCAGAACGTCAATCTCTGCATTTCTATTATCTCTGGATAAAATACCATTTCATTTCCACTCTTTATCATCAACATTCCATTCCACATCAATTGATTCGGGATCCACCGCGCCTGCGATTCTGGTTGAGAGTATTGAATCCGATTACGCCGTTTTTCGGAGGATTGAAACTTGTGGAGAGTAATACGCGGTATACTTTGTTTTGTAATTTGATTGCTATTGGACGTGGAGCTGTAAATCCCCTTGATCCCTCGCCCGCCGTTCATTGACATCCCATGGGTCCCCGCTGTCTGTTGTGTTCCGTTCTCTTCCTTCTGTTTCTTTGTCAAGCACTTGGGATACTGATGATAGTTCTGGGTCCTCCCGGCTATCGCCCTCGGAAACCATATCCTCCAATCCCACACCGATGGCGCACAAATATGCGACTACCTCGAATCAGACGGCTATTTCATAGGTCACATGATAGTCCCGGAAAAGTACAACGCGAAATACCAGGAGCGATATCGACAGGTGAAATATGAATGGTATTTAACGAGGGGATTACCGATTCCGAAGGAGTATATGCCGAAAACGCCGAGAAGTGCTGGACAAGATAGGGGGGAAGGGGAGGGAATCAAGGGTGGAAATGGGGAAGGGAAAAGGGTTTTTGAGCCGAGGATTGAGATGAGGATTGGTGGGGATGGGAGAGGGGGGATGATGAAGTGTACTTTTTCTTGATTTGAGATGGGGCTGATTTAGCGACGTTTTTGGTGGAGGAGGGGATGAATGAAAGTGGGAAAACGAGGATTGCGAGGGAGAATTCTACTACTGGAAAGGAAGATGATAAGTCATGGACGAGATGGTTTTGGGGGAAATAGATGGGATAGGGACATATTAGCATCCTAGTAATGGATCAATAAGCGGTCACGTATACACATGAAACGATCGAGGTAGACTACATTTCCACCGGCCATGGCTGAATTGACGATTTCTCCATGTGTTTGCAATCTGTCCCAGAGGACGCAGACATACCCTCCACTCCACTTCACACACGCCGAACCGTATCTATGCCCAATCCATTCATTTCTTTACAATGCAATTCCAATGCTATGCAAGCTACTCCCTTCCACAGACCATATCTTTTCCTGCTTCCTTCTCTCTTAAACACCCACCTGCGCCCCAACAGGAGCCTGATACCCCGTCCCAACACTCTCAACAACATACCCCCTACTCTCCGACCCCAACTTCCTCCGCTCCCTCATCTCCTCCCGACTCACAACCTCCTCGTTACTCACCAAATCCACCTTCACCAATTCCTTTACTCGCAACAATAGACCCGCGATTTGCGGATTGACGGGTTTGTAAACTGTGCGAAATCGTTTGCGCAGACCGAGGGCCACGAGGGTGTCGTTGCGGCGTTTGGGGAGGCCGATTCCGGAGCGCATGAGGGTTACTTTCCAGAACATATCCAGAGACGAGGAATGGAGAGATGATCGTGATGGGAGATTTTCGGTTTGGATTTGGAAATTTTTGGCCAATCAGATTTTGGCACAGGATCGACGAAATCCGCAGCTGCTATGTAAGGTTGCACTAGCAACTACCGGATGTATAACCTTCAACTGCAGTAATTAATAATCAGACGAGAAACCTTAGAAATCAATCACTTTTGAATTGTTATTGCGGAGTATTAGGTTTTTTGCCCGCAATGGATTTCGGTTACACGCGTCTATTCAAGGCCCCGGACGAACGACACGCTGATCCCGATGACACAAGGAGGTGTGTCACAAGGCACAAGCGCCTCCACCAAACTTATCGCTGCCAACGCCTTCATAACAAACACACCATCCCCGACACATAGTATAATCTCATCGCGTTAAAATCTCTCGAGGACGTTGAAGATCTTTCCTCGGACTGTCGGACATTATTGAGAGATGTTCTTTCTTATTGTCACGGTTTGTGCGCTGGTGATTTGGGAGCTATTGTATGTTGTGTATCAGTTATGGTTTTCCCCTTTAAGAGATATTCCAGGCCCTTTATTGGCGCGCGTATCGAATTTATGGCTTACTTATTAGTATCTTTCCCTATTTCTGAGAATGAGTTGACATCAAGTGATCTGCGATCTCAAACAGGCAATGTCCTCCTCGACTTGGCCTCCAAGTACGGTATCGTCCCGTTTTC
>MNJR01000150.1:0-5412 GCA_001920415.1 Acidobacteria bacterium 13_1_20CM_3_53_8 | reverse complement strand
TACTCTAGTCCCTCTGCCTACCGCTCTATCTCCGCGCAAATGCCCTCCCTCATCAAAGGCCGTTACTACAACCAATTCAACAGTATCGAGGGTATAGGCAATTTATTCACGGAACAATCAAGGGATCAACATCATCTTTATAAATCTACCTTTTCATCTCTGTTCTCAAAGAGAAATATCGCCAAGATGGAGGATATGATTCAGAGTAAATGTGAGATGTTAAGGGGTCATTTATTTAAGAAAGTTGAGGTAGGGGAGAACGTCGATATCTTGGCCGCTGTAAGGAGTTTGGCTACGGATGTTATAAGTATTTATCCCCTCACCAAGAATCACCTCGTCTCTTTGAAATTGCTTCCAAATGTGTTCTTTGAGTGGTTTGTGCCGAATATTGTTCTTGGAGAGACTGACTTTATAGCGGAATTGGCATACGGGAATAGTTTGAATTTTTTGGAGGCGGGGATTGAGAAGAATGATATTCTTGATGCCATGGATACCGCGACGAGTAACTGGTTTCAACTCGCAAGTCATTTTCCATCTCTCATATCAATCATGTCGAAAATCCCAGCTCCCATACTAAAGAGGTAACTTCCCTTATAGACCCCATCCCCTCCCTCGCCCTCCCACATCTCACTGGTGTTTCTCCTCGTTCATCACCTCGATCCCCCCTTTCACACTCTCCTTGACTTGAGTCATCTGACATCAGGATCACCCCCCCTCTCTATTGCCGCGGTCCAGGTCTAAACGGCATGCTAAAACAACTCGAAGACCGCGCCGTAGACAGAGACTTCCCAACCTTCATCCAAACAGCAACCCAATCCAAAACCCCCTTCCCATCACTCTACTCCCTCTCCGAATCCGTAGACCTCCTCCTAGCCGGGACAGACACCCTCTCCATAACCCTGGTCAACATCCTCTACCATCTCACCAAACATCCCTCCCTAATCCGCCGCTTACAATCCGAAGTCGACAGTATCGCGGAAATCGACGCCACCTTGACAAATCTATCTAGATTAGAGAAATTGCCGCTTTTGACAGCGACGATCAAGGAGGGTTTAAGAATGAGTCATGGGGTTTTAGGAAGATTACCGAGGATTGCACCGAGTGGGGGGTGGACTTTTGAGGGGATTTATGTCCCTTCTGGGACAATTATTTCGTCTTCTGCACCCGCGGTACATAATGATTCGAGAATCTTTCCGGATCCGTATTTGTTTGTCCCGGATCGATGGTTACGAGAAGATGGGACTTATAATGTTGGTATGGAACAATATTTGGTTGCCTTTTCAAAGGGACAGCGGTCTTGTATTGGGGTCAAGTATCCTCCCCCAACTATCTGTTTGATTTCATCTCGCTTACCCTGACTACATCCCCTGGTCCCCACATGCACCGCGCCCGTCCAAGGAATTTTTGGTAATAGTAGTCTGGCATACGCGGAGTTGTATTTATGCCTGGGAATGCTTTTGAGGGAATTTGATTTCCGTGTCCTTACCAGTGACGAGGAGATGGCATTGATTGATGTGTTTGCGACGTTCTTTAATACGCGAAGAGTGGAATTGGAGTTACGGCGCAGGAAGCATTTGGATATAAAGTAGATATGTAGATCCGTAGATAGTATTTGCATCTTATAGGCCATTACTCAACATTCTCGATAGAATTATAGTCGATCTAGCTTGGAACACTTGTTGCACATAAAAATTCCAAGACGTCAGATGAGCTGAAGAATCCTCACTACCATGGGATTTGATCAGATCAAGTCAGGAAACACAGCGTTAGTAACACAGCATTAGATCAACAAATCAAATATTGTTCTAAGACAATCGTTCTATTGTATTGTATCTCCCGCAGCAAAGTCTCAGCAAAACCACCCAAAGTCCAAGGTATCAATCATCCCACCATATCAATCTAAGCAACCCAACAAGCTGACCCTTCCTACGCGGCAGCAGCATTTGGCGGAACAGTACTTAAACCCAATNNCCCCCACGGTGCATTCCCTTCATTTGTCTTTGAAGTAGTCGACTTTGGCCTCGTGGAAATGGTCTTTGCTGCATTCGTCTTTGCGGTCCAGGCGTCTCTAGCCGCCTTAACAGCTAAAGGACTCGCACTAATGTCCCTATGACCTCTCATCGAATAACCCGAATTACTACTTGCACTTGCACTTGCACTGACCCTTGTATCGCTCCTTCTGCGAGACGACTCTTCTTCCCAATGCTGAACCATCTCAGTGACTTGTCTCCCAATACTCTGTCTCCATTCCTTCGGACTCGCAGTATTCGTCGTCGTCGTCGAAGTAGCAATAGAAACCTCCCTGGCCTTCGGATATCGAGATAACTGATCCGATTCATGTGGCATTTTCATCCCATTCTCCTTCCTATTTTCCTTCACATATCCAGGCGTTTTTTCCGGCGTAGGCGGATACCCCACGCTATGAGATTTAGAAACTTGAGATTTTTGATTCAAGTCCTCTGATTCGGGTGATTGGGATTTCGATTTCCAGAATCGGATTAGACTGGACTTTTTGATGATTTGGTTTGAGGGTGCTGGCTTCGGTTCAGGGATCATGCTTTGGTTTGGATCAGGGAGATTTGATTTTGATCGGAAGAGTCGACTTCGAAGGGTTGTGGGCTTTTGGGTTGGTTTGATTGGAAGGGGAGTAGCATCTGGTGTAGGCGGTAAATGATTCCTGGCAATGATATCCGTGACTTTGGAGACCGCGGGAGTCACGTACTGGCGTTTCTGAAGAGAGACGATATGGCTTCGTTCGTCTCGAGAGTGTGCGTCTTGAGAGTGTATTTCAGGATAGTATCTTGAATCCCGATGCGAGGAAGAGTGTGATTGACTGGAGACCTGAGATGTGCGTCGGTCCGAGTAAAGGGGAGTTCTTTGATGAGTTCTCTGCGGAGAAATTTCTTCCAGGAGGGATTGTTCTCGAATTTGTCTAGGAGAATGTTCCAAACTGAAAGGCATTCGAATCTCCTTCATGGACGACGAAAAAATCTCTTCACGCTCACGCTCACGCTCACGTATATCGCGTAATTCTCGTTCCCGTTCCCTTAAATCAATCATCGTCTCATCTTGAATTTCCGTTTCGATACTTTGCATATCCTCATCTTCGGAGACACTTGCAATCGTCGACTCCGATAAAGATCTCAGACTTTCTGGACTTCCAGGAGAAAATTTCATTGATTCATGGGGCAGAAATTCCGAGGTCTCGAGAACGGGAGTTTTGGAGGGGGATATTTTGGAGGAGGGGGAGAAGGGACTAGAATGAGAACGTGGACTTTGGGTTATAGAAGTGATTCTATGGTGTGCGTTTTCGAGTTGGTCGGATAAAAGACGTGTGAGAGCTTTACAATCAAGAAGTTCTTCGTCTCGGGCTTTGAGAGCGAGTTTTGTTTCTTGTAATGTCTCGTGTAATTCCTCGTTCTATTATCAATTTCTGTACGATTTGAGATTTGGGTAGGAATGGTTGGCGGTACCTCTTCGATTAACCGCTCTGCTTGTTGAAGCTTCTCTGCATTGGCAGTCATTTTCTCCCTACCGTTAATTAATCCAACTCACATAAAATATGCAATACCTTCGAATATGCAATTCCAACTTCAAATCAAAATTCTGTCTCTTGATCTTTGCAATATGCTGTCGTCAGTCACTCCCTCGTATGCATAAATACCCTGTCCAACTCCCTAAATCCCATTGAAGAATCAACACTGTCTGTACTCTCGTCCTTCATAGCCTTCAACATCTCTTGACCAGTAGCAATGCTCCGCCTCCGACTTCTCTGTCCGAGCTCCTCAAAGTCATGCGATTCTCGCTGTATTCGACAGATTTGTTCACTTACAACTCGGTCTGGTCGACGTGACGTGGGGATCCCTGATAAGCGATGTTTTGCTGCGATGGGGGACGGGGTCTTGTACATTGAGGATTCCATTACTGTGTGTTTGGGAATTGTGTGTGGGAAAACGAGAGGATGAAGGATGGAAGGGCAGACATGGCGAGGGGAAGGGGTTGGGATGGGGATAATGGAGGGGACCTGGTTGGGTGGACGATCGCAATGCACGTGTTGAGGGGGTCGCCAGGGGTAACCAGCGCGTTCACCATAAAAAAAGTGAGATCACACATCTTGTGCATAAGAGGTAGAAATTAACAAAAGGTGTTCTATATATCGTATTCAGGCTGATGTTCACGCTGGTTGTTCTTTCTTATTTCAAAGTGATATTATCTGGGTTTAGAGTGAGGAGAGATGGATACAGTGATCTGATCAGATCTGATCAGATCACGTCAGATCGGCACGGTGAGATTGATCGGCACCAATTCGAGAGAACAAAACTTGAGCGATAAAACATCACGAATATCTTTTGCGATTTTGTTTTGGTCACAAAATATATAACCTTCAAACCATGGATGCCACAAACTTATTCTCAAATGCTTAGTATCACTGTCCGACCAGACACTCCGCTTCCATCCCCAGCCATTAAGCCTCTAATGGAACCATCAGAACTCAGTCTCCCAAAGGCTCTGCGGCCCCTTATTCTGCAAGAAGCCAATACATTCTCAACAGCCCTGCAGCCCCTTGTTCGGCAAGAAACCTATGCACTCTCAACAGATACTGAATTATCAAGTGGCGAGTCTGTTTTCAGCCTTGCTAGCGCTAGCAGTGACGAAAGTTGCTATACTCCACTTTCAGGAAGTGCAACTCCTGCTGGCAAGAGACGGGATCGGGTGGAACAGTCGCCTTCACTTTCGGAAAATGTAACCCCTGTGGAGGATTCGGACACCGGTTATGGGCAGTCCTTGGATACAGACCAACTTACCCTTCGTTTGTATCTTCAGGCTGCTCTTCGAGGGGACCCCACGGTGCCAGAATGGCAGGGACTAGCCAACGCCCTGAGAGTATATTTTGGCAACTCTTGGCATCAAGATGACTATACCATAGAGTACTGTGAAGAGGAGAAAGAATTTCTATTCTGGAACGCGGTTGCAGATGAGAAATGGCGCTCATCAGATCGAGGATACTAAATGCATATGACGAAGGACATTGTATGTTGAGGATAATAAGTTAGTTAATATGCCAAATAGAAACCAAAATAAATAAAGTCTAATCAAATCCCCATACTAATGCATCTGTATCGTCACCACCCGTAACGACCTTTTTCCCATCCTTACTCAATGCCAATCCACCGACAATAGCATCATGATGACCCGTTCTCCGCGCAAGTTCCTGTCCCGTTCTAATATCCCATCGACGTACACTCTTATCAATACTCACGCTCGTTAATTCGAAGCTTCCCGTAGGTAAGACGATAGCAGTGACTGCATCGTCGTGGGATAGAGTATTTCGTAGGCGATAGGTTTGAGTGTCGTAAAGGTATATTCGACCGTCTACGCAGCCGGCGGCAAGGATGGGGAGCGTTGTGGCCC
>MNJR01000124.1 GCA_001920415.1 Acidobacteria bacterium 13_1_20CM_3_53_8 | reverse complement strand
TGCGCAATGCTTTGTATTCTTGGCGGTGCCTGGATCATGCAACACCTCCTTGCCACAATGTGGGCTGAATAACTGCCATGCGATCCATTGCCAGATTTATGTAATCTCCACTGAGTTCAATTCCTAACCAATCGCGGCCTAATTGCGATGCCACAAGTAATGTAGTTCCCGCGCCAGCAAAAGGATCAAGAACTATGCACTTGCCGGTCCCTTTGCAATCACAGTTACACGTTGGTTCCCATCCGATGGTCCTTGACTCCGCTGGTGCGATCATTGTCCCTGTGAGGCCATCGGTTGTGTTGCTACCATATTGCCCAGTGCGAGGTCCTTGGCGAATAACCATCGACTTGCGCGCGACAACGCGCTGCCAGGGTGCTTGGCAAATTTCGCAGGCTTGTGGTGATGATCCCGCAAGAACACAGATCTCAGCTAGCTTCTTTGGCATTGTTGCGAAGTGAGAACCTTTGTAGGACTCTGTTGGTATCGACCATACTGATCTCTTACTTCTTCCCGCCGGATTATTCCACTCACGCAACCCGCCACCAATTGGAGTAAGAAAAGCATTGTTATAGGGCTCTTGGCTCTTATCTCTGAACCTGCTCTTTGTGACTAATGGCTCACGGATAGCATCGGCATCGTAGTAGTATCGTTTGTTTTTTGTCAAGAGGAATACATATTCATGTGAGCGGGTCGGACGGTCAGTGCAGCTTTCAGGCATCACATTTGGCTTTTCCCACACGCTATCCGAACGAACCCACCAGCCGCTATCCTGCATCGCAATGGCAACCCGATGAGGGATCATCATGAGATCCTTATCTTTGAAACCATCAGGAACAGTATTATCCTTGACTTCCAGTCGCTCACCTGCAAACTTGCCGTTATCTCCGCTATCATCGCGACCACGGCGCCCACCCGCAAAAGAGTCGCCCAGATTCATCCAAGCCGTTCCGTCGCTCCGGAGGACACGGCGTACTTCGCGGAACACGTCGACAATCTTCGCAACATACTCCGCAGGAGTGCGCTCAAGCCCAAGCTGCCCTTCAACTTGATAATCACGAAGATTATAATATGGGGGAGATGTACAAACGCATTGTACCGTGTTATCAGGCAATTGCTTCAATGTCATCAAAGCATCTCCGTGAAGTATCGTATTCCTTTGCATTTTTGTTGTCCTCCTTGCCTATAGTATAGCATATCTTTGAAAATTATGCAACCCTTTAAATCACCAATTTCATCGCCCAGCCCATGCGTTCCATGCTGCCAATGCCATCTCGTCGGCCAGGCGTTGCTGCTTCGCCACGATCTTGCGTTGATTATCGGTGAGCTCATAGCGTGTTGCGCGTGCAACGAATTGCTGTGGAGAGAGCGCAGGTAGACCGAGGTCAAAGAGTGCATGCTGGGCGCATTGTGTGCAAAGGCAGTAGCGAAGTGCGGTGTTTGTCATGTGTTGTCCTTTCATTGTGTCGATGTCCTCAATTCCGGTTGTAGTAGTCCCTTGGCTATATGACATGTTGCAAGGTGCTATGCAGCCAAGGGACTCTGCGAGAATGCGCTACGAACGATGTTCAAAGCGAGCTTGACGGGCTGCTTTGTAGGCATCGATTATTTTAGGAGTGATAACATGATCCTCGCTTCTCTCCATACTTGATATGATTCTTATAGATCTTCCCCCGCTGGGTTGTACCCACATCATGAAGGGTTCAGGGAACTTTCTACCAGGGTAAGCCTTATGGGGGTCGTCTAACAACAGGGATGGATCAAACCCATCTATGGTAGATGGAAAGTTGAACCCAGGAACAGATTCAGTAACAGGTACTTGTATCTCGCCATGTGCGACATATACCCACTTTTGTATTTGCTGGCAAAAATCAAACAATCTGGCCCATTCATCCCACATTAGTCCCGTACTCGCGTAACTTCCTTTCACTTCATACCAGCAATCCTGTTCCGGCAAGAAGAAGTCAGGAAGATACCATGTACCATTGGTATCAAATCCTTCCTTTTCATACTCATAAGGAATACCTAGAGTATTGAAAAAGACTGCCCATCGCGCCTCTAATCGACTGCGAAACCTATAGCCATCGTACTCAGTTTCAATTGCTTTGACCATTTTTTATTTTCCTTTCACTGTTTATAGTGTAGCATAACTTTGAAAATTATGCAAGTCTCCTAGCCCGTATTTATGAAGCTCTTGCTAATTCTCGCAACTGCTCAAAAAGATCTGGTCTGCATTTTTCACAGTACATATCGCCTTCTACGGGTTCAATAGCCATAACGTCATATGTTGGTATTTTTTCGATATCCCAACCTTCAAAGGAGGGGAAAGGACAGCCACACCCTTTGCACGCATCGGCGCTAGGGGCAGGAATTACGCTAGAGCCGTGCAAAATTGACTCAACGCGCGGAGTTATCCAATCATCCAGTAATGCCACATTATCTTGAAGCATCTGATTAGCGTCCTTCCAAAAGGGCCTTAATCTGTGCGCATTCTCCAAACGGTCTAACCACCACTGTGCCGCACTGTCGCCCCTCTCCTCCGCGTCAAAAGCAACAAGAACGAGGTCTTTTGTGGCAAGCGCAGCTAACCATTTCGTAATCCGACTTCCTGCCGTCCCGCCCGTCGCAACAACAGACACAGCATGCCCTGCTTCCTGTGCAATAGAGAGCGCATCGAATTCACCTTCTACCAAAACGACAGGGCGCTCATAGCCAAGCGTATAGCCGAAGTACAATCCATTGCTTCCTCCAGGTACTTGCTTGTAGCGATTATCTCCCTCTACAACCTTTTCATCGCGGACGGTGATACGCCAAAGATCTTCGCCGAGAAACCAAGGAATAACAATGCCCTGACAGAGCGTCACAGATTTTTCACGTCCCCACTTGGCTCCAGGTCGTAGCATCTCAGCAGGATTGTAGCCAAGCCCTGCTGCCTTGATCGTGTTATCTTTGAGCCCGCGAGATCGAAGGTAGTCAAGGGCTTCTTGGCCTTTCCCGCCCCAAAGAATATCCGCGCAGTACTGCAAAAACGCCTTTGCTGTAGTTTGCCATTGTGGGCTTGGTACAGCATGGGTCGGGTATGTCTTTGGGGATAGCGCCTCTTTAGGAATGAGTACCCTTGGGGTGCTACCATCTTGAGGCTTCCACCCTACTTCAGAGAGTGCGTATTGCTTGGTATATCCTCGTTTGATCATGAGGTAATCTACGAGAGAGCCCTTCGCGCCACAAACCCTGCACTCGAAGTATCCATGCTTACCTGCATAGGGTTGTACCCTTAGACGATCTTTTCCCAAACCTCCGCACCCTGGCAGAATACAAGGGCCATGCCATTCCCCACCTCTCGTGGTCGCTGTGCGCTTCCCTCTAAACCCATCGGTTTGCATCTCTGCAAGAAGATTAGATTCCATTTCTTTGTTCCTTTAGCAAACTAGTATCACTAGTATCATTGTCAAAATTTAATTTCCCTCGCTTTTGTGTCTCATTTGAGCTTGGAGTCCAACTAGTATCACTAGTATCACTACTTAGTAGTAGTGATACTAGTGATACTAGTTTTGTTGGACCAGTATCACTAGTATCATGAGACCACTTTGATACTAGTGATACTAGATTATACAAGTAATAAGGCTCCTTTCGGGGATAGAGAGTAGTATACTTTTTTGCCCTGTTCTTTTTCTGCATCAGCAGGGGCATTGATAAGGTCCTCTTTTGCTAGAAGCTTTAAATGTCGATGAAATGTTGGGCGAGAAATGTCATGTTGTTCCTCGCAGAGCTTTTGCCAATCTCCGCTAGTAAGTTGTGATTTTGAGTCTAATGCCTGTAACATTTGCATCTGTACTTTGGGAATAAAGCTTTCAGCACTGGCATTGCTTGGGAAAATAACGGGTGCGGTACTGTCGGGGGCACCAAGGTTATGTTCGTCAAGAATGATAGAGCGAGACTCCACATCAAAGTCATCGGGTTCTTTTGTGCCTCTCATTTTGAGACAGTGTAAATGTATTTTTGATCCATCTTTTGCCACATGCCAGACAGTGTCAACGGAGGCTTTGAATGTTCCATTGCCTCGGAGCTTTCCTTGGGCATTAACGTGATGAATGATTGCCACATGGGAGGAAAAGTCTCGCACAATTGCATCAATTGACGCAGTGATAATTTTTGTTTCCTGGGTGCTGTTTTCATCGGCACCTGGAGTGCATTTGGCATAGGTATCGAATACAAAGGCAATCGAGTGCGTTTCTGGTGTGACTCCTATTGTCGCCAACTGTTCTTTCACTTCATCTGTAAAAGTAACCACTTCTGCAATATCATTGAAGGGCATTGGCCCATCGAGCCCAAGAAAGTTTTTCAGTTCCTCCTCTGGTATGCTATGGCAGGCAAGGAATGCCTTGATTCTGGGATAAAGTTCGTCTGCACTTTCCCCTGCTATCCAAACTAAGAATGCTGGTTTCGTTGTCTTGTTTACAAAGAAGACGTCACATGCACGGCTCAAGAACATGTCCAGAACAAATGTTGACTTACCACTTCCACTGTCTCCCACAAAGATGGATGAGCCACGATCAAAGATGACTTGGTCGACACCCCATTCTCTCTTTGGCTTCTTTTTAAAGTAGTCCAAGGTTTGCAATGGATACTGATATTGTTTTCTCTCTTTCCCCTGTTCCCCTTGTCGTGGTGGGAGCGGCTTGGCCCTGAGATCCTTGAGCCAGTTATGTGTTGTGCAAAGGGTATTGAATGCGTGTCTAGTCTTTACTTCTCCTTTGGGCTGTGCTTCTTGGAGCGCTTGAATGATCTCTGTAAGTATCCCTCCAGGAATGGTGGCAAGATCGCCAGGAGATGGGTCTCTATTAGTAAGAAGATCCTCTATTAACCACTGCATAGCTTGCTCAATAGCGGGAGCGTTCTCAAAAGGAGACGACATATCTTTTCCTATAGCCACAGGCTGTGTCCTCTCGCGCTACTTTGAGGCATTATGGGATTTTGTAGCATATGTATCTTTCTTTCTTGTGCACGCTCATATCCTGTATAATTTCCATTGACTTGCTTGGCCTGTGTAGTTATACTATGAGTATGCGGCTGAATGGGCAGCGAGTCCCTAGGGGTATGGCCTCCATTTTTCCAGGACGCAGGCCGTGCCCGTGCTGCTACGAATCTATCAATTGTTCTCTGCCAGCTACGGAATGCTGGCTTTATTTTTTGTCGGTACTCTTTCCCTTGATATTGGCAGGCTTGGTTCTGTTTGCCAGGTACGATGCAACAGCAGTTGCCGTAACTCTCCATCGGCTTCCAATAAGAATGCCTTCCAGTTCTCCATCGTCGATCCATTTTCTGACCGTATACTTGGAGACACCGCCGAGCCTCCTGCCCGCTTCCTCTAGCGTAAGTAGCTCTGTTTCTGGCATCATCGCGATCATTATTCCCTCCTGTTATATTGACTACACCTTTATTAGGTTTACTAAGCTTTAGTATATAGTACTTTCCTGAGAAAGTAAATAGTTTTATGGGCTTTACTCTAAAAACACGTAAAGTAGTTAATGCGCCCATCATTTTCATCGCCGTTTTGTCACTGTTTGTCATTGTTTTGTTCATTGCACCGCAGCGTCGCGTTGTCCCATCCTTGCCATTTCGTCGTTTTGACATGGCCACTCCGAGGTATGCAGTGTGTGCAATGGTGTTGTGATGGTTTATTGTCGTTATCATGATCACCGTCCTTTCTTCGTTTTCCTAGTACTTTTCGGTGCAATCCCTGTCTATTCCTCGCCATTCCTTGCCGCCATCGTGTATACTGCAAACCATAATTTCGTGGTTATGCCCAGACCACCTTTCTGATTAGCATTGATGGCAGGGCATAGTTCATAGAGCTCGCTTTGTGTGCTGTGCCTACCATCGCTTCTCATTGCCCTTCTAGGGTTTTCTTCGCTTCCGAAACAGCACATTGTTCAGCTCTGGAGTCCTGTTCTTCTTGCTTCTGTATCGCGACGTCGCAAGTGCCACGAAAACAACGATAAGCAATGTTGCAATGATAGCGTAGAAATACATCATTCTTCTGGCTCCACTGCTTTCATTGCTTCCCTGATTTCCTTGAGAAGCAGGGCGATGAGCCGAGGCCCTGACGCTATGAGCACTGAATTCCCAATGACAATCATTGTTGGCAATAGGATGTCGTGGGTGGCGTGGATCATCATTGTCTCCAGTTTTTCATCGTTTTTATTGCGCGTTGGTCATACTGAATGCCAATGTCAGTCGCGTGCATACCTGGAAACTTTTCCTGGTAGTCTTGTTCCAATAACTCAGCCTCATCGATCATCGCTTGTTGAAATTCTTCCAGCGTGAAAACACCTTTTTCGATGAGTAGCTTTGCAGTTGCTGTAAGCTCGACGCGCTGCAAAATCGTCGCCTCGCGGTGGTCGCTCAGAGCATCACACTCTGGGTCGCCTTTTCGTCGTGTCCCCAGCTGCCACCCGCAAAAAACGACGCGCCACTTGGCAATGCGGTTCATTGCAAGCATGTAGCGTTCTGTTAGACTATTGCTCGTCATTGCTTGTCTCCTGTTCTACAACGCCTGTGGCACCTTCTGTTTCTTTTCTTGCAAATTTGATCGTGTTGCAAACAATAACAGTGCGGGCGGCCACTAATGCTGGATTTATTATTGCCTCAATCATCATGATACTCCTCTTTTGTTGGTTTTGTGGCTGCTATGACTTCTTGTATTGTAAATATTGCTATTTGACACACAATAACGATAACAAGCATGAAGTACACGACCATGAGTATAGTTAATGTTATTCTCCCTATAAGCTCAGTCATCGCTTTTCTCCTCCCCGTATCCGTGTTGCATTGCGTATTCCACCATTGCTTCTTTCGTTAGAAGTCCTGTTAGTTGTGCCAACCGCATTCTATGGCTTCCCTGCACTGTTCCTCGTGCTATTTTCATTTTCTCCGCGATCTGGACATCTGTGAGACCTTGAGCAAGACAATGCAAGTATTCTTTGTCTCTCTCTGTAAAATTCTGGTTAGCCATTGCTAGCTGCTCCTTTCGTAGACAACGATCGTATCGTGGATACCGCTCCATTGCAGGATCTGGTGTGCATCGACTTGTTGCCACTCTTTCTCTAAAAGATCAAAGAAATCAGCGTTTCCTGTGCAACCACCCTCGTTCTCGCCGATGAATACAAAGCGGTTGCCTTGATAAGCCTGGAGACATTGAGCGGCAAAATCAGTTGCGTAGTTTGGCCAGCAAAGAAATAGTGTTCGGTTGGGGTGCTCAGATAGTACTTCACTGCTTCCTTGTGTAACGGGATACCATGTTTTGACAAGGGTTTTTGATGGGCGTTCGGTGCGTGGCGCAAAGAAATCATTAGGAACTTTGTCCGGCGGGTTGTGGTCGAAGGCAATGATGTCAATGCCTTGTTGCCAAAGTTGCCATGCCCAATATCCTGTGCCAGCGCCAATCTCAACGGCACGAGGCCCTAGATAGCGTGCGACGAAAGCAACGGATGCAGGGTCAGCAATGGCCCATGCATATTTCCTGCAACATTTATCGCGGGCCTCGGAGTGTTTAATGAACCAGTGATAATCTTCTTCATCGTGGGAGACAAATAAGCTTCGGATCTCTTCCCAATAAGGATTGTTCATTGCGTCTCCAGCTTTCTTTGCTCGGCCAGGGCGTGTTGCCGATAGTACATCATGAGCGCCATTTTTTGTCGATAGAGTTCGCCGTACCTTGGGTATTTGTCGATGAGTTTTTTGAGATCCTCAATGATCCCATCGATCACTTGGGCAACTTCAATCCACGTAATCTCTTTCTTCTGTTGCATTGCTCTCCCTCACTGTATCTTCAATTTCGGTTAACGCTTCGTGCATACTCTTCGCACGCGAAAGGATTCGCGTAGAGTAGGCTTTCGTCGGGGACACCGCGTAGAATGCAGCGTCACTGGCAAGTTGCCTGGCATTTTCCTCCAGCTCTTCAATGAGCTCTTGATAGACTTTCCTGGTTGCGTCTACCTCTCCCATCTTTTTGCGAATGATCGCCTCTTGCTTCCTGAGCATTAAAATAGTGATATTTTGCTGATAATGCGTTGCATGCTTTGGGTCTTGATGCATGTTCATTACTAATTCTGCGATGCTATCGTCAGTGGCTTTGATCAGTGTGTCCCAAGTGTTGATGGCTTTTGCGGATTTAAGCACTGGGTGCCTCCTCTCTTCGTATGCACTGCTGAATGTGGGTCGTGTAAAATCGCCATGTGTTGCCAACCTTGTGTCCTGGCAGGTATCCTGTCCGTATAAGGCGATACAGTGTTGATCGCGAGACGCGCAGATATTCCATTGCTTCTCTGAATGTGCGGATAGGGCCGAGGTCCTCTTCTTGTTCAGTCACTGTCCCACCTCGTGTCCTCGCAAGAATGCGTCAATGGTAAAGTTGTATTCCAATGTCAACTCAGGATACTTTTCAAAGAATGCTTTGACTTCTGCCGCAAAGTGGGCCTTCATACGCTCTTGCAATTTGTTGAGAGAGTACTTCTGCTGATTGCTGAGATGCTTCCAATCAGACACACTAGATTCAATGGGATGGCCTGGGCAGATTTTGAGAAATGTTGGCGGATCGACGCGCAGATCCATCGGTCGACCCTGCTCGAAGCCTATACGGTATTCGAGGCGTACTGTGCCTCCGCATTGTTGGCACTGATTTTCGTTGTCTGTCACGGTCCTGCTCCTTGAAGTATGATTGTGATAAAGATTAACAACAGTTGTGTAAGCTCGTAGGAAAATAACGTGATGAAACAGATGCTGGCAGCGATAAGAACAATAAATAGCGCCACGAGCGTTATTATGGTGGTTTTCAAGACAGAGGACGCCACCTTTCTAGCGATGTTTCCTGCCACTTTGCCTTTAAAAGCTCCAGATACGCCCGTTCCCCTTCCGTGAGGTTGTCTGCTGCCAGGCTTGCCAGGATTGCTTGATAAATCCGCTCCGCGCGGCCTTGTGTGATTTCGCTGGTCGGTTGTTGTTCATTGCTGCCATCGTGATAAATACTGGACATTGCATTTCCTTTCAATGGACCCCTTGCAAACCTACGAGACATTCTAAAAAAACAACAATAAAGATAGCGATAAACATTACTACCTCACATCTGCGCATTTTGCTCCTTTCTTGCCATAACTGGTGCTGGTTGCTGCCCCCAATCTTGACAGACGACGTCCTCCATGCGTTCATAGAGCCATCTTGGATGTGAATGTGGGCCAAACTGCCCAGGTCCATACCGATATATTTTGCGCATACCACATCTATGGCATATCGCTTCAAATGTTCGTACAGTAGGGTTACCGCTAGCGGATCTTTCCACAAGCGTGTTTTCTATAAAGTGGTAGGTTTTTACATTGATGATGTGCTCTGATATCTCAACAGTCTTGTGTTTACACGGTTTCATCTTTTTTTCTTCTTTCTCTTTTTGACCACAGGGAGTTGCACTGTGTGCGGCACGATCCCCGCATCCAACGCCATCGTTGTGGCGGCAGTGTCTTCGATGTGGAATGCAGTCTCAGCGCGCAACGTCAAATCGAGTTCACTGCCGATATCAAACCATGCATCGGAACGCGGCAAGGTTTTATCGATCTTTTTGAGCATTTCTTCGTGTGAGCCGCGCTGTTTGAACATAGTGTGACCTTCTTTTCTAGTTTGCGCACCACACAACATCTTTTGGTAGGATAATATCCAATGTTCTTTTTGCTGAAACAATAGGGATTTGAACGACTTCGCCATTGAGTTGCGTAAACGGAATGCTTTTTCCATTGAATTCTTGTTCGATACAATATTTCATGTCCTTACCAAGCTGTGCCAGGAGTTCGTCGGATACGTAGATTAATTTTGGTACCACTGGTGCATCCCTGTGTCGACGATTTTCAATGATTGCCGCAATGATGAGTACCCAAGGAGAGAGTGTTGGGTTTTTGTAGCTTGTTGGGAATTTTGTAGAACCGCTTGTCATGCCGTGAGGTACCGTTTGCATGAAGCATGTTTCATCGTCGTCAATGTCGCTGTTGGCAAGTTCTTCGAGTGCCTTCATTATCCTGGCGCGTTCGTTAGTTGCAACCTCGGTTTGCGCTGCCAATTTCTTGAGTTTTTCCAGCGCTGAGGTTGATATTTTTGTGTCATTGTTGCTGCTTAAGGTCTCTTGCTGTGTGCTATTGGTCACTTTTGGTAGTCCTTTGCACTAAACCGACAATCAATCAATTGATACATAGGATCGTATCGATGGGGAGCTTCATGTTAAAATCCCCATCTTGGCGCACGAGAACAAAAAAAGGTCTCTCCATGCTCGAAATTTGAAAAGGGAAAAGACCATCAAAAGGTCTGGGCGTGAGCACGTCCTGGAGATGTTTTGCATATGCTTCTCTTGGCAAGACGATGTACTTTGGGATGGGCGCACGCTGGCGAAGGTGGTTGCATACTGCTGCAAACATATGCTCTAGCGGCCAGGGACTTCTGGATGCGATTGGATATCGAGATGCCCTCACATGGTGGATTCCTATACCCATAGCGCGTATCTCCTGTGTCGGGGGGTCTGCTATTGGGTCGAAGTACGCGCTACCTGAGATGCCAGTTCGAAGGCGTTCGAGCAAGTCCCTGTCTGCATGAGAAGGATGTGATGACATCATAGCTAACCACCACAAGAGAATAGAAGTATGACCAACGCGTGTGTTATAATAGCGGTGGCGTCGATCACCCAATGTATACAAGGACTAGTCCTTGTAGATTTTGGCATTTTAATACTTCTAGAATATCCCTGTCAAGAGGGATGCAGCCAATTTTAACTGTTGAGGTAAAAAGTGACCTATAATCCAGCAAATAACGAAGAACTGCCATATTTACAAGAATTGATCCAAGGAAAGCCGATCCCCAGGTTTGGAACGCTAATGCGACAAGTGCTTGATGGTATTGGTGTTAATCAAGTGTTGTTTGAAAAGCGTGCCCAAGCAAAATACGATGCTTTCATGTTTGAAAAATATGGTAAGCAGGCGTATGAGCGAATGAAGGAAGATGGAACTATCCCCAAAGAGGAGCAAAGTTCCATGTTGCAGCAGGTCATCTCGCGTGTAATCAATGGCCTGCAACGCCCTAGCTATATTCAGATGCTTATCTGGATGGCTGTTATCGCCGATCTTTATACCAATGAGTCAATAAAAAAATGGTTTAGAGACAATGATCTTGAAATGCCAGTGTTTAGTGAAGAGATTGAAGAGGCATTGTGGGCGCTCTCGGGCCATCAATCCCCCCGAAAAGTAAACAAAGTTATTGCGGATTTTAGTGCTTTTAGTAATGTTCCTCGACGGTTGCCAAAGGACGTGAAGACCGACGCGAATTTGCAGAGCATGCCGCATCGAAAGAACCCAGATACCGACGCGCTCGCTGTAAGAGACGTCCGTGAGTTCCACTAGAGATCCGGCTGCTCAGGAAAAGTAAAGAGATCCCTCAAACGGATGTTAAATGCCCTGGTCAGGGATATAAGGTTATGCGGCGATGGGAAGACTTCTCCTCGTTCCCATTTCCCGATGTGTCCTACTTCTGCTATTCCCACCTTCTCCGCGAGCTTATGCTGAGTCCAGTGTCGTTGTTCTCGTAAGTGTCGAATACGCTGACCAAGAGCTTTTTGTGACAACTCCCCACGCATAAATGCGGCGGCTTCTCAGGAAACGCGGCACCTATTGGTGTACGTTCACTCCTGAAGGCTGTGCCCCAGCCTTGAGAATATTCTTAGCGGCATTAACATCCCTGTCCGCTACATACCCGCAGAAAGGACAGATATGGGTACGAACAGAAAGAGACTTCTGAACGATTTCACCGCACTGGAAGCATTTTTGACTGGTGTATCGGGGGTTCACTCGTATGACTTCGTGCCCAGCACTTTCAGCCTTTGCACTCAGGATATCGAGGAACGCGCCCCAACTAGCATCCATGATGGACTTCGACAAATGATGGTTTTTTACCATATTGGCGATCTGAAGGTCTTCAACGACAATGTGGCGATACCCATCTGCATAGGGTTTAGCTGTCTTGAAATGGTGATCACGCCGTTGGCGATTGATCTTGAGATGGGTCTTGGCGACGTTACGGGCCGCTTTTCGCTTGCGATGACTTCCCTTCTTGCGGCGGCACAACACACGCTGTTTGCGTCTGAGGGTCTTTTGAGATGTCCGGTAAAACCTGGGGTTCTCTATTGTGTTCCCCCCCGAATCAGTCAGGAAGTTCTTGAGCCCGACATCAATACCGATATCGCTATGCTCACAAGTACTCGGTGCGTGCTCACTCTTCGATTCATTCTCGCAAACGATAAGGGCATACCAGTGACTATCAGCACGCAAAACAAGATGAACCGTCTTAGGCGTTCCTTCTAATGGCCTATGAAGCTTGATCTTGAGGGCTTTGCCCAGTTTAGCGGGGACCATAAGATGTTTCTTATCCTCATGCAGATGGGTATCCTTGCCATACTGCCTCAACTGAATAGAGTGCCACTGGTTGGGTTTCTTAAAACGGGGGAAGCCGTATTTGATGCCGAGTTCTTTGCAGGTAAGAAACCGTTTGAGGGACTTGGAAAGTCGGTCTGCAAGGCATTGAACGGTTGTGGCGGGAACAAAATCACCACCACGACCTTTGAATGTCTTTGTCAAATCGTACTTCGATGGGAACGTTCCATCCTGCTCATATTGTTTCTTGATCATCTCAAGCATCTCATTATAGAGAGTGCGAGACCCTATCAAGCATTGCATAAGCATGGCGCGTTGCTCTTTATTGGGATAGATTCGATACTCAAACGTTCTCATGAGGGTATTCTAATTCATTTGATTAGGGATGTCAAGAGGGAAAAAGCGATTGTGTCGCCAGCCATAGCGGCTCCATGCCCTCTCCAAAAGAAAGACCTGTTTCATCCCCATGGCTAAAGCGAGGGGCACTCACGGGCCGTTAGAGGTAGATGCTGTCCGCTCTTCCGTACTAGTAGGGTAGTTCCCCTATGGATTCGGGGTACGGATGTGGTATACTTCTCAGCTATATGTAGATTACAGGCCAATTATACAGGTTGTAGGATGTTAGATAAGAACAGGGGGTTATAATGCGTGCTATTAGAAAATGCGTTCTACAGGCTAGGTATCTTCCATTTTATCTTCGTCTTGGTATTGTCGTTTCTTTATTTAGTGCGCAGGAGGCATTAATTATCTATTTTAGGGGTTGGGATACCTTTGCAGCGACCTTGATCCTCGTTGGCGTCCTGACATGTTGGCTATTTCGCTGGGAGGGTGCCTATGGTATCTTGTCAGTCTTTCTTATAGTGTATATTGTGGTGAACGTGGTATGTACTGGGTGGTCCATTGATGCTGTGAAGGGGATTATTGCCGGCATTATTATCAATGCTGCCCTGGTGGGTAGTGTTGGGGCATTGCGAGTAACAGTGGATAGATCTCAAGAACACCATCAGATCAAAGACGCTTTTATTCGAAATCTCAATCACGAATTAAGCAATCATCTAGCGGCGGTAGTTGGTTCAGTGGATATCTTGATGCAGCATCTTGGTCAAATGTCACGACCTGAGTGTATGCTTTTCCTTGAACAGACAAAGTACAGCTGCGATGACATGGAGCGCATTGTGTCCAATGTCTGCACAGCGATGTATGCAGAGGACGATGTGCCCACACCCAGATGCGAGGTATTTCGCTTGGACCATGTTGTCCAGACATTCTTGCGGTATGTGTACACTTTTGCGCGTCCACTTGTTGGCGTACAAATTCAGGAAAATGTTGTGGTAGTGGCGGATGCGGCGCAAGTGCAACAAGTTTTGCGCAACCTTCTCTACAATGCCTTCAAATACGCGCCTTCGGAGGTGCCGGTGTCTATTGAAGTTGGCATATGGAATACGTGGTTTGCCTATGTCTGTGTGCGCGACCGTGGTCCAGGCATCCCGCCAGAACAACGCAGCAATCTGTTTCAGAAGTTTTCGCGCACTTGTAAGACTGCACATGGCACCGGACTTGGGCTCTACAATTGCCGTCGCATGATCGAGAACGTGGGTGGAACCATTTGGGTCGAGAGCAGCGGTGTGGAAGGCGAGGGAAGCAGCTTCTATTTTACGCTCCCCCTCTGCCAGGGCCATAATACTGAGATCGAGGGGCAGCACGCTCCTAATCAGACTTTGATGTTTTGATGCATACAAAAAGCGAAAGATGGATTGCACCATCTTTCGCTTTGCAACCACTGCGAGTTGGCAGATTTACAAAACTTTTTGTCTTGATGGAAGACTTCCCCAAAATTCCGCAGACTGTGTCGCGCCATTCAATGCACCTTTACCAGCGAGGTCGGTGCTGCCCTTGTTGTTTGCCTTGAGCACCTTCGTCTCTCGAAGTTCTTTATTACAAGATTTGTCAAGAGCCTCGGGAGTGTTGTGCTTCGCTGCCTTAGCTTTGACTTCTTCGGCTTCAACGAAGATCTTGGCATCCCTCTTTACTATGTTGCTTTTGTAAATCCTTGCATACATTGCATTAACAGCTTTCATGTGGGGGCATTCTACTCTCCTGTATTCAAATGATTCACAACTACAATGGTAAGTGTAGGGTACTGAGGTTTTGTCCTCACAATGCACGGTATGCCATGCCCCATCGTCAAGTCCTTCAGGATTGCTCTTAGAAGGTACGATGCAGATCAGATTACCGACTTTATCTTCGTCTACCTTGATGTAGCGCTGGATATCCTGGATGTACTTTTCTCTTGCGGCTAATTGAGTTGCATTCACTTTGGTTTCTCCTTGTTTTTATTGTTCACTAACGGTTCATTAACTATACAAAGTATACCATAACTTTCAAAATTATGCAATAGATTGGCGATGAGTTTCTGGAGTTGCCAAAATTGATGGATGTGCCACAATTCAACGAATATCGTGGAGGGCAGGGAATTGACAGCGAAAAGCATTGCATATTCTTATAAGTTGTGTTATACTAAGAATATCAAATGATACGTTAGTGCACATCAAAAACAAGGAGAACGAAAATGACAACGACAGAAGAAGTTTATACCTACACACTCATTGAAGTTTACGACATGCGCGAGATTGATGAGATCTCTGGTGAGCGTATCCCGCTTGATAAAGGAGAGGGAAGTATCTGCAATCGATGTGGCCGCGAGCACGCAAAGGTCTATGTAGTAAGCAGAGATCAGGACGCAAAGCAGTTCTGTGTTGGATCAACGTGTTGCAAGAAGCTCTTTGGGTGGGAGCCAGAGAAAGAGGAGTTGCGAAGGTTAGCAAAGGAAGCAAAGATTGCCGCTGAGAACCGTGCTTTTCAACGATTGGAGGCATTGGCTAAGCCCATTGCTGACGCGGTGAATGCACTGGTGTTACCAAGGATCATCGTTGTCGGAGAGCGCGGTGGACGGTTTCCTGAGACCATTTACGGTGCTGAAGGCAGCGGAGTGCAAGTACATTCTCGGCAAGGGCTCACCGATGAGCGTCGGAGATGCTTCCTTCAGGCGTGGATGCGAGAGCAAGTGGTAGGGAGTCTGGAGGTACTCTACCCACGAACGAGTCAGATGCTGTGTGAGGACATAAATTGGCGAAAACGTGAAAAGATCTCGCGGGAAGCCTACAAGATGCTGGAACTGTGGTAAGCAAAGGAGGAACAGTATTAATACTGTTCCTCCTTTTTAACTCCAATATATTCTTGTCCAACGGTATCGGTGATGAATCGTTCTTTTCCATCGAGCTCGTACCAGAGTCTCACAATTCTTCCACCGACCTCAATGCGGGTCACTAACATCTTTTTCCCCATGCCTTTGATATAGTCACCTGGCACAAACTCCTCAATTCGACGCCACTCTAGTGTGTCGCTAATATTTTTCTTCATTCCTTGCTCTTCTTTGTTTTGCCTTGTTTTGCAAGAAATGCGTGGGGTCCACTGTGGTGTGGCGGAAACTCATCGATGTGCTGGTCAAGGATGTAGCGTATCTTCTTCGCCAAGTACATATTGTTACGCTTGCCGCCACTGACCACTTCGAGAACCTTTGTTCTCTCGACGATGCCTCGTGGGTCCTGCTGCTTGATAAATTGTGCTGCTTCTAAGATCTGTTGTTCTAGTTCAACAGTGATGAAATCCGGTTCGACTTTGATTTCTCGTTG
>MNJR01000110.1:35775-50264 GCA_001920415.1 Acidobacteria bacterium 13_1_20CM_3_53_8 | reverse complement strand
CTGTGAACAGCCCGTTGCGATCTTTCTCCTGCTCGCATTCGAGCAAGCCATCATGAAAAGGTATTTCCGAAGAATAAGAGACCCACACGCCGCGAGGTATTCCGTCCTCGTTCCCGTTAGCGAACATCTCGCCGAACCTGTGCTCGTACCATTCATCTTCAGGAGGCTCGCTCGTATTCGTCGCCGCCAGAAATAGTTTGATACCGCATTCCTGTGGTATGGCCGCGTCAAGATAAAGACGATGCCAGACGGTTTGAGTGCTTCCGCTATCCAGAGCCGAGCGGCTGAAAGCCTGCCCGCGACTGGCAAACGAGGGAAGCGAAAGATGATGTAAGGGCGCGCTACGTTCTTCAGTTTTCGTAGGGTAGTGCGGCGGCAATGTTACTCCATGCAGGAATGGCCCACCCGTATGATCTTTCAAAGGATAGATGTCGCCGACGGGCGAAACTTCCAAAGCTTTTTCCGGGATGGAATAGACAGCAGCCTCTTTAACTTTTGAACCATCGCCCGGCCCGTTATCGAAAAGAACTGCAAGCCTCTCTTCCGTCACCCACGCCATGCTGAAAGGGAAGCTAATGCCATTCAATTTTGTGGCTGGGCCAATCTGTTCGTTCTCATCGAGAAAATGAACCTGCGCATCGCCATGCATACCTTGCCAGCAGAGCAGCGCCAGCCTGCCTTTAAGGCTACAGCAGAGCGCAACTGCTCTCTCTTTATCAATCGCCTTCGTCTCAGGCAAGACACGCAATCGCGGCGGATTCGGATTCTCTATACAGGGGCGAAAGACCTGCGACGTATATGGACCATAGGGTCGTGTGGGGAAAGGAAGCCCCTGCAATCTGGCAAGCTTTCGGTTGATACGATCAAGCACCCACACGCCGCCCTTGGGGTCTGCGGCCAGACGCCATGCTACAAAATCTTTCTCTTCAAGCACGACCGCGTCCCAGCGATTGCGCAGGTCTTCCATAATCACTCTGCCATCAGTCGCCATGTACAGCACGCCGTCATAACCTACGGCCATGTCCGTCATCATAGGCTTGGGCAATGTGATTTCAACTTCGCCGGGCAGCGTCCCCGTAGCCA
Organism: Acidobacteria bacterium 13_1_20CM_3_53_8; assembly: GCA_001920415.1. Classification (GTDB taxonomy): domain Bacteria; phylum Acidobacteriota; class Blastocatellia; order Pyrinomonadales; family Pyrinomonadaceae; genus 3-1-20CM-3-53-8. The sequence continues at coordinate 49,181 of MNJR01000110.1, read as the reverse complement.
TGATTTTCTGCGAGACGGGGTCCCACCATGCCACGTTTCCGAATTGGTCGCGCGCCTGCGGAACGATTTCGAGTTGTGACGTGGCATCGTGAAATGGACCAGGCCAGACGGGAATCTGATGCTCGCTCAGAAGGCGCAAGCTGCGACGCTTCGTGTCATACTCGACCTCTGCGTGGTCAGGTATGAGCCACTGCTTTTGCTCTGCGAGCATCCAGAATCTGAGACCGTTTGCATCCATCTCAACAGACCTCTGGCACGACCGGCACGGCCATGCTTCCACCCTGCTCATCGGCAAAGGGATTGGGAGCCGCTAGCAAGTTTTCGGGAGCGCTATCCGAAGCCGCTACGACGACCGTTAGAAGTTCTGGCAACTGCCAGAGCGCGAGCGGCAGTTCAACAGGAGCGCAACCTTGCGCACGTTTAATCATCTCCCAGTCGTCATCCTTCTTCTTGAAGAAATTTATTCCGCTAACCTCGTCCACGCCGGGCACACGGGCTATCATCACTTCCACCTCGCGGTCGCGAACAGTTCTTCCGCGCTGCCAGCCCGCGCCCTCTATTCCGCCCGGCGGCAAAGGCCAGAGAAAAGCGCGCAAGATGTCTCGTACATCGTTGATGACCTGATTCTGTCCGAAGCCGTCGCGGATTGTTATCCCAACGCCGAGACCAAGCGGAACATACTCGCAGCCTATGACATAGAGTTCGGTCGTCAAAGGGCGTCGGGCATCAAGGTATTTGAAGACCGATTCGATGAAATAACGATCCGGGTTTGGATTGGGCGGCAACCTTGTTTCCTTAAATGGCAAGACCATGACGGAGACCACGCCGGGCACCTGCTCTCTTCGCTGCTGAGGCTTGAAGCGAGGCAGCACATCAACTCGCCCCATGCGAATTCCAGGCGTGTCGCTTGCTATGCGTTGATAGTCCTGCTCTGTGACGACGCGGTCGCGGTGACGAAACAGCGCAGGGATACGCTGCTCTGCTTCAAGAAGAGTTTCCGCGTCGTCGCCACCGTCTGTGACCAGGCTTTGCTGGACTTTCAGTTTTTGTGTGACAGGCGCGTTGTCAATGTCTCTGGCAGTAATTTTGGCGAGTGAACCTGCGGGCAGATTACCGAGGCTTCCACCTCCGGCGCGCATGTACGCGACACGTATGCGCGCAGAAGTTTCTGGAACGCAGCCCTGTACGCCGTTTCCGAAACGAATTGTCCCGGCCTCGCTATCAAGACTGAAAACCGTGCTGTCACGACCAGCCAGAGCAAGGTCGCCAACCTGTGTCCACGCTTGATAGCCGACTCCTAGATTCTCAACCTGGATGAGCAGTGTGTGTGGATCAACGGATTGTCCGGGAAGCTGAAATTCCTGATCGCTCGTTCCGTTGCTCGCTCCGACGATGCGATTTGTGATGGTCTGGCGTTGATCTATTTCGACTGCATTGACTCCCACCCAACTCACGGGCATGTTTCTCATCTTCGTGGCGGGACGCAGTCTCAGCCACGTGATTAGACGCGCGGCCTTTGCCGGATCGTCAAGACGAGGCGGGCGATCACCTACGCCTGCTTTGAGGTTCGCGCGGACGTCGTTGCCGGGCGCGCCTATAAGTTCCGGCGCGGGCAAGGCGAGTCGCAGAACTCCGCGTTGGGCCAATCCTTCAGTCGAATCCGTTATGGTATCCAGCGTCAGATATTCCGGCTCATCTTTAATCTCTTTGCCCGTGCTTATCTCCCACACGCTCGGTATACGTGCGCGTGGGCCAATGTTTTCAAACAGCGCAGGGACTTCAATCGCAGGCATGTAGCCTATATTGACGAGTTGCTGACCGCCGCTCTTATTTTCGCCCAACGCTTTTTTAGCGCGCTCGACATCGCCCGGCTCAGGTTTGTCTTTGATAACGAGCAGCGCTATCCAAAGGCTCTGGTCAACAGCATCTTCGATGAGATCGAACCCGTTGGCAGCGCTCGCGCCTTCTATGAAAATCGGCGTCGTGACATAAGGGCGCGGCTGTTGCGGCTTTCCTTTGGCATTGTGCGTTTTTCCTGAAGCATCGTTCAGGCCGTAAATTTTTTGTAAGCCCTGCAAGAGGTCTGCGGCGTCTGTCAGTTCCTTATCGCGCGGCGGACGTTTGTAGTAGGCTTCGGCCACTATAGGCAGGATTGTCAACTCAGTACGGGTTTCAAAGTTGACCGCGCCTTTGATCATGGCAAACGGTCTTATGTTAAGAGCTTCAGTGGCCTTGTCATCATCAAAGAGAACGCTCACTAGCCCGCGCGCAGGAGTCGCGGGTCGCATCTTCACTCCAAGGAGTCTGAGGAAGGCCAGTCGCTGACGCTCCGGGATGAGATTGGCGCGATAGAGCAGTGTGTCTGTGAGCCATGCGAACAGTTCTATGAGCGTGCGGCCCGGATCGCCCATTCGCGGATTAGTCCACTCAGGCGTGTGCGCAGGAATACGCGCCAGTACCTCTTCGACCAGATCGTCAAAGCTGCGATCATCCAGTGCAGGCGGAAGAATGGGCATGAGCTATGCCTCCAACTCCATCGTCAAACCGATTTGCTGCGAAGCGCCCGTACGCTTTAACTGGTAAGCTATCTCCACGCGCAAGTGCGTAGGCTCGCCCGGCACTTCATTAACTTCAACGCGATTCAGAATGATGCGCCGCTCCCAGCGCTCAAGCGATTGCTTGATTAAATCCGTGATGCGACGGCGAGTCGTCAGAGTGTTCTGTTCGTAGACAAAATCTTCCAGGCCAGCGCCGAATCTAGGGCGCATCAATTGTTCGCCGGGGCGCGTCTGCAAAATCACACGAATTGATTGCCGCACGCTCTCTTCCAGCAAAGGATAGTTTAGCTGTCCCTTGGAGTCCGGGACGGGCAGTAAAGGCCAACCGATCAATATTGGAGGAACTCTTTTTTCCATAGCTCACTCGCTCGCAAGAGGGAACCAGCCCATTCATCACGGATTGCTTTTCGGTATCAGCCCTTTCGGAATCGGAATACAAATCTTGATGAACAACAGCCACCAGAAGATGATGTTGAGAAGCTGCAAGAAAATGTTAAGGACTATGAAGGCGCAGATAGTAATGATGGGAATGTTGAAACCGCATATCCAATCCAGGGCGAGACCGCCAGATGGTTTCTGCCCCTCTCCGCCGCTCATCTTTTTCGGATCATTCGCTTGCAGCAGATTGAATAGATCGCTCGGCACTAGAAACGAAACGTTGGGCTTGACGTTATCCAGAAAACCTTTCTGCAATGGATTCGGCAAAGTTACCTGAACGGGAGGTATCGCGTCGTTGCTCTCATACCAAGGGATGATCTTGAAAAGCTCGCTTGGGTCACTCCAGACAAGTTCAGGCGGACAGCCATCGTCTCGCTTAACTCGCACAAAAGCCCTAAATTGATACTTGCGTGTCAAACCATCGAAGCGTCCTTCCTGTGGTATGACCGTAGCCAGGCGCGCATTCATAGCAGGAATGATGACATCCCATAGCTCGTCCTCCGTTGTAGAGCCGATGGTGGGCCAGTAGTCAGGCATGGTCACACTGTTCGTCAGCCTATCTACGCCGTTAATCAGCACCTCTTTCGCTTCATTCAAAAATTCTCCAGCCGGACGTGTGTATGTGTTGCCTGCGAAATTCAAGTAGATTCTATTCAGCTTCTGATATAAACGTGTGGCCTCACTGGTGCTGCCGAAAGCATTGAACTCGAGGGCCAGTTGACGAACCAGTAAAAGGAATTCGCTGAGCTGACTGCTCAATGCCGGATTCGTTTTATCCAGAGTTGTATTGGCGGCCATGTCGTAGGAAATTTTCTGTCCTGCTAGGCTTGAGAACGGCGTGTTGACTCCCGCTTTCAAATATCCAGACAAGTGCGCTTTGATGTCTGCGTCCGTTTTATCGAAAGAGGCAGTTCTCGGCGGAGCTTCGCTTAATTCGTTGCTGGTAACGGGAATCAATCCGTAAAGAATGGTTCTTTTAGTCGCAGAACAAACGTCCGGCGGAGCAATGAAGAGAGGAGACACGCTTTCAGACCATTGCTCTACGGTCACCAATTCAGAAAAATTCTGTTTGCGATTCAACAAGAGCAGGCGATCAATCTCTGGATTGCCTGCGCTCAAAGCTGGAGGCCTACGCGACGGGTCGGGATCAAAGTTTAGCTGTCCCGGCAAAGTCAGAGGCTGCCATCCGCGCAATGACTTGCCCGCTTCAACCCATCCTTCCAGAACTCTCTCTCCTTTACTATCCAGCACATCTTTCCCATCTTTATCAATCGAGACGCGGCGCACGACAAGCCCTGCGCTATCAATCCGCTCAGGGTCCAGGCGCGGTAGCATGCCGTTCAAATCGCACGCTATCTGCAAGAGCGCTACATGAAAAGTTTTTTGGGCGGGTTGATACAATCTCAGCACGCCGTACGCATCTCGTTTCTCGGCAATCTTCTTCGTAACGGTCTGCACACCATCATTGGCAGCCAGTTCATCTAGAATGCCAGCGATGAAATCCTGATCAGTTCGCTGAAGTATGGTGGGCGACGTTGATATGCCCGTAGGGATAACGCCGCCGAAGATTGTCTGATGGGCTACCATACGTTTCCGGCTCCCGGCGTGTAAGTGCTGCCGATGACTGTCGTGGATTGCAGGACATTGGATTTGACCATCCCGGAAAAATTGGCCAACGCCGAATCAACTTTCACCTGGCCGGAGGTGACTTCAACTTGAGTTGACTGCGTTTTGATTTTCGATGGACTCTGTATGGAAACACCTTGCGAATCGAAAGTGATTGTGTTGCCTGCGACTTTGAATTCGACTTTGCCGCCGCCGGAATCAGTAAGAACAAGACTGACACCGTTCGGAGTGGTCAGAGAGATTTTGGCTTCTCCCTGATTCTCTTCAACTATCGCAATGCGCGTTCCAGCCTTGCCGACGATGCTCCAACGATCAACGCGGTCGCCTGAACCGCCCAGGGTTTCCGGTGCTTGCGCGCTTCCGTTCCAAAGTCCTCCGACCACTACAGGCAAGCGCGCATCGCCATTGATAAAATTAACCAGCACTTCATCGCCTACGTCCGGCAGCATGAAAGCTCCACGGCTATCGCCAGCGAAGGGAACGGCCACGCGCGCCCAGATTGGGCCATCCTGTTCGCCCACTCCGTCGAAGCTCAGCAGTCTGACCTGCACTCTGGATAGATTGTCAGGGTCATTGACCGCCACTACTTCAGCCAGATAGCTTCCGCTCAGCGAGCTTGCCTGTATGACCAAATCTTTGACCGTCTGCATCATGCTTGCCCCCAGAAGGCGGATTCAGCCGCGAAATCCGTCTCATAGCCTCTGGTCAAATCGAAACGGTGGCGCGCATGCACCACGTAATAAGTGTTATTGAAGCGGTTGCCCATCCCCTTGAGTTCCACGTGTGTGCCTACGCGCAAACCTGGATTGCCTTCAGCAGTTCCGTCAACGCAAACAAAACGTCGCGCGCGAAGATCGAAGGTGGCATCTGCGAGCGCCTGCGCCTCTTCGCTGGTCGTCACGGCGAAGTGGCCTATGTGCTCTGAGCGATCTCCGAGCGTGTCGCTCAAACATTGGCTGCCGGTTCGCCCGGAACCCGGCCCGGAGTTTGCGCCACGGCTTGTGCCTGTCACGCGCTGCCCTTGCGCCGCATCCCAACCGCTTACAGTGACCTCTGTGACTTGCTGTGCCATGTCAGCCAGTATGCGAGCGCGCCGCAACTGGCTATGAAGCTCCAAAGAGAGTTGCCCGCGCTGCACATCTGCGCGAGGCGAGATGTGTAGCTCAGTTCCGACCACCTGCATGTCACCGTCGTAAAGCGCAAGAAGGCGACGCAGGAATGCAAGATCGCTTTCGTTCAACTGAACATGAGTGCCTATGTTGTCGGAAAATCCTGTGACCGTTGGAGTCAGACCGAGTTGGTTAGCCAGATCATTCGCCAGCCCTGAGATGGTCACATCTTCATGAATCTTTGTGCGCCGCGCCATACGAGCACGCTGGAAGACATCCTCTGCCAGCACCACTAATTCAGGAGAAGACTCTGCTGGAAAGTCCGCTTCAAGTCCCGTGATTTTTCCTTGAAAGATTTCCTGCGGAGCATCCTCGTCGCCACAATAGATCTGAATCTTGGCTCCGAGTTTGAGAATTTGCTCGTCCTCAAAAGCAAAATCCGCGCCACCTTCTGTGTCGCTCGCTAAATTGCTCACGCGCAACTCAAGAGCCGACATCCCGCCCTCACGCTCGACCATCTCAAGGCCGACGATTAATTCGCTGACCTTTGGATACTCCTGCGACTCTATGCGCACAGTCGGGCGGGCGCGGTAAACTGCTCTCTCACTCAGTTGCGGCTCGGACATATGACATCCTAAAAAAATCTGTATGGTTCAACGGCTCACGCCAACAACGTTTAGGCGCGCTTTCAATCTGCTCGTAATCTGGCTTCTCTTTGTGCCAACCGGCTCAACTCATGCCGAAATTGATCCATGCTTTGCTCATGGGAAACGGAGGACTGCTGAGCGCTCTCAGCCGATTGAGCAGGCTCAGGCTCCACAGTGCCTTCCATCTCATCAATGACTACACCGCTCATGGTTTAACTCTCCTCAAAACGAATTCGTGTGCGAGACCCTGCGCTGCCCCGAAAATCTGCGTTGAGGCTTGTGGATTCTTCAAAGACTGCACGACCGCCCAGGCGGAATTTAGCTCCTCTGTCCGTAGCAACGCTGACGGATTCGCTCTGCTTGATGAGGCGTCCAGCATCTAGCGTAGATGTGCGACGGCTGCGAGTCGTCACGCGAAGTCCTGCGAAAGCTCCTGCGCTAGCGGACACACCGGCAGAAGCCGACCCGCCGAAAGAGGCATTGAAGCCAGCATTGCCATTCATCACAAAACCAGCGCCGGCGCTAGCGGACACACCCGCCGAAGCGCCCGCAGAGATACCAAAACCATCGCTCGCTCCTACGCTCAGGCCAGCGCCTGCGCTCAAACCAGCGCCGCCGCTAACACCAAACCCTGCGCCGGCACCGAAGCCCGCCGCTCCGCTCGCTCCAAAGCCTGCTCCTACACTTACACCCAGTCCCCCTGAGAGTCCCAAACTCGCCCCCCCGCTCACACCTATTCCGCCTCCTCCAGAAATCCCCAGTCCGCCGCCCGCGCTCAAACCGGCTCCTGCGCTAACACCTCCACCTATGCCAATACCTCCACCGACACCTATGCCTGCTCCGGCGCTCAAACCGGCTCCGCCACTGGCAAAGGCAACAGGAGGCCCCAACTGCACGGATGGATCAACCGTCATTGGCCCACTGGGGAAGCGCATACTCTCTTCACCGTTGGCGGCTGCAATATCACGCCCGGCACTTGGGTCGCCGCTTGCCGTAGCCGTATCGGTCGCGCTCTGATCTACGCCTGCTGGCGCGTCAACGGCATCCTCTCCCGGCGAACTGCCGTCTGCGCCTCCGCCTCCGCCGCTGTCATCGCTGAACACTTCATCCTGCCTCGATAACGTCAGATTAATACTGGCGCGCAAAGGCACGCCTTCGCTTGAGAAGAAGTCAATAGTTTCTTTGTAGGATTCAACCAATCCTTGAAAGCTGAAGGCGCCCCATTCAAATACGACTATGGGAGGAACTTTTTTACTCTGGCCGCTTCTTTGCCCCTGCTCCTCTTTGGGCTTCATGAAATTTGCAACTTTCTTGGTAGTGGTGCGCACATCCTCGCCCTTGTCAGTGGTATCAAAGATAAGGTCCATAGTCAGTTTGGCCGTAGACTTGGTGACATACTGCTTGTGCTTCTTACCTTTCTCCTCCAGCGTATTTGTGATGGTGTGCTGAAGCGAAGTCGGGTTGAAATGAACCGTCACAAGCGGTTCAGCGCCCTGCTGTTTTGGCGCAGCATAAAATTCAGCCTTTTTAACTGATGGCTTACTCATACCTACTGCCGACTCCTCAACAAATCACTCTGAAACATCGTCTCCTCTGCGCACCAGACTAAGCCCTTCGTGCGCAAGGTGCAGTTCTTCTATTCCAACCTCTGTTGCTTTGGCGCTCATGTCCGCCGACTTGAACTTAATGGGCATGACGTTCGTCAGCTTCCACTCCATAACCGGCGTATCGCTCTGAAGGCCATCTCTTATCTGTATGCGAGCGCCCAAGCGATAGGCATAATCACCCTGAGTGACCTGATTGAACCAACCCCACAAATCGCCGTTCGTAGTCATTCCTCGTTTCAAGATGACGGTCGCAAAAGTTACAGGGCCAGCCCTCTGAGCCGCCCCGTAATTTCGCCCCCCTTCCTTGATGACCTTTGGCTCCATAGTAGCCTCCAGCCCAGTGCACTCAGAAAAAGCGCCGCTGCACATAGGAACATCACCATCATCCTCTGCGGAATCTAGCGGGTCTTCAAAGAATGAGACCTCGAAGTTGAAGACGTGGACTGGCGCTAACGTGTCCGGGTTACTGCCGTTCATGCGGCCTCCTGATAATTACTCTCTGCTGAAATCAGAGAGACCTGTCCGCCATGATCCATAGCCAGAATGACTGTGATTCGCTCAATCGGCGCAGCCGCATCGAACTGCACATAAGCAATGACCCGGCCATTATCTATATCGTCCTGGCTCATAGTGCTGCGGTCGCAACGCACCTGAAAAGCATCTATGGGGCGCGCTCCACGCAGAGCGCCTTCGGCCAGAAGGTTTGACAACAAGCTGTTCAAGCGGCGTCGTATCTGAGACCACAGGCGCTCGCCCGAAGGTTCAAACACTACGTCTTCGCCGATTCGTCTGGCCGCGCGCACGATAACCGAGACCAGACGATTGATACTTGCCGGACGATAGTTGTCGTCCAAACTCGTAGTCACATCCGACAGTAGCCTCAATCCACGCGCAGTCAGCCCGAAGAGAGAAACTCTTTCAAGAAGATTCCGCCGAGCTATGCTCTTAACCTGTTCAATATCGGGAGGCTTGGTCATCTCATAACGATTCAGTGGCGGGAAGACTTCATAAACATCCGTCAGATGAAGACTGGCTGCGCTATGGAATGTTCCGCGCACGAGAGCGTTGCGCGCCAGTATGCCAACTAAAACCGCATCAGGACTCTCTACACTTTCGGGAAGATTGTTGGAACCGGAAGTGCGAACCCAGGGGTAGACCAGTTGCATGAAGGCGCTTGCAATACCGTTAATCTGCTCGCCGGGCAAAGCGGCAAGCGGGCCGCGTCTGGTTCTGCCCCGAAAGTCTGTCAGAAGAAAATCGAGCATGCTCTCTTCCGCGATTAACCCCTTTTGCGGAATCGGCACAGAGGCTACAAACTGCACCTCTCTCATCTGGCCAGCGATCACATTAACGGTCAACCACAATGCACGCACCCAAATCTCATATCCATCCTCGTCGCACCTGGGCGCGGGCAATCGTCTTGCCAGCCTGTTTTCTTCTTCGGTCAGCTCATCATCCGAGCATTCGACAAATACTTCCGGCTTCTCGGCTGGCTCCGGTTGCTCCACAGAAATTTTTTCGCGATCAGCCGCGACCAGATCGGCCAAGTCTGGCAGACAAAGAAACGAGACATCCGGCAGACCGAAGATGTGCCCTATGCCGTGCCAGCTAGTTCTGTCAACGGGCGATGGCGTGAACTGGTTCGAGTAACCGGGAATCAACTTCTCAATCTGGCTTAGCCGCTGCTTGCGTTCAGCTATGAGCGGCAAGGGATCGCCCGCGCGTATGACATAACACTTGCGCCCGCCCTGCGAGAAAAATGATCGTATGGCGGCTCCCATGTAAGTAGGACAGGTTTGCCCACGACCATCAACATCGCGCTCGTCCCAGGCGAAGAGGCGGTCAAATGATTCCCAGTTATCAATCGGAACAGGTATGTCTAGTAAATCATCAATGGTGGTGTACTGGCCGCGCGCCTTTTCGAGCGAGTCGTCCGTCTTCGAGAGAGCCTGTTCCGGCGAGTAAATCTCTTGCGGGTATGCCTCCTGCAAGAGCAGACGGTTCAGGCGTATCAACTCTTTGCCTTGTGGCTGTAGCGCGGTGAGCGATTTCGCCTCCTTAGACAAATTGACTTTATCGAAACGCTCATCTGTGTAGAGACTACTGAGTTCAAGCAGTTCGTTCATCAGCGAGACCAGAACTCTCTCCATAGAGAAGGTAGGAGGCAGCGAGTCGTCATAGCTTTCAAGAAGCTTTGGCAACTCATCACGAATCTTGAGAACGAGCGCGGCCAGTTCTTGCAACCCGCCTACACGGAACAGCCGTGCACCATCCCAGGCGTAAGGCGGAGTAGTCCACCCCTGCTCGCACAGCCATCGCCACACCTCCGCAGGAATCGTCGTATTCCGTCTTCCGACTCCTTGAACGAGCGTGCTTCGCCTTCCGACAAACCCCACAAAGCAGGCTATGTCAGCACGGTTGGGAGGGCTGGCGACGATTGGCGCCTGGTTCTCAAAAATTAAGCCGTTCATCTCGTGAAGCTGATGTCAGAAGCTATGAATCCCTCGAAAGAGTGATGCCGTCACTCATTCATAATTCGTGAATGGTGGATGGTAAATGGTGAATAGAACTTATTTCTGCTTTTCACCATTTACCGCTCACTCATTCAGAATCAGCCCTTCCGACGACAGAACCAGTTCCTCCATAGCTACATCGCCGCCGCCTTTAGCAGCCAGAGTCGGCCCTGTGTATTTCAATGGAATGACATTGCGCAACGTCCAGGCTTGAACCGGTTGCCCTGCCTCGTCGCGCAATGTGATAACCACCTGGCGTTGAGCGTTAATGGAATTGACGCGGACATCATTGATCCATGCCCAAAGGTCATTAGAACTGACCACGCCACGCTTGAGCGTTACATCAGCGACCGAATGGATGCCCGGCACTTTGCGAACATGATTTTCGGCGTCATTACCGTTTCGATATTCGGCGACCTTGATGTCTGTGCTTAGTCCGCTGACATCTGAAAACCCGCCGATTGGCCCAATGTCGCCGCCTATGTCCACTAAAAAGTTGAATGCCCCGTAGGGAGTGATGCGGTCTGGCATATGCAGTTCTCCTCTTTAATCTAGTTCGAGTTAAAGCGAACTAGCTGCGCGCATCGGCTGTCTTTTGACCGATGCGGAAAATCACGAACTCTGCTGGCTTGATGACCGCCACTCCTATAAGGCAGATGAGACGGCCATTGTCCAGATCGTTTTGCGTCATGGTGCTGCGGTCGCAACGTACAAAGAAAGCCTCCTTTGGACTGCTGCCCAGAAGCGCGCCTGAGACATATTCGTTGTAGAGAAAATCCGAGATCGTCTGGCGAATGTTGCCCCACAACCTTTCACCGTTAGGCTCGAAGATAGCCCACTGAGTGCCCTTATCAATTGAGCTTTCGAGATAGATAAAATATCGCCGGACGTTGACGTATTTCCATTCTGGATCGGAACTGACGGTTCGCGCGCCCCACACGCGATAGCCACGGCCAGAGAGAAAGCGCAGGCAGTTGACGCCGAGCGGATTCAAAACTTGCTGCTGAGCAAAATTGACATCCGTTTCAAAGCGCAGGGCGCTTCGCACGACTTCATTGGCGGGTGCTTTAAAAACACCGCGTTGAATGTCGCTGCGCGCATAGACGCCGCACACGAACCCCGATGGCGGCAGGTCAATCTCGCGCGGAATGCTCTCATCGCCGGGACGCGCCAGAGGATTCGAGACCGTCACCCAAGGGTAATAGAGAGCAGCCTTTGTAGAATCAATTCGGCTGCGCACAGTGCGTGCTTCGGAAAGAGATTGCTGGGGCGGAGTGTCAAGAACGGCTATGCGATAAGCTTTCAGATTCTCCGCGTGAGTGATTAAAGCTCCCTGAATACCTTGAAAGTCCTGGTAAGCAGAATGACCCGGTGCGGCCACAATCGAAATGTCTTCGACCTTCTCCAGAGCGGAGAGCGCCAACTCGTAGTTAGCCTGCCTAGGCTCGCTTCCATCATTGCCGCCAGTCAACGGCACTGCCACTTCTTCACCTGTTGGAAAGAGCGCAGAGAGCAACTGGTAAGCATTCACGTTCTGGAACTCCAGAGCGAAGAGATGCCCAAGGTCGTCTGAGCGGCGAGTCTGCGTTGGCGAGAGTATGCGGCCAATCCATCTGGGATGACGCGAGTCCAGTCCCAGATTTTCATAAACGGTGACGTTGCCATCGCCATCCTCTGCTAAGACCGTCAGAGTGAGAAAGCTTGCGCCGCCGCCGGGCGCGTCTCCCGGCCCAACACCGCCGAAGTTTAGCGCCGCGTTATCCTTATCCGCCCAACCGCCGCTGCCCTTTACGAAGTAGGTTAAAGTTGCGCCCGCCGCTCCTTTGACAGGCTGTTGACCCGCCGCGAGTGGCTCAAGGCCAAGCGCTGTGTTAGCAGAGTTCGCAGGCGCTTCAACTTCCAGAGTGGCATTTGCTCCCGTGGGCTTCGTGCTGACGACCATGCGTCCGGTCGAGGGAACAAGAGCCGCAGTCGCGTTAGTGCCCGCAGTATCCGTCAGCAACTTGTTAATCTCGTCCGCCGTCACAGCAGCCAAATCACTCACGTTGTTGGCCGCGTTAGCGCTCCCCTGTGCGCTCTTTTGACCGGCGAAACCGAGCGTCGCATTGGCATCCACAGTGACCTTGGCAGACGTTCCTCGCTTGTCGGTTCCGATCACCAGATGATCTGTGTTATCCAGAACGGCGAAGCCGCCGCGTATCTGTGAATTGATAGAGTCAACGATGTCCTCGCGGCTGACGCTCCCGGGCGCTGCGGGTGGCACGGTCGGCAGCGTTATCTTCTGTATAGTGCTATCTATAGTGACCTGCAATGTGTTGTTGGCAGCGGTCAGGTCAAGCGTATCGGGGAGCGGGTTATCGGCGACGACTCTGGCCGCTTCGCCATGAAAAGTGATAGCCGGAACATCTGCATTGCTCACCTTAAGCAGCAAGACGCTATCGTTAGGCAGCGAGAATGGAGGCTTGCCGCCCAGCAGTTGAGCAGGAGTCGCAGGATTATCGCCCCCTATCTGCACCATAGTGCCTTCGAGGGCATTCTCCATTATCCGACGAGTAACGGGAGTGCGAACCAGGCGCAAGCTGATGAGGCCATTGCCCGCCGATCCGGGAAAGCGTGCTACAAATCGCGCGCGGCTGGCTGCGTTCGCGGCACCAATCAGAAAGTTTGAGCGGGCAGTTCCAAGCTCGGTCGTCGAACTTGGCAAGAACACACGCGATATATAGAGGCGTGCGCCGCCCTCGTTGAAATAGTTGCGAACGGCATGCGCAAGGTAGTTGGTTCCGTAGTCCAGGTCATCAAGTCCGCCATAGATACGCTCGTAGTCTCCCAGATTAGTAATCAATTCGGGAGCCTCAAAAATCCTGTCCTCGTCCTCCTGCACTCCGGTTATCAACTCCATAGGGTCTTT
>MNJR01000110.1:0-35736 GCA_001920415.1 Acidobacteria bacterium 13_1_20CM_3_53_8 | reverse complement strand
TGGCCCTGAAACTTGTCTCTTCGACGTAAACGCCCGGTGCTAAATATTCAGGCACTGCGACCTCCTTCTTTATCGAAAGGGTTTCCGACTGATCTCTTTAAACCAGCTTCACCGACAGTTCTGCTGGTTGCTCCTTGCCGGAAGCCAGCTTGGTGTTGGTCGTGCTGGAGCGAAAATCAGGGGGTTGCCCTGTTTCCAAAGCAGATGGATCAGGAATGTAGTCCTCGGGCGAATCAGCCAGAGCCTCAAGGTCTTCCGGATCACGAACTTTCTTCACATGAGTATCAAAGATTACTTCAAGCGTCACTGCGATCTCTGAGGTCAGAACCGTTCCCGTCCCTGTGTCCGATGTTGTAGTAGGAAGTCCCGTCACAGCCACCAGAGCCTCGCCGCGTTTGTCCGCCAGCCCAGTCGCTAACAGGTCTGTCGTCCCTTTGCGTTTCACTTTGATTAGTGACCAGGGAAGACGATCCGTTTTTCCTTCTTCTCGTATAGTTGCTCGAATGACCGCCCAGCCCGGCAGTGTGCTGGAGATAGGCGAGGGGAAAAGACTGACTTCAATAGGAGCGAAAAGCCACGCGCCCTCGTTCGGTCTCGTTGTAGCGGGATTGAGCGGAAGATGGATTGTGCTGCGTCTTGGCAAATATCTGCGGAGGGGATCGGTCACACTAATCTCAAAGGCTACGCTCTCCAGCGCAACGCTAGCAGGTTGCTGGCGAAAGGAGTTGATATATGATTTGAAACCGGGCGCGCTGAAGATGACATAAGAACCGCTGCGATTGCGCACAAACTTGACGCCACGCGCCTCAACTCGCAAAGAACTGAGAATACGCGCTCCTGTTGTCGCGTCCAGAAAGATTACGGCTCCCAGCACGCGACGCTCCAACTGCTCTAATCTCATGTTGCAGCCTCTCTATCCATCATGGAGAACCGTGACGTAACCACAGGCTTGGAATCAATCTGAGTTTCGGGATCAATTCTAACGACACGCGCGATGTAAGAAACACTGAGTCTGTACGGAGGATTCACAGCATCCCAGATTCGCATGATGTCCTCGTTGCTCAACTCGGCTGGAATGACCTGCACAACGTCCTCTGCGCCCCACGCGGCCTCAGAGGAGAGCGATGAAATGTCCAGCACCGAATGGTGATAGAGTTGGCGCATAGCCCAGGCTAGAATGGAATGTTCCGCCTCGGCGCTGCTCGCCCAGACGGTCATTAGATAATGCAGGTCAAGCGCGAGCGGCACATTTTCATCCGTAGAGCCGTTCATCCGGCCAGCATTGCGCAGATGCTCGTTCATCGTCACCCTGTAGAGAAAGAGCGAGAGCGTGGTTGGAAGCTCGTTCATCTCAACGAGATCGCCGCTCGAAAACAGGCTGAACTGGCATGGAAATGCGTCGCGCAAAGAGTTTGGATACGAATTGCGCAGATAAGTCACCAAAGATGCTCCGACCGAATGAATCGCTAAAATATTTGCCATAGAGGTCAAGGGCTTTGCTGCTAGCGCAGTCCCGGGCTTTCAGCTATCAAAACAGACAATTCGATCTGCGGGCACAACTATCAATTGTGTGACCCCGTCCACTTCAACGACGACAAAACTTTTCTCCTCTATCCCGCCCTCGGATATATCAACAACCTTGCCTTCGAGCAGGTCATTCTCATGAAGTTGACCAAGCACGATATGAGGTTCCGGGAGGTAGATGTCGGAAATCTTAAATCTCACGAATTGGTTTCTCAGGTCTGCCAACTCTCTTCACTCAGCATCTCCCAGCGTTTCGGGCACTTGCAGACTTCAGCAATGGTCGTGCCAGCTACAAACAATTTTTCAGGTGAGGGAAGACGCGCGCTGAATGCTTCGGTTTTCTAAGATTCACGATTAGAGGCTAAGGATAATTCACCGCGTAGCAGAAAAAGGTTTCCGGTTAGACTTGAGCCTTACCGGAAACCTTTTTCTGCTATTTCGCAGATTGGCGCGAACTGCCTTGGCGTATGTTGCGCTCGCGTCTAGCGAGACGCGGGCGCTGCTATTGGAAGTTCAAGTGATGTTTTCGAAGCTTGTTGTAGACGCTGCGCGATGTGATGCCCAGAAGGCGTGCCGTCTGTGATTGATTGCCGTTCGATAGCAGAAGAGCCGACTCGACCAAAAGCTTCTCGCAGTAGTTCAGTGATTGCGAGAGACTCCATCCGTTGTCGTTCAGTAAATTAGAGAGAGTAGAGTGTAGATCAGGCTGTGACGATTGGATAAGGTTCACGCTATTAGTCGTTTCGCTCTCAGCATCTGAAGCGAGCGGCGCGCCCTTCTCCTCTTGCTCGGATAACTCTTGCCAGACTTCGGGCGGCAAATCGCTCAAGGTGAGAGGACTATTATCAATCTTGTTGACCAGCGCGCGGCGTACAAGGTTCTCAAGCTGACGGACGTTGCCGGGCAGCTTTATGTGTGTGAGCGCCTCTATGAAATCAAGGTCTGCGGCGCGAGGTTCTACACTTTCATTCGAGCAACATTTCTTCAAGAAGTGGTGTATGAGAGGTTGCATATCTGCCGGTCTTTCGCGCAAAGGGGGAATGTGTACAGAGAGCGCGCTGAGGCGATGGAAAAGGTCTTCACGAAACTTCCCCTGCATGACCATCTCTTCCAGACTTCTATTAGTGGCGGCAATGATGCGAACGTTGACGGGAATCTCCTGCTCTTCGCCGACCCCCAGAATGCGATTCTCCTGAATCACCCTCAAGAGCTTGGTCTGCAAGCTTGCGTCCAACTCGCCAATCTCGTCCAGAAAAAGAATGCCCCCTTGCGCGGCTCGAAACAGACCTTTGCGATCTCTATCAGCGCCCGTGAATGCTCCACGCCTGTGTCCGAACAGTTCGCTCTCGGCCAACCCATGACTGATAGCTCCGCAATTCAGGACGAGGATTGGCCTATCAGAACGCTTCGGGTCCAGTTGACGAATAGCGTTTGCCAGAAGTTCCTTTCCAGTGCCGGTCTCCCCTGTGATGAGTGTGGGCGTGTCGCTCAGCGCGCTGAGGCGCAGAACCATACGGAAGACTGATATGATGGTCTGGCTTTCACCGACTATACCCATCTTCCCCATCAACCCTTTGACTCTCTCCTCCTCATTCGCCCGTTCGGCTTCAGCCTGCAACACATGTCTCAGCAATCGCCGCAAGTTCTCTCCAAACTCCGCTTTCGTGCTGTCTAGCAGCCACGAACAACCGGCCAGCAACGCCTGGCATTGCAGTCCCAGTGCCCATGATTGTCCATCCTCTTGATAAGAGATGATCTGGAATCCTTTCTGTTTCAAGCATCGAACAATCTCTAAACCACTCTGAGATGGCGAAGTGTCAGCGCTCAAGCCAACCAGAGCTATCGAGCACTGCGAGGATTTCTTCAACACCTGCGTGGCCGAGGGACTTTTAATACGGCAGAGTGTCAGACTGCACTCCGATAAAACATGATTGATAACGTTGAAATTCGCGCACTGCCTGTCCCACATGATGACAGAAGGGGTGTTAGATTCCAGAGGGCTTGTGGCAGTCGTATCCGAGTAAGTCGAGAGATGTACATGATGTGGCGAATGATCGGGAAGCATGTGAGACTCTCCTGAAAAAAAAATGAGCGGGAGTTAACCAACAATTCACGAAGGCATCGAGCAATCTTTGCGAGCGAGAAATGATGCGCGAAAGTACCGATGAGTAATACTTAGCGTCGGAAGTAAATCTTTATTCCAGAGCGGCCATAACAGAAATTCCGTCTCGGCGAAAGAAGAAAGCGAATGATGAAGTAAGCGCAAGCAGCGTTTACTGATTTAAGAGGCACGGTTGCCGTAGCAGCTAGATTTCAGGAACTCACCGTATCCAAATTTGTAAGCAGCAGAGACTCTATTCCTGAGCTTTGATATTGTCAAGATTTTTCTCAAAAGATTTTCCTAATGTCTACGTTAGCCTGCGCGAATGTCTGCGAAAGTGAACATCTGATGTCTCTCACCATTCTTAAATCATCCAATGTCCGTGTGAATCTATGGCTTCCAACTGCTTTTCTTAGTCGGCACAGCCGTTGCTGCAAAAACACGGAATATAGTTTAGGCTGCCAGCGTTAGACCGAAGTCCCATGCGCATCGTGCGCGCCTCGCAGAAAGAGTAAACTATGAATAACTATCCTATCATTCTAGCGCACGGCATCGCGCGCTTTGATTTCCTGCTCGCCAACTTCATTAAAAATCTAGGCCCGCTTGGCTCTTTCGTTGAAGTGGCAACAGACGGCATCAATTATTTCAAAGGCATAGCGCGTCGTCTGCGCAAAAACGGGTTCGACGTATACCACTCTTCTGTAAGTTTTGCTGCTGGCCTGCCGCGTCGCGCGGAAGATTTGGCGGGAGAAGTAAACCGCGTTCTAGAGTTGAAGGGCTGCGACAAAGTTCACATCATAGCCCATAGCATGGGAGGGTTGGACGCTCGCTACATGATAGCGCGTCTGGGTATGTCCGAAAAAATCTGTAGCCTGACGACCATAGGCACGCCCCACTTAGGCACGTCTTTCGCCGATTGGGGTTTCGAGCACAGGGGAAGCGGTGTCATAGAACTCCTGAAACCTTTAATTGACCTGGACGGTTTTTTAGCCTTGACCACTTCGGCCTGCCGGGAATTCAATGATTCGGCGGCGGAAACAGAAGCGGCCAATCCTGTCGTTTACCAGACATATGCTAGCCAGGAGCCTCAAAATAAAGTCTTCACACTCTTACAGCCGTCGTGGGAGATAATAGCGCAAGCCGAGGGCGCGAACGATGGCCTTGTGTCGCACACCTCACAACGGTGGCAACCTGAACTGATTGGCGCTGGCGGACAACGCAAGCAGATAGCGCAACATGATTTTCCGGTCTCAGCAGATCACTTGAATGAAGTCGGATGGTGGGACATAAATCAATTCGATATTCCGGGCGCTAATCTGATAAAGCTAGCTCAGGAGATAAAGCAGTACGAATCTAGCATTAAAGATGTCTATCTGAAGATCGCTCGTGACGTGGCAGCCCTTTGACACTGCGTGCAATCAATCTAATGATTGTGACGCGCTCGCGCTCGCTTCACTCCATGCGAAGCAGCCTCTTAACAGTCTCAACCAGCATGCCTATGTCTGACGGCTTTATCAGGTAGGCCTGCGCCCCTGCTTCTATGGCTTCTTCTTTGTCCGAGTGATAAGCGGCTCCTGAGTAGAAAACAACGGGGGCGGCCCGTTGAGATTCCCTGATGCTCTTGCATAGCTCTACTCCAGAGCCGCCCGGCAGCCAGTTGTCCAATAGATAGAGGTCGAAGTGTTCGCTCCCAATCTTGTCACGCGCCTCTTCGAAGCTCATGGCTGTAACCACTTCCAGATTTATCAGCCTGAGAAGATTCGAGAGCATGGCGGAGGTTTCCTGGTCATCCTCTGCACAGAGGATACGCTTGCTATGAGGACTCATTGAGGGTTCTCCAGCTTGAAGGTTATAGAATTGTCGCTACAGAAAAAATATTAAGGCGGGCAGCAGAATCGGCGGTCTCTACGGGCAACCGGCTTAACAAGCTCTAATAATATACAAAAACCATTGACAAGCAAAAGCAAAACGTTGTTTAATTCACTGTCCGCTGTGAAATCAGCGGAGTTGGTCTTTACAGGATAGTTGCAACGATAAAGGCAAACCTACCGCGAGGTAGGGACGCAAAGCCGTGAATCTCAACAAGCTAGCCCCGAAGTCGGGGTCGAGCCTGTAGAGATTGTCTGGTTGCCGAAGGCAATTGGAAAGAGCCATGACTTCATATTTTCGTCAAGGCTGCGCTGCCTGAGTGGACTATTTTTCGCCACTCTTGCAGGAGCCGTGCGAAGTTCTATTGAAGCCGGGTTGGAATCATTCACACGGCGCGCCCCATGCCAGAATGGTTCCTCTTCTTCATCACACCATTTCCTTCCGCTTAAAACCAGACAGCATAAAAGTTTCAGCTAATCCGTGTCTCTTCCCGTGAGGATGATAGCCATGCGTTAGGGAATCACTTCCTTCGCACCTTTATCTTCTGCCGAAGAAGGGGCAGCCGTCCAAACTACACGCTCTTCGAGCGGCGCTCAAACTCTAGGGCGCAGCCATTCCCCCAGTTACCCCGCAGCGATGCGGATTCTCGAAAAACCATGAATCTCGCGGTTTCGGTACGCGAGAACCTCAAGCCACAGGAAGTTAAGGAGATGAAATGATGAGAAAGAGATTCTTAGTTATAGCCCTGGCGCTTTTCGCCATCACCTCAATCAACGCGCTCAGAGCCAACGCTCAAGGCTGCAATAACGTAGAGGCGTTCGGCGTGCGTCAGGCGCGCCCGGTTGATGGAACACGCCAGTCCCAGGTTGAAGTCACCTATTTCAGCACGGACGATCCTAACGTGTTCCTTTCAGAAAGAGCCGGACTCAATCGCAGCGCAAGTTTCATGAACATGAACACAAACCAGTTCTTCGCAAAGGTCGGGCAACTGGAGCGACAGGGCGTAGCGAGCATAACGAAGCGTCAGTCTGCGACCTCATATCTGGGCGAGATGGCTGCGCTTAATTTGGAGCGCGCTCCGCAGCAGGGAAACGCTAGAATGGTCAACGCGAGCCAGACATCTGGAAACATCTACGGACTTAATCGCCAGACTGAAGTCAACGTTTACAAAGGCTCTTCTGTGGACGGCGATTACTATCGCGTTCGCGTGATCTCCTGGTTCGTCAACTCGACACCCGGAAGCGCGCAGAAGGTTGTTGACTATGACGCCAGCGTGCTTATGAAGCCCGGCCAGACCGCCGTATTCAAGCTGACGAGCGATTACGAACTCAGCCGCAGCGGTTCATCCCGCAACTACATGGCCGTCACACTGCTCTCCGTCAACAGCGTAGGCCTGGCCTCGCTGCGTTAATGTTGCTGACCGGGGAATTAGCCAGTCCTGAAATTTCGGTCAATAAATATGATGAGACAGTTTCTTTACAGTCTCTTTGTCGCAGCTTGTCTTTCTCTGTCTCTATGTGCGAGGCCAGCTATCACGGCGACCATCGGCATCAATGCCGCAATTCGCACAGGCGTCGCCACGATGCCGAAGCAGTGCAAGCCCGGCAAGACTTCACCGGAAGCTTTGGGGTGGCGATGGAGGCCGGGCACGCTGGTGCGCGTTTACTACCTCAGAAATAGTTTCAGCGAGACGGAAAGAGAAGCGCTCACACGCTCCGTCAATGGCTGGAATAATGCTCTGCGAGGAATAGGCTCCAGCGTTGTCTTAACAGTCGGCGGCGAGCGTGACGGAGTTTCACAGAATAACGCGAGCATCACAGTCATGCGCGGCATCCCAAGAGGCAGGGAACGTGTAGGCGAGATTAAATATTATTCTCTATCAAACGGCGTCGTTCGCATGACCGTAACGATTGGCCCAGCCGTCACAGATCTATCGGCGTTGACAAGTTTAATGACGCACGAACTCGGACATTCGCTTGGTCTGGCGGACTGTTACGAATGTAGGCGAGGCACAACGGCTATGGCTGCGTTCAGGTCTGACAACAGAGGCAACGACGTTTACGAACCGAGCGAGTGCGACATATTCGTAGTCGCGTCCGCGTACGCCAGCGAAACAGGCGCGCAGGCGAATATCGTTCCCATCGAACAGAGATAAAAAAGTCTGGAGTCTGGAGTCTAGAGTCTGGAGTCAAAACAGAATCGCTTTTCTGCCTTTGACTCTAGACTCCAGACTCCAGACTTGCTTAAAGCCGTCAGTGTGGGACGTTCACCACAAGGTTGCCGAAGAGTATGCTTTCTAGCTTGCCCGCAAGCTCTGAATTCCTGGACTTCAGCCAGCCATACTGCTCAAGCGCAGCGCTCCTCTTGTTGGCGACCAAATACGAGACGGCTAGGTTGAAGCGCGCCGCTTCATAATCTGGATTGATCTGAACCGCTTCGGCGAATTCGCGCGCGGCATCACTTCGTCGTCCAAGCTTGTAATAAGAGCAGCCCAGAAAGAGGCGGACTTCGGCGCAGCCGGGTCTGAGTCTGAGCGAGCGCTCGAAATATTCAATAGCCTCTTTATATTGCTCTGAGGCGAAATAGTTCATGCCCATGTTGCCGTAGATAGATGGCGCTAACTCCGGGTTGATGCGCAAAGCCTGCTTGAGCGCGTCAAGCGATTGTGTGTACTGCCTCATCTTGTAATAGACCGCTCCCAGATCATTATAGGCTTCGGCGTAATCAGGTCTGAGGCGTATCGCTTCGTCCAACGCTTCAGTCGCATCTTCAAGCCGCCCTGCATCCGTGTAAGGGCCAGCCAACTCCCAGAACAGTTGAGCGTTTCCGGGCTGGAAAGCTATCGCGCGCTGAAACGCTAGCATGGCTTCGCTTGTGCGCTTGAGCTTCTGATAAGTTCTAGCCAGATTAACGTAAGCCTGAACGTACATAGGATTAATTCTGATGGCTTTCCTGAAAGCAGCGAGCGCTACATCATCCTGATTCGATCTGCAATAGGCCACGCCCAGCAGATTAAAGCCTTCTGCCCAATCCTGCCTGAGTTGCGTAGCCTGATTTAGAGATTCTGCGGCTGAGCGGAACTCGCCCGCCGCCATCTGCTCTACGCCCCGGTTGTAATGAGCCAGAGCAGCGTCCCGTTCTGTAGGCAAGGCGGATTCAGTCTGAGCGTTAACGTTTATAGCGGCGAGTAACAGAAGTGTAAGGGACAAGCAGAGAAGTTTAAGACGGCTCATTTCAAAAACCCCCTTCGCCCTTTCAACTCAGAAGAGAAGAGAGAGCGATTCAGTAATACTTATTGATACTGCTAACGCTGCTCGGCGACGCCGAACGCGGCGAGGTCGGCAATAATTCTTTCTAGGGGTGGCCGGAAAATCTAATCAACCGGTTAGTCCGAAGTTTAATCCTTTCCCGCGCTCAGGATGTTGCGATTTCTGTTGAAAGAAATTGCCAACAATGTGTAGTGGCAGAAGAAGGCTTACCTGTCGAAGTCTGAAAGATTTGCTAAAGGTAATTTAATAGCTCATGTTACGCAGTTGAAATGTTAGAAAGAAAGCGCTCAATGAGTCTGCGCGAGCAGACGATCAGAGTAAAGCCACAGACGAAGCCGCAGGCGTAGTCTGGGGTATGCGATGAGAATATTAAATGAGTCTGCGCGAGCAGACGACAGATGTTTATGCTCTAGGCGGCTATCTTTCATCTCGCGCCTCTGCCGTGCGGCTATCGCAGACTCTAACAGCTTTTCAATCCTATACCCCAGACTACGCCCTACGGGCTTCGTCAGGGGCTACATTCTGGCCGCCTGCTAGCGCAGGCTCATTCGGGCGACTTCGACAAAGTTACTGCTGCGTAACATCAGTTTATAATTCTTTATTATCACGCTACCAGAACCTTGCTTCACTTGCGCTTATTCGATGCGCTTTGCTACAATTTCACGTTGTGAATCTGACCGAAGTAGGAAGGGGCGCGGCTCAAAATGCGCGCGAGCCTACCAAGGTTTCCAATTTTTGATAGGATGCTCCGAAAGACCTTCGTTATGAGTCGAACGCGGACGTACACTCGATTCTTTACTTTTTAACCGACGCTGCCCCCTTTAGCGGCAGACGCGGGCGTGCGAAGGCGCTCCTATTGAATCCGATCTTGAAGAAGAAAGCCGTTCGAGGCACATACGGAAAATCAGGTTAACGCTTAAGCTCGCTTGCCTCTATTAGCAGATTCGGGGCAGCAGGTGGCTTTCGTGATTCATCGAATATGCTCTTCAAGTAGAGCTGTTCACGATTTACGATCAACTGTTTACGAGCTATAAAGCGGAGACCAATTGTAATGAGTGAAATTAATGTTCAATTGAAGAATGGCGCTCAGGCCGCACTTCCTGCGCCGGTCACAGTCGCGGAAGCTTTGAAGCGGCTTGATAGAGAAACTGCAAAAAAAGCTCTGGCTGCGCGCGTCAACGGGCGCGAGGTTGATCTGGCTTACACGCTTGAGCCGAACGGCGATGCGAAAATTGAGATTGAACCTGTGCTGCCGCAGACGCTCGAAGGTCTTGACGTGCTCAGGCATTCTACGGCGCACCTGCTTGCGGCAGCCCTGCTCGATCTCTTTCCGGGAACAAAGCTAGGCATTGGCCCAGCGCTTTTGGAAGATCCGCGCTACGGCTTCTTCTACGACGTTATCGCGCCGCGCGCGCTCACAGAAGAAGACCTGCCAGTGATTGAGAAGCGCATGCGCGATATTGCGAAACGAAACCTTGCGTATCGCCGCGACGAGATTTCTAAAGCAGAAGCCTTACGAATCTTTGACGAGCGCGATGAGCCATTGAAGCGCGAGTTGATTGACGAGAAAGCTGGCGAAGTTGTTAGCATATACTACATTGACGGCTCGCCCTTCGTTGATTTCTGTCTGGGGCCGCACGTGCCGAACACAAACCGCCTGAAGGCTTTCAAACTGCTTTCGCTTTCCGGCGCTTACTGGAAAGGCGACGCGGCCAACACACAGATGCAGCGCATCTACGGCACAGCCTTCTTCACGCAGGAAGAGTTGGACGCATGGCTCAAGCAGCGCGAAGAGGCAGAGCGTCGTGACCATCGTCGCATTGGAAGAGAGCTTGATCTCTTCTCAATTCAGGAAAGTTACGGTCAAGGCTTGGTCTTCTGGCATCCGAAGGGCGCGCTCGTTCGCAAAGCTATGGAGGATTACCTTCATGAAGAGCTTGTACGCCGCAGCTATACTTTCGTATACACGCCGCATATTGCGCGTAGAGAACTCTGGCAGTTGAGCGGTCACGAGCAGAACTACGGCGATTCTATGTTCGCGCCTACGAAGATAGAAGAGACAGAGTTTCGCTTAAAACCTATGAACTGCCCGTTCCATATTGGAATCTACAGATCGCAGCAGCGCTCTTACAGAGATTTGCCGCAGCGATATGCTGAGATGGGAACGGTCTATCGCGCAGAACTTTCGGGGACACTACATGGTCTGCTGCGCGTTCGCGGCTTCACTGTGGACGACGCGCACCTCTTTTGCACGCCCGAACAGGTGCGTCGAGAAATTGACGACTGCGTTGATTTCGCGGATCAGGTTCTAAGGACTTTCGGTTTCGACAAGATCAAGTACGAGCTTTCTGTAAAAGGCAGCGACACGAGCAAGCACTATCTGGGTTCGGACGAAGATTGGGTCAAGGCGGAAGCCGCACTCGCCGAAGCTCTGGATGCGCGCAACATCTCGTACGAACGCATAGAAGGTGAGGCCGCGTTCTACGGGCCGAAGATTGATTTCAAGATAGAAGACGCAATCGGTCGCCTGTGGCAGCTAGGCACAGTGCAATGGGACTTCAACCTGCCGGAGCGTTTCGACCTTGAATACATAGGCGAAGATGGCCGTGCGCACCGCCCCGTTATGGTTCACCGCGCTCTCTTCGGCTCGATTGAAAGATTCTTCGGCGTGTTGATAGAACAGTATGCAGGAGCTTTCCCTATGTGGCTCGCGCCCGTGCAGGTCGCAGTGCTACCGATTACGGATCGCACAGACGAGTATGCTGAGAAGGTTGGGCAGGAACTTCGCGCCGCAGGGTTCAGGGTTGAAGTGAATCTTCGCAGCGAGAAGATCGGCGCGAAAATCCGTGACGCACAGTTGCAGAAAATTCCTTTCATGCTCGTCGTAGGCGACCGCGAGATGGAAGCGGACGGTGTCGCCGTTCGCGAAAGAACAAAGGGTGACATAGGCGCTATGTCGCTCGAAGAATTTAAAAGAATGGCGCGCGAGCTTGTCGAAAGGCGCGCTATCACAAATAACAGTCTGGAGTCTGGAGTCTAGAGTCTGGAGTCAAAGGCAAAAGCAAAGAACTGTTTTTGACCTCGGACTCCAGACTCTAGACTCCAGACTCCTGACTAATAACAATGGAGGTGCTGCATAGCAACAGGTTTTAGAGGTAGGGGCGGTCATCGCCCGGATAATCGTCGCGGGCCTGCCGTTCGCATCAACGAGAGAATACGCGTGCCGCAGGTGCGCGTCATTGACGATGAAGGCGAGCAGCTTGGCGTGATGAGCACGCGCGACGCTGTTCATTTGGCTCGTGAGCGCGGGCTTGATCTGGTGGAGGTCGCTGCGACTGCTGACCCACCCGTCTGCCGCATCATTGATTACGGCAAGTTTCAGTACGAAGCCAAGAAGAAAGCTGGCGAGGCCAAGAAGAAACAGGTCGTCATCAATGTTAAGGAGATAAAGTTTCGACCCGGCACGGACGATCATGATTACGACTATCGCATGAAGCACGCGCGCGAGTGGTTGCAGGATGGCGACAAAGTGAAAGCGACAATCTGGTTTCGCGGGCGCGAGATGACGCACAGAGAGTTGGGCGCTCGCATACTGCAAAAGCTCGAAGTAGACCTTTCGGACGTGGGCGAAGTCGAAGCTAGACCACGCATGGAGGGCAACCAGATGTTCATAATCCTAGCGCCGAAGCGGCACAAGGGCGGCGGAAAGCCTGAGCAGCAAAGTCCGACTCCGCAGGCTCAGAATCAAAGTCAGAGTTAATTTTGGATTTTAGATTTTCGATTTTGGATTTGCAGTTGCGCGATTAAGCTTTTGCTCATCAGCTTGAGTATCATCACGGCTTTTAATCCGAAATCTAAAATCCAAAATCAGGAGGGTTTGTTATGCCAAAGTTGAAGACACACAAGGGCGCGGCCAAACGCTTTCGCACGACCGCGAGCGGCAAGATCAAACGCGGTCATTCGCATGCGCGCCACATCCTTACGAAAAAGAGCACCAAGCGTAAGCGCGGGCTGGACATTGACACAATTGTTTCCGACGGCGACATCAAGCGAGTCCAAGCGATGCTGCCCTACGGACGAGATTAAGATAAGGGATGAGGGACGATGGAAGGGATGAGGGCGGAGGGATGAGGGATGAATAAGAAGGAGTGATTGAGTCAACATGCAATTAGCTCAATTCCTATTCATCCCTCATCCCTCATCCCTCATCCCTTCAAAGAAGGGAGATTTCAGTTATGCCCCGTGCGAAACGTGGTAACAAGCGCCTTGAGAAGCGCAAGAAGATTTTGAAGCTGGCTAAGGGCTATCGCGGCACCAAGTCGAAACTGTATCGCTCTGCGAAAGAGAGCGTAGAGCGTGGTTTGAACTTCGCCTACACAGGTCGAAAGTTGAAGAAGCGCGATTTCCGAAGCCTATGGATTGTTAGAATCGGAGCAGCCGCGCGCCAGAACGGATTGAACTATTCGCAGTTCATGCACGGCCTCAAAGTCGCTGGCATTGAGCTTGACCGCAAAGTCCTGGCAGACCTAGCGGTTCACGAAACCGAAGCTTTTGCAGACCTTGCAGGACAGGTCAAGAAGGCTCTGGATAACGAGCAGCAGCAACGCGCTGCCGCGTAAATTTGCCGAAAAGGGTTTGTGATGACGGAGGACGACCACCAGAACCTCTCACCCGAAGAACAAGTCACGGCAGCACGCGAAGCGTTCGAGCGCGAGTTCGAGCGCTTCGCTCCGTTTCGCAGTAGTGTAGGTGAGAGCGGCCTTGGCTTGAAAGACGCCGAGACGCTTCAACGCGGATTGAACGATCTGCGTGCGAGGCACACTGGAAAAAA
Organism: Acidobacteria bacterium 13_1_20CM_3_53_8; assembly: GCA_001920415.1. Taxonomy (GTDB): domain Bacteria; phylum Acidobacteriota; class Blastocatellia; order Pyrinomonadales; family Pyrinomonadaceae; genus 3-1-20CM-3-53-8. The sequence goes on along the minus strand of MNJR01000110.1, from coordinate 22,142 downwards.
GAGTCAGCTAGCAACCGTCAAGAAACTGATAGGTCGCGTCGCGCCGGAAAACCGCGCAAGCTTCGGTCAGCTTGTACAGAAGCTCGAAACAAAAATCACACGCGAGATAGATGAAGTGGAAGGCGCTCTTAAAGAGTTTATTCTATCAGCGAAGACAGAGCGCGAGCGTATTGACGTAACTCTTCCCGGTCGTCGTCCGCGTCGCGGCCATCTTCACCCTATAACAATCTTGCGCCAGCAGATTGAAGATGTATTCGTGTCGCTAGGTTACGCTGTAGAAGATGATCGTGAGATAGAGACTGAGTTTTATAACTTCGACGCGCTGAACATTCCTGAATCTCATCCGGTGCGCGACCCGCAGGACACTTTCTACACGACGAACGGGTTGGCGCTCAGGCCGCAGACTTCCACAGTGCAGATTCACGCCATGCAACGTCGCGGCGTGCCATTGAAAGTCATAGCGCCGGGGCGAGTATTCAGGCGTGACACGCCGGACGCTACGCACAACCCTATGTTCTTTCAGGTCGAAGGGCTTTGCGTTGATCGCGGAATAACTATGGCTCACCTGAAAGGCACGCTCGGCGAGTTCGTCCACAAACTCTTCGGGCCACAGACGCGCACGCGCTTTCGTCCCTCATATTTTCCGTTCACAGAGCCTAGCGCCGAAGTTGATTACAGTTGCTTCAAGTGCGGCGGTATGGGCTGCAACATCTGCAAGGGTTCGGGCTGGATTGAACTCGGCGGCTCAGGCATGGTTCACCCGAACGTGCTGCGCGCCGTCTCGGTTGACCCGGAAGAGTTCACAGGCTTCGCCTTCGGCCTGGGCATTGATCGCATGTGCGCGCTCATGTACGGCCTGGACGACATACGACTGCTTTTCGAGAACGACGTGCGATTCCTGGAACAATTTGACTAAAAGCAGTTTTTAGTTTTCAGTTTTAAGTTTTCAGCCTCGGCCATTCTTAAAACTGAAAACTAAAAACTGAAAACTGTCTTTTATGAACATCAGCTACAACTGGATTCTAGAATTGACGGGAATTAACTGGTCGCCCGAAGAGATGCGCGAGCGTCTGACGATGGTCGGCCTCGCTGTGGACAAATTTGAAGCAGTTAACGATGACTTTGCTATAGAGGTTGACGTGCCGTCGAATCGCGGCGACTGTCTTTCCCATCTTGGAATCGGGCGCGAAGTCGCAGCGCTTGCGAACACGCGCGTGCGCTTGCCAGAAGCGAAGCCGTCAAAAACCGAAGGGCGCACAGAATCGTTCGCAGTAATCGAAATCAAAGACGCAGATTTGTGCCCGCGCTACGCAGGGCGCGTCGTGCGCGGTGTGAAAATCGCGCCGTCGCCCGACTGGTTGGTGAAACGTTTGGAGGCAATAGGCCAGCGCGCTATCAATAACGTGGCAGACATCACGAACTACGTTCTGCACGAGCAGGGGCAGCCGCTTCATGCTTTCGATCTCGAAAAACTTGCTGACCGGCGCATAGTGGTTCGTCGCGCAGTTGATGGCGAGCGTATAAAGACGCTCGACGGAGTGGAGCGCTCGTTGGACGGCGAGATGCTTGTGATTGCGGACGGTCGAAAATCGGTTGCGATTGCAGGCGTGATGGGCGGCGAGGATTCAGAGATTTCAACGGAAACGCGCGACGTGTTGATTGAGAGCGCATATTTCGCGCCAGCTTCCGTTCGTCGCACATCGCGCATCTTAGGAATGCGAACTGATGCGTCGCAGCGTTTCGAGCGAGGAGTTGATTACGAGGGAACGCTGCGTGCGCAGGAGCGCTGCGTGCAGTTGATCTGCGAAATCGCTGGCGGTGTGGCGTCAGAAGACGCAGTTGATGTACACCCGAAGAAATTTGAACGAAAGATTGTCGGCTTGCGTCCTGAGCGCGTAAGAAACGTGACGGGAGTTGATGTTGATGCAGAAGAGATTCGTAGAATACTTTCGCTTTTGGGCTTCATTGAAAATTCGGAAATGAATTTTATCGTTCCATCCTGGCGAATGGACATAGAGCGCGAGATTGATCTGGTCGAAGAGGTTGCGCGTCACATAGGCTACGAAAAGATTGCGACTGAAATTCCCGCTTCGACGCTTGCTGGCGAATATCTGACGAGCGAGAGACGGCGCCGCGCAACGCGCAGAAGCTTAACAGCGCTTGGTTTCGATGAAGCCATCAGCCTGAGCTTTATTGAGACTTCGCACGACGACGAGTTTGAACTGCTTCCATCAGTTGAACGGGCGGCGAGCCGCCTGGATCGAGAGTTCGTTACGCTACAGAATCCTATTATAGAAGAGCGCACGCGCATGCGACCTACGCTGCTGCCGGGTCTTATAGAAGCGGTTCGTCACAATTTCAATCGCAGCACGCGCGATGTGCGGCTTTTTGAGACAGGGCGAATATTTGCGCCGGGCGAGAGCGACCTGCCCGTTGAGCGCGAAGCGTTTTCGCTAATTGCTACGGGCGATGCGACCGAAGAGGGGCGCGTTGGTCTTGCGCGTGCGCTAGATTTTTATGATCTTAAGGGCGCGGTCGAAGCTGCGCTCGACGCTATGAAAATCTCCGGCGCAAATTTTGAAGCCGCCAGTGTAAAGCACCTGCGAGAAGGCCAAGCGGCGAGAATAAGCATTGGCACAGAAACGATTGGTACAATCGGAAGGCTGAACGAATCAATCGCCGCCGCTTACAAATTCAAGCAGCCAGTCTATCTTGCCGAGCTTGATTTCACATCTCTTCTAGACACGCCCGAAAAACTTGCGCTCTACATGTCGCTGCCGCGCTTTCCCTCTATCGTGCGCGACCTCTCGCTGCTGGTTGATAGGCGCACGCCTGTAGCCTCGCTTCTTCGCTCGATCTCGGAACAACAGTCTTTCGAGAATTTTCGCGGCGCAAAGTTCGTGGGCGTTTACGAAGGCGAAGGCGTGCCGGAGGGCAAGCGCTCCGTGACGCTTCGCTTAGAATATCGCGCTGACGACCGCACGCTGCGCGACGAAGAAGTTGACGCGATGCACACAGAGATAGTACGCGCTCTGGAAGAGAAGTTCGGAGCGCAGCTTAGATGAATCAAGCGGGAAGCTAAAAACCCGCTTAGCGAGCTTAAGTATTTCCCTTTGCGCCTTTGCGAGAAACTACAATTCTCATAACACGTAAGATTCATGTTAGTTGCATGTTCACGCTGTAGAAGCAAAGAAAAGAGCAAAGACCGCAAAGGAGTTGAATGCCATTCATTACTTTGAAATGAATTGAAGCGTTTTGAGTTGAGGAAAAGAAAATATTTTCTCGTTTTCGAGACTCTTGAACTCCAAACTCTAGACATTTTTTTTACGAAGTCGCATAATCGTTCGGCTCGCTTTTGACATCCCCCCTGATTTGTTCTGAAGGAGAAATGATGGTCGGATTATCTGGACTCGAAAAGTTCTCTCACCTTGAAGACAAAATCTACCGCACCATCGAACTGACGAAAACGCTTCGCCAGGAGAAGGAAGCCCTTGAGCGCGAGATAGCCGCGACCAGGCGCGAGCTTGGAAATCTGCTCAACGAAAAAGAGCGTTTGGAGAATCAGGTCGAGCGGCTTTTGGCCGAGCGCGACACCATTCGCATGAAGGTTGAAGCCATGCTCGACGCCATAGCCGCGCTCGATCCTGAAATGGCGGAGGCGGTGCGCAGATGAGAGACATAAACACACGCATCAGCGTTGGGAAAGGCAACATGGATTCAGCTTCGACGCCGACCATCCGCGTGGAAATTTACAACCAGACTTACAACATTCGCTCCGATGGTGACAGCGAATACATCACGCAATTAGCAGAGTTTGTAGACACGCGCATGCGCGAAATCTCTTCCGGCACTTTGACGGTTGATTCGCTAAAGGTAGCGATCCTTGCGGCTCTACACATAGCGGACGAGCTTCATCGTCTCAGACGATTGCACGAGCAGGCCGATGCGCAACTGGCTTCGCGCAGCACCGAGTGCGCAGAGATGCTCGACCGCCTTCTGAAAGTTCGCAACACCGTAGAGCAGCAGCCGGGCAGCATCGCTTTCACTTCATAAAAGTCTCTCGTCTCTTAAGAATTCTCAACGAAACACCCGCAGGCTTACAGTTAGTCTGCGGGTGTTTCAGCGTTAAGTGTCGAGCGCTTTGCTTAGTGAGCGAGGAATACATCCCAAGCCCAACGACCAACCTGCGCGCCGTGAACATCTCTAACCTTAGCACGATAACGAAACTGATTGCCGTACTGGTCTGTACGCTTTGATTCCTTGTAATCTAGATCAATACTCGCCAGCCCCAATTCCGTCAAAGTGTGCAATTCATTAGGTTCAGAGATGCCATTGTGATTCGTGTCTTGCCAGAGGCGAAGCTGTGAGTAAATAGTATCATGGCTATCAATCACGCCGTCACCATTGCCTCCATTCTCAGCCTTATCGTACTCAGTAAGGGCTATGAACCCGTTCTTATATAAATTCGGTGGAGGCTCTGGCTGCGGAGTGAAGTTGCCGAATAGCTCTGTTCCATTATCAATTGTACCGTTACCGTTTCTATCAAGAACAAGAAAGGCATCATCTGAGCCAGCAGAAGTCCATCCTAATCGCTCGGCTGTGCCGTCTATGTCTATGTCGAAGTTTACGCCGTCCGTTTTACTCGTTAAGTTAAAACCGTTTCCTGCAACGTCAATGAGAATAGGGCTAGAATAGCAGACATCTTTGTTGGTACACTTGCACTTGCGGTGGCACCATATCTTCCCAGTATCGGAGCAGGTAGTAGGATCATCAATACCATCTGGCGGGCAGACACACCAAGAGCCATTCCATACTTGCGGTGCGGTGCATTGTGAAAACCCGCATCCAGGGCCGGAATAATTTAGTAAGACATCTGCGCCTATTGCAGCGCAATAGACAATTATAGATGCAGCCGCATGATTATCTGCACAAGTCATAGGACCCTCGAAATATGAGCCTGTGCCGCAATAACCGGGGACAGATGCACATCTTTGTAAAGAACAATCCATATTTGTGGATTCTGTACACCAGAGAGTAACGCATGGAACGCCGCTTCCTTGGCTAGTCCATGCCTCACACATGGGATTACCATTACATGAGCTTTGCGCTACGCTTTTATTAAGTATCGCCACGGCGATGGAAAGCAGTACCAATATAGGGAGCATTAATAGCGTTAAGATGTGAAGAAGACGTTGCATCTCAGTCAACTCCTTTGAATCTCTCGACCAATTGCCGCAACTCACGTTCGACTTGATCTAGTCCGCCAGTGTTCTGCGCGCGCTTGAGACGCTCGGCCACAATAATACGACCGCTACGGAAGCCTGTTCGCCACTGCTCCGAGTGTCCTGCGGGCAGTTCAATGTTTGCCCCTCCTGCTTCAAGAGCATTCATCACAGCACTTGGGCCACCCGCGTTTAGAATATTGAGAAGCTTTTTACTTAGCATGTGCGCGGCTGTACGCAATCCTGCTGATGTTTCCGCATATCTGGCTGAGTCATCTCCCCAATTTGTCCCGTCTGAAAACTCGACATAATCAGCGGACAAGGTAACGTGGTGCTCCTCTGTGGATGAAAGTACCCAATAAGTATCAAAATCATCTCTTGACTCATTCGGTTGTAGTGCCGATCCTGTTAAGTAAAGGGCCTGAAACGTCATGGCACTACTCCGTATTCCTCCCGCTTCAACCTCCTGTTTTATCGCGTATGCCCTTATGGGCTTGCTGGACACATTAGTTACTTTAAACGTGATGTCTTCATTTTCTGGGGCTGAGGAAACGGGTCTTGCTAAGGACACGACTAGAGGTGCATTAGCTTGTGGTCGCGTCGTTACAATCGCAGGCTTCGTTGGCGTCTGCCTTACGTGTTGCCCTGCATTCTGTGTATTCGCTAATGGAAGATTGTCTCCACTGCGAGAAAGGACGCTCAAGCACAACGTGAGAACACCTAGTGTCAGGAGTTTTAAAAGTAGTCTCCGATAATGGAAGCTAGCCATAACTTTATTCCTTTCTCTAGAGCGATTTAAGTACCAGCATTGGTCTGATTAATTGCTTACTCGGTTGCTCTGTACTTTACTTAACACCTCTGCCTCTTGATCTACTGGTAGTTTTCCTACCCAGCTATCAATTACACGACCATCACTATTAACTAGCATTAACGTAGGAGTGCCTCTTACGTTGATAGAATCAAGAGATGCTTGCTTGACTCCATCAACAGAAACACCTAGCGCGTGCAAATATCGCTCACCTTCGCTAATTGTCTGCGGTAAAGCTGCAATTAATCTGGTTCCATCATGAGCTTTAGCGAGTTGCTGATAAAACGGGGCACTCTCTGAGCAGAAGTGGCAGGTACTCGAAAGAGCTAGAACAAGTGTCTGCCCGTTCTTCGCCCAATCCACATCGGGCAAAGAAATTTTAGTCCCAACGAGATTTTGCCCGTTGGCGGCGACGGGGTTAGCGGCAGCGTTTTGAATGGACGTGCTTTTATTGAGCAGGTAGTTTTTGACCAAGACCATACCCAATAGAAGCGACACAAGAATGATAGCTAAGTTGGAAGCTAATTCGATCTTTCTGGCTAGATTGTTCATTGCCTTGCGTGAGACGAAAGTGAAATGTTTACACGAGTCGAACTCGGTTGAGTAAGACTCTCGCCTGACTGAGAGTTGCAGGCTATATACTCCCGGCACATCGGGATGTCAACAAAAAATTTGTGCTTCTGAGTTTTCTAAACCGCAATCATGGGCATCATCGGATGAGATTCTGGTGAAGAAGTGAGTTGATCCATGATGACGCATAGCCAGACGCCAAACTTCGGGCAAGCTTTGCGCTGGACGGCGTTGCGCAAAGCTTTATGCTTCTCAAAAACTTCGTCCTGCCATCTCTCTTTCAAGCCGATGAGACCGTAAAATTTGTGATTTTCGACCGCCTGCCCGCGCAATTTTTTTGCAGTGTGCAATAAGTCTAATAAATTGGTCTGACAAATAAGAAATAATTGTTGCTTTCGATCAAGCATAGCGATAACCTCACGCGCTGTGAGGGCTACCTCGACGGTCTTCCCTGGCAATTCAGCGCTCTCATATACGCACACTAATACCAAGCTGCCAGTGAATGGGATTCACGGTAGCCGGAATTGATTAGAACTGGACTAACCTGCTTAGAAGAACAAGATGTCTTGCAGCAGGCTCATTGCGACACTGATGACCGAATCGCTACTCGCGGTTCCGTCTGCAGTCGCGCCTGGAATTTCTATTTCACCTTGAGTCGTCATCGGATCGGGCGGCGGCGGCGTATAGCCGGGAATATCTATCTGACCTGCAAAGGCTGAGATAGAAAGCATAAAGGTCAGTGCGACTGCGGCGCAGAGTTGTCGTAAGTTTTTCATACTTTTCTCCTGCAAGGTGATTTTGCAGCTATAGGTTTTAATAGGTGGTGATATGCACTACTTGCCAGATCACCCAAGTCAATGTTCACGGGCGTATCTTAACATTCAAGTGAGTTTGGCTACGCCTTTACACCTTTGCTTGATGATTTTGTTGCAAGCATATGGAAAGGTAGACCTCACATGACTTTAGCGAAAGAACTACTTCATCGAATAGCCAATCCAACTCTAACCTACAACGAACGGGCACGGCTTCGTTGCCAACTCTCAAAGCAATTAGAAGAAGCAGGCAACTACGAAGGAGCACGTGAAGCTATGGGTGAGTTATGGCAACGTGTTGGTGAGCGTCCAATGCTAGACAATCTAGACCGAGCAACAACGGCAGAGGTGTTATTACGCGTTGGGGGGCTAACAGGCTGGATCGGCAGTGCTAAACAACTTGAGGGAGCGCAAGAAACAGCAAAGAATCTAATAAGCGAGAGCGCTATAATCTTTGAAACTTTAGAAGAGAGCGAGAAGGTAGCTGAGGCACGGATTGATCTGGCAACTTGTTATTGGCGTGAGGGGGCTTTCGATGAAGCACGTGTAATACTTCAAGAGGCGCTGAACCAACTTGGTAATAAGAATGATGAGCTAAAAGCAAGGGCTTTGCTTAACAGGGCAATTATTGAAAGATCAGCAAAGAGATTCACTGATGCTTTACGCTTTTATACAGAAGCCAGTCATTTACTTGAGAACAGCAGTAATCATGCACTTAAAGGCAAATTTCATAACAGTTTCGCTAATTTGCTTGAAAACTTAGGACGGGCTGAACGCAGAAACGATTATATAGATAGAGCTTTTGTTGAATATACAGCCGCGAGCTTTCACTTTGAATATGCTGGATATACACGGTGTTATGCCTGTGTAGAAAATAATTTAGGTTTTTTGTTCCTTACGGTTGGTAAGTTTATTGACGCACATGAGCATCTTGATCATGCTCAAGTGCTTCTCACAAGCCTGAAAGACAAAGTTCATTTGGCACAGGTTGACGATACGCGCGCGAAGGTGTTTCTGGCGGAGGGGCATGTTGCGGAGAGTGAGAAGCTGGCGCGTGTGGCAGTGAAGACCTTGGAAGAGGGGGGCGAGCAGGCGTTGTTGGCTGAGGCGCTGACGACGCAGGGGGTTGGGCTGGCGCGGTTGGGGCAATATGAGCGTGGCAAGGCTGCGTTGCAGCGCGCGGTGGAAGTGGCGCAACGGGCGGGAGATAGCGAGGGGGCCGCACAAGCGGCGCTTACGATCATTGAAGAGTTGGGCGAGCACCTCTCTAATGATGAGTTGAGCGCCGCTTACGAGCGTGCCACAGAACTGCTTTCAGGCTCGCAGAATTTAGACCTGCTCGCGCGATTGTGTGCGGCTGCGCGGCGTGTGCTTTCACTGGTCAACTCTCTAACAGTTCCTGCAAGTTGGGAGGGGTTCTCTTTCAAAGAGGCTGTGCGAAGGTACGAGGCGCGCCTTATTGAACGCGCGCTCAAAGATGCGGGTGGAGTGGTTTCGCGCGCTGCTCAGTTTCTTGGCTTCAGACATCATCAGAGCTTAATAACTCTTCTTAATCGGCGGCATAAGAATCTGCTTCACGCCAGGACGACCATAGTGCCTCGCAAGCGCAGCATCATTACTTCACGCGCAGCAGAGCATACCTTGTCTGATCGTTCGGACAAAGAGCCACGCACCGTAGTCATCCTTTACGTGGAAGATAATGAATTAGTCCGCAAGGCTGTGGTAGAGATATTGGCCTTCGAGGGTTGGGTTATCGAAACTTGTGAAGACGGGAATGAGGCGCTGAAGAGAATAGAATCGAACGTGCATTTCGATCTTCTGCTACTGGATAACGAGTTGCCCGGCATACGCGGCATGGAGCTTGTACATCGCGCGCGCGCCATGCCGCATCGTCACGACACGCCCATCATTCTGCTTACGGCCAGCGATTCAGAGGATTATGCGCTTCGAGCGGGCGCTGATGCGTGTCTGCGCAAGCCAGAGGACATACTCGCTTTAGCAAGCACAGTCGCCCGACTGATAGCCCGAAAATCGGGGCATAGATAAAGATCGGGATGTGTGCACCATCCCGTAGGCGCGGTCGCTGGTGTGGAGCTAGCCGCGCCGGGACCGCCGCTGTTTCTGAGGGTGACACGGCGGTCCTTTTATATCATAACGCTCGGTAACGAAGAAGAGCGGCGGAAGATTCTTCGTAGAAAAAACCATCTGGTTTTATAAGCTTAAGATTTTACAAACTCAGGTATTGACATACTCATATGGCAGGAGTAGATTGCCGCCACCCTCAGTAAGCGAGAGACTTACTCATCAAAGAGTCTTGCTCCTGCTTAAGCTCATATCAACCTATGAATTCTTATTGGAGATAGTTCATGCAGAATCAAAAGAGATCAATAGCGTTGCTTCTTGCAGTGCTTGTTACCGCCTTAGTGACTGCGACGATGGCAGCTTTACGCGCGCAAGATCAAGGGCATCAATCTAGCCATGAGTCTAACAGAGAGCAGCAACGTGCTGAGTTTGAAAGCCAATTCCCTATTGTTGGCTACTCATCTCCTGAGCCTACTGACCCACAAGAACGTGCCAAGAGACGAGCTAAAGGAAAGAAATACAATAATCCGCCCCTGAAAATAAATGAAAGGGATTCAGTAGCTACTGATCCTGGGCGTTGGACAGGGCTTCCAGCTTTTCCTGTCAAACAGAGCAATGCCGTCATTCTAGGAGAAGTAACTGGTACGCAGGCTTTTTTGTCTAACGATAGAACCGGAGTTTATTCTGAGTTCACCATTCGCATTGGCGAGGTTCTGAAAGCTAATAATCAAACGGCGCTCTTATCAGGAAATTCCGTCGCCGTTGAGCGTCGCGGCGGGCGCGTGCAGTTTCCATCAGGCCATATCTTTCATTACTGGGTATCTGGACAGGGTATGCCTCGTCTAGGTGGACGCTATCTGCTCTTTCTAACGCAGAATGGAGACGACTATCAAATCTTAACCGGCTACGAGATTCGTGATGGTCATGTTTTTTTGTTAGATAATCCAGGCCTAGGCCATCCCATTACGTCATACAAGGGGGCTGACGAATCATCATTTTTGAACGATGTTCGCGCAGCTATTGCCAATCAAACAAATCAACAATAAATGGAGCATAAAATGAAAGCACAGCCTCACTTGCGATTCTATTTGATTATTCTGTTTAATATCTCTTTACTGATTATGTTTTCATCTTTAATCAACAGAGAGAATGTAAGTGCTCAAACGTGTACTTTACCGATAACTTATGGAGAAACAAATGACTACACTAGAGCGCGATGGGATTACAATCAACTGGTTACAGTTACTTTCTATCAAGGAGATTTTACCCTTGATGAGCGAAACGCAATCAGGGATGCATTCGCCGAATGGGAGACGGTAGGACTTAGTGGAATTTGTCCTAACGTACATTTTGAAGGATTCAATGAAAGTATTTTCCCTAGACCTATCGGTTATACCGATAACACATACTATATTTCTAGAGCGGATATGTCTTATCCTTTAGCGGCAGGCACTGGCACTACAGGCAGTTCTACTCCAGGTGGGTTCAATAAAATAAGAACCTGTAGGACGGAAATTAGAGTAGATGTGACCCTGATAAGTGTCACTAGCGAACTTAAGGAGATAATGCGCCATGAAATTGGGCATACTTTTTGGCTCGTTGATGCTTACGGGACGCCATCAACTATCACAGTTATGAGTGACCAAAGAAATAGTGGTATTACAGCTTGTGATAGAGAAGTAGTGACTAATCTCTACTGTCCGATTGCACCAACTGAATGCCCTACTGGACAGACCTATAATTCCGACGTAGGCGGTTGCTGCACAGACCCCCCGCCCACGTATCGCTGTGATGTAGATATTCCAGACAACAACTGTCCATACAATATAGGGGGCGGAAACTGTAGCTCCACGCCCGTCTTGATTGACGTTGAAGGCAATGGATTCCAGATGACAGATGCTGCAAACGGTGTGGACTTTGACATTGATGGAAACATGGATCATGTCAGAGAGCGTCTATCATGGACTACTATGGAGTCTGACGATGCGTGGCTTGTGCTGGATAGAAATGGTAACGGTCAGGTAGATAACGGGCGTGAGATGTTCAGCAGTTACGCTCCGCAGCCAGCATCCGTTGACCATAACGGATTTCTGGCTCTTGCTGAATATGATAAGACAGCGAAAGGCGGGAATAATGATGGTGTGATTGATAGCAGCGATGCAATCTTCCAGAGATTACGACTATGGCAGGACACAAATCACAATGGCATTTCAGAGCCGGAGGAGTTGCATACGCTTTCGGAGCTTAATGTTGAGAGTATTTCACTCGACTACAGGGAGTCGCGCCGTACAGACCGTTATGGCAATACTTTCAGGTACAGAGCTAAAGTGTATGGAGTGAATCACAGGGATTTGGGACGTTGGGCTTACGACGTGTTCCTGCTTCACTAAAGAAAGGACTTAATCTTTCACACTAAGCACCCGCAGGCTCATAGGCAGCTTGCGGGTGCTTTTTATACGCCGAAAATTCCCGCGTCATAATTTCTTCTATCCGTCAGCCAGTAATCACTTCATTAAAACTCTTCTTTCACCTCATTCCGCGCTTGTGATATTATCTCTCACGGCGGAGGGAACATACTCTGCGGGGTGCGTTGCCGAGTTTCGATGATTGAGCCAACGCCAATTGAAAGGGAGACCGATGCCGCATTTCAGGGCCAGTGCATTCCTTCAGAGTTAAGGAATTGCCAGAGGCCGCGGCTTAATAAGAGGTCACCCACCTGTTAAGTGCAGGTTCAATCCCGGCTTCGGGACGGCTTACGGCGGACTTCCCTCCAGCCATTTCAAAAAACAGTTTTCAGTTTTTAGTTTTCAGTTTTCAGAGAGAAGCGAAAAGCCTTTTCTGAAAACTGAAAACTGTAAACTGAAAACTGTTCTTTTTAGAAAGTTGAAAGAGAGTTAATGCGTGTTTTGATAATGGGGGACGTGGTGGCGCGGCCAGGGCGTGTGGCCGTAATGGAGCGCATACAGGATTTGCGCGAGCAGCACGAGATTGACTTCGCTGTTATGAATGCGGAGAACGTGGCGGGCGGGTTCTCCATTACGCCGCAGCTAGCAGACCAGCTTTTCGCAGCCGGAATTGACGTGATGACATCCGGCAATCACATCTTCGACAAGCGCGAGGTTATCCCTTACATAGAAAAGCAGACGCGTCTGCTCCGTCCTGCAAACTATCCGAAGGGCACGCCCGGAAAAGGCGTATGGACGGGGACGGTGAAGGGCGCGCGCGTCGCCGTCATCAATCTTATAGGTCGTGTCTTCATGCATGCAGTTGATGATCCATTCCGCGCGGCTGATGATGCGCTCTCTTCGTTACCGGCAGAAGTGAAAATCAGAATCGTTGACATGCACGCGGAGGCCACATCAGAGAAGGCTGCAATGGGACATTTTCTGGACGGTCGAGTTTCATCCGTCACAGGCTCGCACACACACGTGCAGACCGCAGACGAAAGAATTCTGCCGAAGGGAACAGCCTTCATCACAGACATAGGGATGACCGGAAGCCACGCGGGAGTTATAGGCATGGAGACTTTGGACGTGATTAAGCGCTTCACGTCAGTCATACACAAACGCGCCGAACACTCTACGGGCGACGTGCGCATCAACGCCGTCATCATTGACATTGATGAAGAGACGGGTCGAGCCAACTCGATTCAGAGGCTCTCGCTTCCACACAAATCGTAAAACAGTCTGGAGTCAGATTGATTTTCGATTTTGGATTTGCGATTTTCGATTTAAGAGCTTTTCCGCTTCTTCCAATCGAAAATCCAAAATCGAAAATCTAAAATAACCGGACTTCAGACTGTTTTATTCCGGTGGATTATTTTCTGGAACGCGTTCGGCCTGGCCGGGCAGGATTGGGTGAGCCGCAAGGAGCGCGTTGTATTGCTCTGGGAACGAGCGGACGTGGCCTCTAGAGTCTGTGACGACGTGGCCGGTTTCGCCTTCGGCTATTATCTGGCCGTCGGAGACTCGTATGATCTCGTAGCCGAATCTGAGAGAGCGACGCCGCTTCTCTGTTATGTGAGTTCGAACCATCAACTCGTCGTCGTAATAGGCTGCCGCCTTGTAACGACAGTAGCTTTCGGCAACAACCAGAAAGGCGTCTTCGTTCTCTTCCATGTCGCGGTAGGAGAAGCCGCGCGCGCGGCAGAATTCCGTTCGACCTATCTCGAACCAGACTAGATAGTTGGCGTGATAGACCACGCCCATCTTGTCCGTCTCGGAGTAGCGCACACGTATGATAGTCTCGTGCCACTCGTCGAACAAAGCATCTTCTTCGGGCTGGTACATCATCTGAAAAAAGATTCTCCCCGCTTTCGGTCAAGAGGCCCAAACGGTTTCCCCTTGTCCTAAAAGGTCTTTTGGGAAATTGCTTATTTCGAGGGACTATAAAAGCGAAAGGTTCGCAATGTCAAAGCAAATCAGACGGCAAATAGCTTTTCTTTTATCAATCTCCATGCTCGCAACCACCCTCGCGCTAGCGCCAGTGCGACAGGCGAGCGCGCAACACGCCACGCCGCCAGCGCCTGCGAATGCGCGCGCCGCTTCCATTGAGGCGGCAACCGAAGCGGTGCTGCGCGAAACAAGCGAGATACGACAGCTTCCCATCTTGAATCGCGTGAAATCCGGCGCGCAGTCTCGCAGCGAGATCGAGCGCATGATTATGAAGAATCTTGAAGAGGACACAACGCCGGAAGAGATGCACGCCTCGGAAGTGGCCTTTAAAAAACTGGGTCTTGCGCCTGCCGATTTTCAGCTACGTCCATTTCTGATTAAGCTGTTGACGGAGCAGGTCGCTGGCTACTACGAGCCTAAGACGCAGGAATTTTATCTGGCCGACTGGATTGATCTTGACGGACAGAAGCCTGTGATGGCTCATGAATTGACGCACGCGCTTCAGGATCAGCATTTCAACCTGCGCCGCTTCGAGCATTGGCCCAGAGGCGATTCCGACGCAGAGATTTCAGCGCACGCTCTCATTGAAGGCGATGCGTCGCTGGTGATGCAGAAGTATCTTGAGAGAAATCCGTTGCGCGCCCTGGCTTTCGTAAAATCAATGATGACGAGCGGGACTAGCATGGAGATGTTCGACAGTGCGCCGCGAGCGCTGCGCGAGACATTAATGTTTCCTTACGAGCAGGGAAGGAATTGGGTCAGCACAGTTCAAGATAGAGGCGGCTGGGAGGCTGTCTCAAAGGCTTTCACGGACTTGCCGCAGTCAACAGAACAGATTCTACATCCTGCAAAATATTTCGCGCACGAAGCTCCCGTAAAAATCAACATGGCGAACATAGCCTCGCAGTTAGGCTCAGACTGGAAGCGGATTGATTACGACGTGAACGGCGAATGGGGCTACTACGAAATACTGAGCGAGTATATTAAGTCTGGCGCGGAGGCAGGGCGTGCGTCGGAAGGCTGGGGTGGCGACCGCTATGCCGTTTACGAGAACCAGAGAACGGGCGGCGTAGTCGTCGCGCAAATAACTGCTTGGGACACAGAGCAGGATGCCATAGAATTTTACGATGCCTACGCAAAGCGAACCGCCGCGCGTTATCCGAATTCGACAGAGGCGAATGGAAGACCGGCAGAGACGGCACGCGCATGGCAAACGAGTGAAGGCTCTGTGGTGATGGAGCGACGCGGGCAGCGCGTGGCAATTCTTGAAGGCGCGCCGTCAAATTTTAACCGGAATACTCTGATGAGAATGCTCTGGCAGTAGAATCATGGGCAAGAACAGGTCATTACCGCGATGAAAGGCAGGACAGAAGGATGTGAAGACTTAACTCACCTTACGCAAAGTTTGGGTTTAAGCCCGCGCAAGCGGGCGGCAGAGTAAAGCCCGGTGCGTAAGCACCGGGTAAAAATGTGAATAAAGATAATCAAGCCCGCGTGAGCGGGCGACAGAACATTAACTATGAAACCTCTGTCGCCCGCTCACGCGGGCTTCAGCATATTATTGCTATCCTTTACCCGGCGCTTACGCACAGGGCTTTACTCTATCGCCGTCTAAAGACGGCTTAATAACTCTTCTTTCATCCCTCATCATTCCTACTTCCGTCTCGTTCTCAACCCAGCCTATTGTTGTCTTAAATCCCCGTCCTGTGGTATTTTGTGACATCTTAAAGCACTAAATTTATTTAAGACGGCTGATAGCGAAGTGCTCGCGTGAGAAGGGGTACAGGGCGCAGGCCGGTCTGAAGTCAAGATGAAGTCTGAACAACGACCGGCTTCAAAGAGTAGCGGTGGACGCCTGCGCCGATTGACCGAGGAACTTGGGCGGCTGGAAGCAAAGCTTCGTAGGGGCGGAGGCCCCGATAAGATAGAGCGGCAGCACGACCAAGGGAAGCTCACGGCGCGCGAGCGCATCGAACTGCTCCTTGACAAAGAGAGTTACACGCAGGAAATAGGTCTGCTAGTGGCTTATGACCAGTACGAAGGCCTTGCGCCTGCTGCTGGCGTCGTCACTGTGCTGGGCAGAATAGGCGGGCGCGAAGCCGTAGTCGTTGCAAACGACGCGACTGTGAAAGCTGGCTCATGGTGGCCTGAGACCATCAAGAAAATTTTGCGTGCGCAGGAGACTGCCATGCGCTCGCACGTGCCAATTATTTATCTGGTTGACTCGGCTGGTGTGAATTTGCCGTATCAAGGCGGAGTCTTTCCCGGTCAGTACGGCGCGGCGCGAATCTTCTATTACAACTCTATCATGCGCCACTATCTGAAAATTCCGCAGATAGCAGCCGTGATGGGGCCGTGCATTGCCGGGGGCGCTTATCTTCCGGCTCTCTCGGACATCATAGTGATGGTCGAGGGCACTTCGTTCATGGGGCTGGGAGGCGCGAATCTGGTCAAAGGGGCTACTGGGCAGACGATTGATAATGAGAGCTTGGGTGGGGCGCGCACGCACAACGCCGTTTCCGGCGTCGCGCATTACCGCGTTGCTGACGATCAGGCTTGCCTGGCGAAGATAAGGGAGTTCGTCTCAGAGCTTCCAGTCAAAGCAGAAGCGGTCGTCTCGATTGCTGAAAGCGTGGACGCGGCGCGCCCTTTGTCAGACCTATACGACCTGCTTCCACTTGATCACCGCCAGCCTTACGACATGCGCGAGGTGCTGGCCTGCATCCTGGACGAAGGCCACCTGGATGAGTTTCAAGCTGACTACGCGCGCGAGATGATAACGGGGCACGCGCGCGTTTGCGGGATTCAAGTCGGCGTGATTGCAAACAGTCGAGGCATGATTCGCCAGCCCGGTGAACCGCCTCGCTTCGGCGGCATAGTTTATTCCGAGTCGGCTGAAAAGGTCGCTTACTTCATAGAGACCTGCAATCGTCACAAGACGCCGCTCCTCTTCGTACAGGACGTGTCCGGGTTCATGGTCGGCCCGGAAGCAGAGCATTCTGGAATAATCCGCGCGGGCGCGCGCTTTGTAGAAGCGATGGCGACGGCCTTTGTCCCGAAAATTGTTCTGACCATCAATCACGCTTCGGGTGCTGGATACTACGCTATGGCGGGTCAGGGCTTCGATCCTGATTTTATTTTCAGTTGGCCCACAGGGCGCATGGGCGTGATGGAAGGCGAGTCGGCTGTGCAGGCCGTCTACGGCACTCAGCTTGAAAAGTTGAAAAGGGAAGGGCGAGAGCCGGACGACGAGTTGAAACGGGAGATGGAGCGCGTGCGCGAAAATTACGAGCAGCAGTTGGACGCGAAATTCGCGGCAGCGCGCGGCTTCGTTGACGCAGTCATAGCGCCTGAGCAGACGCGCGATGCGCTCGAATTGTCATTGCGCACTTCGCTCAATTACGGCGGCCCGCATCTTGGCCCATTCGTGCTGCCCGCTTCGCTCTTTTAGTGAAGAAGGTAAAAGTAAAAAGGTAAAAGTAAAAAGGAAGGCGGAAACCATATTTTAATTAAAGATGTAAAAATGCTTTCGCCTTGTCCCTTTTGCCTTTTACCTTTTTACTTTTGCCTTCCGAAAATTTGTTCTGCGGTTACTGCTTAGAGATTTGTAGCGGTCTCCGCCGTCTTTAACTTTGCGCGCAATACAGTTTTCATTTGAAACATGCGCGATACAACACGAGGAGGAAAAACAGTGAGCTACAGCAACAGAACAGGCTTGTTCAAAATGTTGTTCGTGTTCATCGTCACCGCGATTCTGGTCGGCGCTGGTCTGGTTGTATCAGCGCAGGAAGAGACCACGCGCGGAAGCTCTATGACCTCGAACACGACGACTACAAATACATCCACACACCGTAGCACCCGTCGCGGCAGCCGCCGTTCACGCCCGGCCAATGCTAATATGAGCGACACCAGCACCATGTCGAACGAGAACACTGGCGGGACTATGCAGGAGAATACGGGCGGCATGATGACCGGCAATACGGGCACGGGTCGCCGTCATCGTGGTCGTCGCGGCACAAGAGCAATGACCAGCGGGATGGCAAATGCCAACTCGACAATGGTGACGACAGGCGGTGCTGAGGGCGGAGAGCAGACAGACCTCTCCGGCACATACACAGGCACTTTCAATTGCGGCGACGCGGGCGCAACAGGCGACGGCACACTGACAATCACCGGCAACACGTTCACATGGACGAGCGGGTCGGATACAAAGTCCGGTCGCATCACTGCGGTAACTACGCGCGGCTACACGGGCGTCGCAATGCAGTTCGGCGAAGCAACGGGTACTACGCCTCCGACAATCGTCTCAATGCGAGCGAAAAAGATGGGCGACAGGCTAACGTTCATGACCGTTCCGGGCGCAAACCACGTCTGCACGTTCACCCCGGCTGGCGGCGGTGGTGGTCGTCATCGCGGTCGTAGAGCGCGCGGCGCTATGCCTGCTACTCCGGCTGAGCCTGCGACACCGGCTCAACCCGGCGAGACTTCAGCGACTCCCGCAGAGCCTGCGACTCCGGCAACCCCGGCTCGCCGCCGTGGTCGTCGCGGTCGTCGCGGCGGGAATACGAACAGCAATATGGATATGGGCGGCAACATGAACTCGAACTCAATGCCGCCGGGAGGGTTGCTCTAAGAGGCAACAGATAATTGCGAGCGGTAATCTATTAAGGTAATCGTCTTGAGATTGTCGCTTGATGAAAACGGCGCGGGCGGCACGCTCCTTAAATAAGGAATGCGCCGCCCGCATCTCTATATGAAGTCTGGAGTCTGGAGTCTAGAGTCTGGAGTCAAAAGCAGGAAAGCTTTTCTTCTTCTGACTCCAGACTCTAGACTCCAGACTCCAGACTGTTTATGAAAGAAAAAATTCTCGTTGCTGGCGGGCAAGGGTTCTGGGGGGATTTGCTGGACGCGCCTGTTCGACAGGTTGAAGGCGGCCCCATTGATTACTTGATGCTCGACTATCTGGCCGAGGTCACGATGTCAATCATGCAGAAGCAGCGCGCGCGCGACCCTTCTGCCGGATACGCGCGCGACTTCGTGCCTCTAGTGAAGCAGATTCTTCACGCTTGCGTTGAGCGCGACATCAAGGTCATGGCAAACGCGGGCGGCGTTAACGTGCGCGGCTGTGCAGATGCCGTGCGAGATGTTGCGCGCGAACTCAACCTTTCCCGAAAATTCAAAATCGGCATAGTCACTGGCGACGATATTCTTGATCGCATTGATGAACTACTTGCGCGCGGAATCGAATTGAGGAGCATGGACACGGGAGAACCGCTCTCGATTGTGCGCGAGCGTATTCAGAGCGCGAACGCTTATCTGGGCGCGTGGCCTATGGTCGAAGCGCTGAATAAGGGAGCGCAGATAGTTATCACAGGCCGCGCGACTGATACAGGGTTGACGCTCGCGCCAATCATACATGAGTTCGGATGGCGTGAGGATGATTGGGATAAACTCTCAGCCGGAACAATCGCGGGGCACATCATTGAATGCGGCGCTCAATGCTCCGGCGGAAACTGCCAGTACGAGTGGCGCAGCATCCCAGACTTGGCTAACGTTGGATTCCCGATTGTAGAAGCTTCGGCGGACGGCACGTTCGTAGTTACAAAGCACGAAGGCACGGGTGGGCGCGTGAGCGTGCAAACAATTAAAGAGCAACTCCTTTACGAGATGGGCGATCCCATGAGTTACATCACGCCCGACTGCGTTGCGGATTTCACGACTATACATCTAGAAGACGCTGGCCTGAATCGCGTGCGTGTTTATGGAATAAAGGGCAGACCAGCGACCGATTCTCTGAAAGTTTCAATAAGTTATTCTGCTGGATTCAAATCGGTCGGCACGCTCGTCTACGCTTGGCCGGATGCTTACGAAAAAGCTCAGGCCGCAGACAAAATCCTACGCTCCCGTCTTGAAAGACTCGGCCTGAAGTTCAATCAAATCCTGACGGAATTTGTCGGCGCGAACGCCACACATGGCCCGCTAGCAGGAACTCCATCGCCAGACTTGGCAGAAGTGCAGTTGCGCGTCGGCGTCAGAAGCGACAACCGCAGCGCAGTCGAGAGATTCACGAAAGAGATAGCGCCGCTGATTCTCACCGGGCCTCCGGCTGTCACAGGCTTTGCAGGTGGTCGCCCGAAAGTCGAAGAGATAGTCGCCTACTGGCCCGCGCTTATTCCCAAGGCCGAGATTAAGCCGCGCGTGGAGGTTATAGAAGCGTGAGAGGAAGATCGGACGCGGGGACGCGGGGACGCGGAGACGCGGCGAAAGAGGAAGATTCGAGTAACTCTTCATCAAACCCTTCACCATCTTTTTCTTTCTCCGCGTCTCCGCGTCCCCGCGTCCCCGCGTCCAGCTTTTCCTGTGTCCCCGCGTCTCTAAAATGGACTCGCTCGCGCTCTGAAGCTATAAGCGACTGCCGCGTGTTTCAAGTAAGGCGTGATTGGAGCGTCAACCCTCTCACGAATCTTGAGCACGATTTCTATTGCATTGAAGCGCCGGACTGGATCAACATTATTCCGCTCACTGCGAATGAAGAGGTCGTGATGATTGAGCAGTACAGGCATGGGATTGAAGAGGTGACGCTGGAAATTCCCGGCGGGATGGTTGACCGAAACGAAACTCCGAAGGAAGCTGCGCCGCGTGAAATGTTTGAGGAGACCGGATACAGGGCAGCCCGTATTGTCCAACTCGGAAAGACTCGGCCCAACCCTGCGATTCAAAACAACTGGATTCACACTTTCCTTGCGCGCGACGTTCGTTTCGAGAGCGAGCCTGTTTTTGACGGCACGGAGCAGACCATCGTTCGTCTTGTGCCGCTTGCGCAAGTGCCCGCGCTTATCGCCAACGGAACAATCACACACTCGCTCGTCGTAGTAGCTTTTCACTGGCTGTCGCTCTACAAAGAAGGTCTTATCCCGGTTAGTTGAAAGCATATTGAAGATTATTAAAGCTCTAAATCGAAACCGGCGTGATTAGGACAGATGAAAAAATATGATCCACGAATTCACACAAAACGACACGAAATATCTTGGTTTTATTCGTGTAGTTTCGTGTGGATTCGTGGATAGTTCTTTGGTCATGTTCCAAATCTTGTGCTTTGATTGAGCTAGAAGAAAGATCATGCGCGTACAACTTACAAAACTAGCCCACGCGCGCTCTGGCGATAAAGGCGACACCGCAAACGTAGGACTCATTGCGCTGCGCGACGAGTTCTACCCGCTTCTAGTGCGCGAGGTGACTGCCGAGCGTGTGAAACAGCATTTCAAAGGCATCTGCAAAGGCGAGGTCGAAAGGTTCGAGTTACCTAACCTCTCAGCCCTCAACTTTCTTCTACACGAAAGCCTGGACGGCGGCGGCACTCTCTCCTTGATGACAGACGCGCAGGGCAAAACATTCTCGACCGCACTGCTACGCATGGAGATAGATGTTGCAGATCAAGAGGTAGTGAAGATGGAGATACAGTGATAAGAGCAGTTTTAAGTTTTCAGTTTTCAGTTTTCAGAAAGAAGAGAAATGCTTTTGCTGAAAACTGAAAACTGAAAACTTAAAACTGTTCTCCCTATCACTCCCATTTATATGAATGAAAATCTTGAAAGCTTAGAGTCTTCCATACGGCATGGATACGCGCAGGTGGGCGGTGTTCGTCTACATTATGCTGAGCGTGGGAACGGTCAGAAGCTTGTGGTGCTGCTTCATGGGTTTCCTGAATGCTGGTACTCTTGGCGTCATCAGTTGATGGCGCTCGGTGATCGTTTCACAGTGGTCGCGCCAGACATGCGCGGATACAACTTGAGCGACAAGCCGCCGCGCATTGAGGATTACAGGATTGATCTTCTGGTTGACGACGTGCTTGGATTGATTCGCCACTTCGGCGCGCGCGATGCTCATGTGGTCGGCCACGATTGGGGCGCGGGCATTGCTTGGGCTGTAGCGCAGAGAAATCCTGAATACGTCTCGAAACTCGTAGCCATGCAGGTTCCGCCTGCCGCTGCATGGCGAGCCAATTTGACCTGGCGGCAGGCTTTGAGAAGCTGGTACATGCTCTTCTTCCAGATTCCGCATCTGCCAGAATGGTTGATGAGCAGGAACGATTACGAGGCAATCGAGAAGACTTTCAAAGATACGGTCGGGCGGCGCGGAAGCTTCAGCGACACGGACATAGCCGTTTACAAACAGGCCATGCGCGAGCCGCGTGCGCTTCATTCGGCAATCAATTACTATCGCGCAAACTTCTTCTCGCTCTTTTTCAAGCGTA
>MNJR01000048.1 GCA_001920415.1 Acidobacteria bacterium 13_1_20CM_3_53_8 | reverse complement strand
CGCATGAGATAGTGAACGGCACAACAACGCGGTCACCCACTTTCAAATTCTTAACAGCATCTCCCACTTCGACCACCTCGCCCATGAACTCATGACCGAGTATGTCGCCCTTCTCCATAGTAGGAATGTAACCGTCGTACAGGTGCAGGTCTGATCCGCAGATGGCTGTGCGCGTGATCTGAATGATAGCGTCGCGCGGGTTCAGTATCTTTGGCTCCGGCACATCCTCCACACGAACGTCCGCCTTTCCATACCAGCAAAGCGCTTTCATTGAGTATTCACCCCTTAATTAAGGCAAAAGTAAAAAGTTAAAAGGCAAAAGTTAGGGGAAACCAAATTTAATCAAAATGCTTTTGTCCGCACTTTTTACTTTTACCTTTTTACTTTTGCCTTCTCTTTATGCCGTTGCGCTGCGCCCAGAAGTCTGGCCTTCGGTGGTGGCGGTCTCGCCCGCTTCCATCAATTGCTTGAAGCGGCGCAGGTCTTCTTCTATCTGCTGCGAAGGCTCTTCGCCGAAAAGCTTTGCCACGTTAGCGCCTATGATTCCGGCAGGCGGATCATATTTGAGGATGACGCGCACTATAGAGCCTCGTCCACCGGGCGCAGCTTCAAAATGTACGCTGCCGGCATTGTCAACCTCAGAACCTTCGAGCGAGCGCCACGCTATCAACTCGCCTTCCTTCTCGTTGTAAATTTCCGCGTCCCATTCAACAGTGCTTCCCGCAGGCGCTTTCGCAATCCAGTGCGAGCGCTTCTCATCCGTGACACGCACGGACTCAAGATGATTCATGAAGCGCGGCAGGTTTTCAAGATTGCGCCAGAACTGGTAAAGCTCCGCAGGCGAACGATTGATTGTCACGCTTTTTTCTACCTTGATTCCTCTATTAGCCGGAACGCTCACAACAGGGCTTCGCTTCGTTTCGCCTTCCGTCCCAGCCGTATTAATGCCCGCAACTTCATAAAAATCGCAGTGGCCTGTTACACCGCGATAGACAAGAGCGCCGCCCACTAGCGCCATCACGAATCCGTCCCACGCGCCGCGCTGAAACCCGCGCGCAAGGCCGTAGAGCGCAAGCGCCCCGCCGCCCACAGCCGAAGCCCATCGCTCAATCTCTCCAACGTTTACGCCGCCCGCGCCGCCCCGTTCTAAATTGATTTCTCCCTGCTCGTTAACCAACCCTGCGTCCTGTAGTGCTTCTTGCATAGTATTAGCCATTCTCCTATCTCCCTTGAAAATTACACTCACGCTAGTGTTTACCCAAAAAAGCGTCGCAGAAAGTTTTGACGATACCTGTGCGAAAACTTTTCGTTCTCTTTGAGTTTTAGGAAGAGATCGAGGTTGAAATGAAGCCTTTGCCGGTAAAAGAAGATGGCCGCGCGTTGATTTGCGCGACCATCTTTCATCTTTTCGATTATAGCGATTTGCAATTGAGCGCGACTCAAGTCAGTACCGCCTGCGGTAGCGGGCGGGGGACAGAGGGATGAAGGATGAGGGATGAGGGATGAGTAAGAATTGAGCTAATTGCATGTTGACGCTTCCACTCCTTCTTATTCATCCCTCATCCCTCCGCCCTCATCCCTTCAATAGCCCGCCCGCTACCGCAGGCGGTACTGACCAAGCGGCTGTGTCGCAACGGTCGCACTCAATTACAAACCGTAATATTTATAGAACGCTCGCTTCAATTTTCTCCAGCCCGTTCATGTACGGAAGCAACGCTTCTGGAATCACGATTGATCCATCCCGTTGCTGGTAATTCTCAAGAACCGCAATCCACGTTCGCCCTATGGCTAAGCCCGAACCGTTCAGCGTGTGAACATATTCAGGTTTAGCTCGCCCCGCGCGACGGAATCGAATCTGCGCGCGACGCGCTTGAAACTCTTCGTAGTTCGAGCACGAAGAGATTTCCCTGAAAGTCTTCTGCGAAGGCAGCCAGACCTCTATGTCATAAGTCTTGGCCGCGCCGAAACCTAAGTCGCCCGTTGAGAGCGCGACAACGCGATAATGAATCCCCAGAAGTTGTAAAACTCTTTCCGCATCGCGCGTCAGTGCTTCAAGTTCTTCGTAGGAATTTTCAGGCAGAGCGTATTTGACAAGCTCCACTTTCTCGAACTGATGTTGACGAATCACGCCGCGCGTATCGCGCCCGTAGCTCCCAGCTTCCGAGCGAAAGCAAGGCGTGTACGCCGTCCACTTCATTGGAAGCTCTGCTGCGTCAAGAATCTCATCGCGGTGATAGTTCGTCACGGGAACTTCGGCGGTCGGAATCAGATAAAGGTTGCGCTCGTCTTCCAGCTTGAAAAGGTCTTCCTCGAATTTAGGAAGTTGCCCTGTGCCGAAGAGCGAGGCAGCGTTGACTATGAACGGCGGCAGAGTCTCCCTGTATCCGTGCTCGCTCGTGTGAAGCTCAAGCATGAAATTTATGAGCGCGCGTTCCAGTCTAGCGCCCGCGCCGTTCAAGATAGCGAAACGCGCACTAGCGATTTTACTCGCACGCTCAAGGTCTAAAATTCCAAGCTTCGTGCCAAGATCAACGTGATCCTTCGGCTCGAAATCGAATTCGGGTTTCGCGCCCCAGCGTCGAATCTCGACATTGGCGGCTTCATCTTTGCCGACGGGAACGCTTTCATGCGGAATGTTTGGAAGCGTCGAAAGCAGTTGACGCATTCGCGCTTCGGCAGCGTCGCGCTCGCGGTCGCGTGTAGCAATGCTCTCCTTGAGAAGAGTCACCTGTTCGCGACGATCTTTCGCATCTTCACGTTTTCCTTCCTTCATTAACGCGCCAATCTCACGACTCGCCTTGTTGCGCTCAGAGTTGAGCTGATCAGACTCAGCGATTGCTTGGCGTCGTATGCCGTCGGCCTGAGTGAAGTCGTCCAGAACTTCTGTCGGCATGCCGCGCTTTTCAAGCGCCGCGCGCACCCTTTCAAGATTCTCACGAACGAAATTAAGATCAAGCATTTGCCGTAGCCCTTCTCCTTATGTTATGAAAGCCATCCTGCGCGAAAAATTTGAAACTACCGGACGCTTCGCGCGCGTGTCAAGCAAGAGCAGTGCGAAGTAAACCGGACGCTTGAGGCGAGTCGCACACGTTCGCTCTTCTTATTACTCAACGAGGCGCTACCCGTTTATGCCAGCACCGATTCGCAAAGCAGTTTTTCCAGCAGCAGGTTTGGGCACGCGATTCCTGCCTGCTACGAAAGCATCTCCGAAAGAGATGCTGCCGCTCGTTGACAAGCCGCTCATACAATATGTTGTTGAAGAAGCGGTCGCATCCGGCATAGAGTCCGTCATCATCGTAACGGGGCGCGGCAAAACGGCCATCGAAGATCACTTCGACATTTCGTTCGAGCTTGAGCAACTTCTGAAAGAGCGCGGAAAAGAGAGCGATTTGAAAGCCATGCGCGCGATCTCCGATATGGCGCGCTTCGGCTACGTGCGTCAGAAGGAGGCGCTTGGTCTGGGACATGCAATCCTGCAAGCGCGCGATCTGGTGGGCGACGAGCCTTTCGCCGTCATGCTAGGCGACGACATAGTTGATTCTGAAACTCCCGCGCTACGGCAGATGATTGACGTTTATGAAAAGTACAACGCTCCCGTCATAGGCACTATGCAGGTCGAAGGTGAAGCCATCTCGCGCTTCGGCGCTATTGATGCGGAAGAGGTCGAGCCGGGAGTTTTCAAGATAAAAGATATGGTCGAAAAGCCACGTTTCGAAGAAGCGCCTTCAGACCTAGCGATCATTGGTCGTTACATTTTAACGCCCGACATCTTCAACGAAATCGAGACGACACGCCCCGGCGCTGGCGGCGAAATACAGATCACAGACGCTATGCGCTCGCTGCTTAAGAAGAGACCGTTCTACGCAGTGCGCTTTCGTGGCACGCGCCACGATGCTGGCGACAAACTAGGCTTTCTAATTGCCACGGTCGAGTTCGCGCTTAAACGAGCAGACCTCAGTTCAGAGTTCAAAAAATATCTGCGGTCATTGGATTTGAATGAATAAGTTTTGGATCTCAATCTAGTTTAGATACTCCGCACGCTTGCTGCGTGAGTCGTTCACTTGATAACCATCTAACAGTTCGGATTTCAAATTTTCCAGACTTTCAAAGGCCGCATTTCATCTTCAATACGGTCTCTTCAAAAAATTTTGGAGGGAAGAAACTTTGAGCGAAACTGTCAAACAATTTTCAGGTCGCGTTGCTATTGTCACAGGAGCAACACGCGGCATTGGTCGCGCAATCGCCATTGAGCTTGCGCGACGCGGCGCGGACATTGCTTTCAACTACGCAAGGAGCGCTGAAGCCGCTGACGCTTTGAAAGAAGAGATTGAAGCGATGGGTGTGCGCTCTCTCTCGACTCAGTGTGATGTTGCTCGGACGGATGCTGCGGCTGAGATGGTCAAACAGACCAAAGATGTTTTCGGTCGCATAGATTTTTTGGTCAACAACGCTGGCATCACGCGCGACCAACTTATCCTTCGCATGAAAGAAGATGATTGGGACGCTGTCATTGACACTAATCTCAAAGGCGCATGGAATTTCTCAAAGGCTGCGCTGCGATTCATGCTCAGGCAGGAAGGCGGCGCGTCCATCCTGAATATCTCTTCAATCAGCGGAAGCGTTGGGATGCCAGGCCAGTCAAACTACTCTGCGTCAAAGGCAGGTATGGTTGGATTAACGAAAGCTCTGGCGAAAGAGGTCGCCAGCCGCAAAGTTACAGTCAACGCCTTGGCGCTCGGCATGGTCGAAACGGATATGGCCGGAGCTTTGGATGAGGGCTACCGCGCAAAGATTCTCGAACAAATTCCCCTGGGGCGCTTTGCACAGGCAGACGAAGTGGCACGCATCGCCTGCTTCCTGCTCTCTGATGACGCGCGATACATCACAGGCCAGGTCATTCAGGTGGACGGCGGATTAGCTATGTAATATGCGCATTGAAATTGCCGTATGCAAAAATTTTGCAGTCCTGAAAAGGAAGAAGCCCCGTCAATCCTTTCGGATCAGCGGGGCCGTAGAACATTTGGGCAGGCTCGGGGAAACAGGGTGGCTATAGCAAAGAACTGAGAATCGTCACCTACGTCCGATCCTGTAATTCAAGGTGGTGCGTGTTAGCGGGCGAGTAAGATTCCATGCGGCTCAAAGAAACGGTCGCCTTCACCCCAAAAACCTCACGCACATTGAGTAGGCATTCAGTTCAAAGCGACATCAGCCACATTTATCAAGTAACTGTAAAAGTACCAAGCATGATTTCAATTTTTAGTCTTGCTCAGCAGTGTGTGAAATTATACCGAAGTTTTGTGAGGTGTCAAGCACAAAATGCACTTTTCTCAACATTTTTGTGACAAGCGCAAATCTTTTTGCACAAAACTATACAAACAAAGGACTTGAAGTAGTATATGAAGAAAGCATAACTAAATTTGCAATTAGCCTTAAGTTCTCCTGATTGAAGTAGTGTTCACGCGGCTTTACACAAAAATACAACTTTGGCACATTCTGCACAAGAATTAGTCGTCCTGCACAAAAATTAATTCACTTCATTTTTTGCTTTCCCAAGAAGCGCGCAGATTTTTCTATTGAAAGAAACCTCATTTTCTTTCATGCTTGATCTATGCTCCCTGAGCCTCATAAACCGACCTGTAACCCTAGTTTTTAATGCCCCAAATAGTGCGCTAAATCTTTTATTTCCAAGTGAATAACCATTGATTTCATGAGTGAAAAGTAGTACCATGCGTGCATCTTTGAAAGCTCTTAGACAAAGAGAAAGTCCAGCCAAGTGCTGTAACACTCAACTGGACTTATTCAACCACAGCGTGCTTGCACACACTGTAGCCGACATATCTTCATTGTGCCGCAAGCGCCGAAAGAGGTCAAGCACAATGGAAACTCGCCAAATCAAAGGGCTGCATATCGCAGCTTCATCACATATACAACAAGATGGAAAATTATGGATTGTTCCGTCTCAAACAAGCAACAGAAAATATACCGTTAGGTACGGACGCAAGGAGCAGACCTGTACCTGTCCAGACTTTGAAAGCAGACGCCGACCGTGCAAGCACATTCACGCGGTTTATGCTCACCTTCACCCTACGCAGATTACACAGATTCCCGAATTGCCTCGCAAGCCCACTTATAAGCAGGCATGGCATGAATACAATAAGGCGCAGACGAATGAGAAGGCTAAGTTTCAAGAACTGCTTTACGAACTCTGTCGAGGGATAGAGAGTTTACCGAAGAAACCCGGCGCTGGACGTACTAGGCTACCTCTAGGCGAGATGATCTTCGCAGTGGTTTTCAAAGTCTATTCTCTCATTTCTGGCCGTCGCTTCATTAGTGATTTGAAAGAAACGCAAAGGCGCGGTTACATCTCAAGATGCCCTCACTTCAATTCGATTTTCAATTACCTAGAACTTGAAGAGATGACCGATTGCCTGACAAGCCTCATATCTCAGTCTAGCTTGCCACTGAAAGCTATTGAGCAGGACTTTGCCGTTGACTCATCAGGCTTCTCTACAGGGATAGCAACAAGATGGTTCAAAACGAAGTACAGTGATGAGCCGGAAGAGATCAGCATGATGGGCTGGCTCAAAGCGCATATCATGTGCGGAGTGAAAACTAATATCGTGACGAGCGTTGAAATCTCGGATGGCTACTCAAACGACATTCTTTATTTCAAGCCTCTTGTTGAAGCTACGTCGCAGAACTTCAAGCTGCGCGAGGTGTCGGCTGATAAGGCTTATTTGTCAGCCGAGAATCTTCGGCAAGTTGCGGCTAAAGGCGCAGAGTCATACATACCGTTCAAGATCAACTCAAACGCGCACCATTACAATGATAAGTCGGGCGTGTGGTATCGGCTCTGGCATTACTACAGTTACAACAACAACGAGTTCATGATGCACTATCACAAGCGCAGTAATGTCGAAACCACTTTCAGCATGATAAAGGCCAAGTTCGGAGAGCGACTTAGAAGCAAGACAGCGACGGCGCAGAAGAACGAAATCTTATGCAAGGTGCTCTGCCACAACCTTTGCTGTCTTGTTCAGTCTATGTATGAACTAGGAGTTGAGATAGACTGTTGGAAAAGGTGGCACTGATTATCTACTATTAGTAGATACTAGTAATATATATTTCGAGTATATACTATTAGTATCTATTATTGATATATACCGTTAGTATATACTACTAGTATATACTAACGGTATATATGAAAAGTATTTACAGGCAGTATATATTGCTGATATATACTAATCGCTGCGTAAGTTCTTGGAGCGATTAGTGGCCCCTACTCCCGAAAGCCATATTGGAATGTTTACTGTAACGACCCACAGATGCGTATGCAGATGTGGGCACGAATGGACTCCACGCAAAGAGGGAAGGCCCAGCGTGTGCCCTAATTGTAAGTCCGCTAGATGGGATCAGCCTTACGCATTTAGAAGAAAAAAGACTGCTAAGAAGTCAAAGAAAGGCTCAGATAGTTAAAAGCAGAAAGAGCTTCTCTACTCTATGAGTCTGTTTAGTCTAAGAACCAAAAGAGGTGCTAAAAGTGATTGACACCTCTCGCCTAAAAACTTAGAACGTTGAATACCGAAACTGAACTTCTGGAATATGGCATCAGTCCAAGCAATATTCTTACGCTTGGTAATTCCGCCACCCCAAAACTATTAGAATATCTAGATTTAGTTGAACCGCGGCGTGAACACTCTTTATTGCCTGATGGCGTTGCAGAAAATCTTGGACGCCCCCTGCTCTTCTTCGTAAATGAGAGTCGGCTATCACTACTACCGCAAGAGCAGGAAACACATCTCAGCAATCTGCGCCGTTCGCTCGCTTGCCGCGGTGAGCGGACATATCTAGCTCGCATCCTGCCTGGCGAACTCAAGGTAGTCCCTGTCAGCCTCGACGACAAGACTCCAGAGTGGAAAGTTTATCATGCTGGAACAAGCGAAGCATTGACATTCTTTTCGCGACTGGCCCTCGGCGAATATGATGGAAAGGGTCAGCCTCAGACTGTTGATTTCGTTTTTGATAGGATGTTCAATCTTCTTCAGGAAAGCGCCGATGCCCTTGCGCAGTCGCTTAACAAGGCAGATGTTCTTTCCCTCGTTGGACGTGCGTTGTTCTTTCGTTTCTTGTGTGACCGGCAAATCGTCAAAGAGGAAAATGTGGTTGCAATTGCTCCTAGTGCAAGTGACCTTTTTGCCTGTTTTGATACACCTGAAAATGCCGCAGCAACCTGTCAATGGCTAGACCATACTTTTAATGGCGATTTCTTGCCTCTTACTAATAATGGTGATCGCTCGTTTTTCAAGAACGCCGACAGAAGTACAAACGGCGCAGTGTTTACGTATCTCGGCGCGATTGTTCGAGGCGCAAGGTACGTTGGCGCTCAGGGTTACCAACTCTCTTTCCCTTGGGCAGAGTTTGACTTCGCCCACGTCCCGGTAGGGTTGTTAAGCCAAGTGTACGAGGCTTTCTGTAGAAAGTGGGAGCATGATACATTGAAGGAAACCAGCGTTCACTACACACCACGCAATATCGCGGCAACAGTCGTAAATGAAGCCTTCGATAGTCTATCTAACGCATACCAAGCTCGCGTACTTGATCCGGCATGCGGAGCAGGCGTGTTCTTAGTCCTAGCGTTCCGTCGCCTCTATTGCGAACGGTGGAGGAAGACGGGTACGCGTCCAGATACAAAAGCTATCCGCAAGATTCTGGATGAGCAGCTAGTCGGCTTTGACATTAGCGATTATGCGCTCAGGTTATCCGCACTCAGCCTTTACCTCACTGCTATAGAACTCGATCCAAAGCCTGTTCCGCCTGAAGCATTGATATTTAATGAACTCAAGAATCGCGTACTCTTCAATCATCGTCGCGAGAGTCTAGATAACGAAGGAGGCCCGGCCATTGGTAGCTTGGGCACTCATGTTGGACAACACTTTGACGATCAGTTTGACCTTGTAATTGGTAACCCACCGTGGAAAAGTCTGAAAAAGAAGTATAAGGCTTTAGCTGATGAGTTTACGACAGTCAGCAGAACCATTATTGAGCGTAAAGGTGAAACGACACTAGCGCAGTTTTATCAGAATCCTGACAACGCACCTGATTTGCCTTTTCTTCTGAAATCTACTGAATGGTGCAAACCTAGTGGTCGTATTGCAATGGCTCTGCCTGCTCGCATTCTGCTCAAGAAAGAAGACATCCCGCGCTATGCTTGTGAAACAATGTTCCGGCTAATTGAAGTAACAGGAATTATCAATGGTTCAAACCTTGCTGACACACGCGTTTGGCCTAATATGAACCAACCATTCTTGCTCTTATTTGCAAGGAATCGCCGTCCCAAATCCAATCATGTGATACGCCTTATAACTCCGCGGTATGACACTGTGTTGAATAGGCGAGGCGAGGTGCGGATTGACTCTAAGTCAGCACAGGCAATAGAACTCGAATCTACTTTTGAAAAGACATGGTTGTGGAAAGCATTAACTGTCGGTACTCAACTTGATATTGAGGTGATTCGTAAATATAGCCCTGAAATGGCACGACCTTTAGGAGAGTATTGGAGGTCAGACCTTGGCCTCGTAGCTGGAAATGGTTACCAAATTGCCGAAGAACAAGAACAACGAGACGCTTCCTTTTTGCTGGGCTTACCCGATCTTAACTCTACCGACTTGTTTGACTTTGAGGTTCGTCCAGACGAACTTGAACCTTTCAACCGTTTGACACTAGTTCGTCCCCGCAAGCGCGATATTTATCGCGCTCCCCTTGTTCTTGTGAATGTAACACCAGGTGAACATCGGGAAAAGGGGCGCGCGTTACTAGCATTAACTGACGTAGCCTACAATGAGAGTTTTAACGGCTATTCGGCAGCCAGATTAGAGCCAGAATATGGAAAACTTGCTGTTCGCTACCTGCATCTCTTCGTGCATACTAATATTTGGACTCACTATACACTGATGGTCAGCGCGGAATTTGGTGCTGAACGACGTAAGTTTCAGAAAGGCGACCTTGATGATTGCCCGATCATTCCAATCGAGTATCTTAGTAATGACCAACGCAAAGCTGTGATAAGTCTTTCCGAGCGACTAGTGCGAAGCGATCCGTCTGTCTTCAAAGATATTGATGCTTTCTTCGGCGATCTCTACGGCTTAGACGCACTTGATTTGGAAGTCATTGAGGATACGCTTAGAGTTGAATTGCCATTCCGCGACGCTCGAACAAGAGCTTGTAGCGATCCAACACCAGCGGAGCGTGAAGTCTTCCGACGTAGACTCGAATGCTTGATTCGTCCATTTTTCAAAGTCATCGGCAAGGAACCTCAAGTTGTTGTTTGGAAGCCAAACGACCACTTTCTTAGCCAGAAAGCTCCTTTTGGTATAGTGCTAATCGGAGAGAGAGGCAGGGCGATAGCAAAGCCAGATGCCTTATTTCACGACTTAATTCTCCGATTAGCGGACGACACCGGCGCAACACGAATCATTCAGCATGTTGAGGGCGGATTACTTGTTGGCATTCTAAACCAGTACCGCTACTGGACTCCTAGCCGAGCGCGCTTACTAGGAGCAGAAATTGTGCGCCAGCACATGGGCTCTTTCGAGGAATGACACATGGCTCTTGGGTTTTACGGAGGGGCTCGAAAGTTGCCCCATCCCCCAGTTTCACTCTCAGTTTTCTTAGTAGTAGAAAATGGAATCCGCGCTGCATGGGAGTTAATGCGGACAGACCCGCGCCCTGGTTTTGATTTACTCACTGCGGTTGAGGATGAAGTGACGCATGAACTTTATCAGCGTCTTTACGATGAGGTATTTAATAAGAACGTTGTTGAAGGCTTCGACCGCCAATTACTTACCGATATTACTCGTGAATCCAAGGTGCGAAACTATGATGGCACTAACCTAGACAAAATGCCGGATTTAATTTTTGGGCTTGTTGATCGCCCAAATGTATTTAGATTTTCGCAAGATTGGATTTTTGTGGAGTGTAAGCCCGTAGATTCAAGCCACTCCGTAGGATTCTATTACTGTGGCAAGGGTATCATTCGATTTATTAAGGGGGAGTATGCTTGGGCAATGACCAGTGCGCTCATGGTCGCTTATACTCGTACTGGCTATACGGTTATTCCAAAGTTGACGAACGCACTCCAAGCTAGTTCAACTGACATGCACACGCTAGACTTTCCATACCAATGTCGCAAGTCTAAAGCCGGGCCTAGCAGTGAAGTTGTCCATATCACTCGACATTCAAGGACATTTATCTATATTGAGACTAAGCGCCCTGCGGAAGCAATAACAATCAGACACCTGTGGCTAAAGAGAGATTGAACAACTTACTGTCTTTTCAATTAAAACGACTACTTTTCCAGCGTAAGCAATAATCAAGCCAAAACTCAATTTTTGTGCAGAAATCGCTCCTGCACATTTATTCGATTTTTAGGGCTATTTTTGTGCAAAGCCTGTTCACGCTGCTCTGCATCCTCCAATAAGGCTATACCGTTTCCTGATTTTAATGACTGCTCCTATGCATTAGTCTTCGAGCTTATCGATTTATTGCTACCCTGTTAGCCCCAAGTAGAGTTTACTACTTGGCGTTGACATTAAAATCCAAGTCGTTGACAAAAGGTTGCGCCTGAAATATCATTCGCGCCGTCCTAGCAATCGCTTATTAATAATTCCTCAGAAATATTCTTTTATATGGTGACAAGCCTCGCAGTAACACTATTAATACGATAAGAGTAGCTGCTGAAAGCGCCTGCTTTGCTTGTTCTTCTCTGAATCTCAATGAGACATCTTTCATTGTTTAGGCAAACTTATCTTTTAACCTCAGTCCTGTATTTTGCAGTGCGGGAAAAAGGCGTGCGTAAACTTCAGCCGCTCCCAATTGTACTCAGAATTTTTGCCACTCTTCCAGCCTATAACACGTGATTGTTATCACAGCGTCATTGCCAATGAAGGAAAGTGTTTCGGCAGGATTTTTTTACACTTCTGGAGAGCCATAATGCCGCCTGAAACAAAAAGAGATACGGAAGATAAGAAGGGGGCTACGCCTGAAAAGTTCGTCACTTCTGCGCCATCCATTTCGCTTCCTAAAGGTGGCGGCGCAATCAAAGGAATGGATGAAAAGTTTGCGGCCAACCCTGTAACGGGGACCAGCTCCTTAAGTATTCCGGTTTTCACCTCGACCTCGCGCACCAACTTTCACCCGCAACTCTTGCTCTCGTACGATTCCGGTTCTGGCAACAGCCCCTTCGGTCTTGGATGGCATCTCCATGTGCCATCCATCAGCAGAAAAACGGAAAAGGGGCTGCCGCGCTATGCGGACGATGAAGACTCGGATACTTTTATTCTCTCCGGCGCAGAAGACCTTGTTCCGTACTTGATTAAAAATGGGCAGGACTGGATTGAAGAGATTCCGCAATCTGAAGGCTTCATCGTACGCCGCTACCGTCCTAGAATCGAAGGGCTTTTCGCCCGCATAGAGAGATGGACGAACGCAGAAACGGGCGAAACTTTCTGGCGGACTGTCAATACAGACAACGTTACCAGCATCTTTGGCCGCTCGCCTGAAAGCAGGATTTCCGACCCTGAAGATAACTCACGTGTCTTCACTTGGTTGCTCGAAGAGAGCTTTGATGATCGCGGCAACGTCATTCAATACGAATACAAACAGGAGAATGATGAGAACGTAGATTCTCTAGCGCCTGAAGAGAAGAACAGGCTCGCGCCCTCGCAGAACTCTCCTAATCGCTACCTGAAACGAATCTCGTACGGGAACAATCTGCCTCACCAGCGAAGCGGCTGGCATTTTCAGGTTGTCTTTGATTACGGCGAGCACGATGAGTTGAATCCGAACGTCGAAGAGGCAGTTGCATGGCCTTCGCGCGCGGATGCTTTTTCCACCTATCGCCCGGGCTTTGAAGTCAGAACTTATCGTCTATGCCGTCGCATCCTCATGTTTCACAACTTCGAAGAGCTTGGGTCAACTCCCTGTCTGGTTCGCTCGACTGATCTCAATCACGCTGAGAATTCTGTGGCAACTCTGCTCAAGTCAATCACTCAAACCGGATACGTGAGAGACGAAGCGAGCGGCGAGTATCGCCGGAAATCTTTTCCGCCGCTCGAATTGAGCTACACGGAAGCCGTGGCGGACGAGGCTATACATTTTATCGAAGATGAAAGTTTAGAGAACCTGCCTGTCGGTCTGAGTGATGCGCGCTATCAATGGATTGACCTTGAGAGCGAGGGGCTTTCAGGCATTTTGGCCGAACAGGATCATGCGTGGGTTTACAAGCGCAACCTGGGGCAAGCTAGATTCGCGCCCGCTCGATTGGTCGCAACGAAACCTTCTCTGGCCGACATGGGAAGCGGTCGGCAGCAATTGATGGATATGGTCGGAGACGGGCATAAGTATCTTGTGCAGTTTGATGGCTCGTTCTCCGGTTACTTCCAACGCACGGATGCAGGCGACTGGGAGCCTTTCAAGCCTTTCCTTTTCAATCCCAATCTTCGCTGGGACGACCCCAATCTTAAATTCATAGACTTGGACGGCGACGGCCACACAGACCTGCTTGTTTCCGAAGACGAAGTTTTTGTCTGGTATCAGTCGCGCGCCGCAAAAGGTTTTGGACCGGGCGAAAGAGTTCGCAAGTCTTACGACGAAGAGAAGGGGCCTGCGCTTATCTTCGCAGACGCTACTCAATCTATTCATCTGGCGGACATGAGCGGCGACGGACTTGTTGATTTAGTGCGGATTAGAAACGGAGAGGTCTGCTATTGGCCCAATCTGGGCTACGGGCGCTTTGGGACGAAAGTCACTATGAATCATGCTCCCATCTTCGATCATCCAGAGCAGTTCAGCGAGACGCGCATTCGCCTGGCGGACATTGACGGCTCTGGGACAACAGACCTTATTTACTTGGGACGCGAGCGCGTCAGATGTTGGATTAATCAGTCTGGAAATAGTTGGAGCGAGCCGCGCGAGTTCGAGAATTTCCCGGAGGTTGACGACCTATCCGCTGTGATGGTCGTTGACCTGCTTGGCAACGGCACGGCTTGCCTGGTCTGGTCTTCGCCTTTACCCGGCGCACGTCCGCGCCAGATGCGTTACATAGATTTGATGAGCGGACAAAAACCTTACCTGCTCAATTCCATCAAGAACAACATGGGACGCGAGACGCGTGTGCAGTATGCGCCCTCAACCAAATTTTATCTTCGGGATGAAGAGGCGGGGACGCCCTGGATTACAAAGCTGCCGTTTCCGGTTCAGACGGTCGAGCGCATAGAGACCTATGACTGGATAAGTCGCAACAGGTTCATGACGCGCTATGTCTATCATCACGGCTATTACGACGGAGTCGAGCGGGAGTTTCGTGGGTTCGGCATGGTCGAGCAGTTCGACACTGAAGAATTTAGCTCGCTCGAAGCCGTAGGAGTGCTCTTCCCAACTCCTGCCAGTAACATTACGGAAGAGCATAATCTCCCGCCCGTTCACACCAAGACATGGTTTCATACGGGCGCTTATCTGAACGAAGAGAAAATCTCGCAGCAGTACATCACGGAATATTATAGAGAGCCGAATTTAACAGATGAGCAATTTGAAAACCTGTTACTACCCGATAGCGCCCTTGTCAACTTAGTGCCCGACACGATTCTCATCAACGATTTAACTGCTCAGGAAAAGATAGAAGCCCTGCGCTCGCTGAAAGGCTCTATTTTACGCCAGGAGATTTTCGCGCAGGACGGCTCAACGATTCCCTACAGTGCGTCGGAGCGCAACTATGAGATTAAGCCGCTGCAACCTATGGGCGCGAATCGTCACGCGGTTTTTTATGTTCATGCGAGTGAGACGATTGACTATCAATACGAGCGCCGCCCGCAAAATGCGCGCACTACGCACCGTATGACGCTGGAAGTTGACGAATTCGGCAATGCCAAAAGATCAGCTACTGTGGCTTACGGTCGCCGCACGCCGGACGTGAACCTCTCAGCGTCGGATCAATTGAAGCAGGCACAGACTCTGATTACCTATAATGAAAGCGATTTTACAGATTCGATTGATGTTTCTGATGCTTATCGCAAACCGCTCCCTTGCGAGATACGAACCTACGAATTGACCGGCCTCTCAACTTCAGGACTCATACGCTTCGGCGCCGACGCTCTTCTAGAAGCTGGAACAAACGCCGCTCACTTAGATTACGAAGTGAAACCCGGCAATAATTTGAGCAAGCGGCTCATAGAGCGAACGCGTTTGTTCTACTTGAAGGATGACCTTTCAGGCTCTTTGCCTTTAGGGCAGGCGGGAACTCGCGCTTTGCCTTACGAGAGTTACAAGCAGGCTTTCACGCCGGGTCTAATAGCAGAGGTCTACGGGAATCGTGTTGACGATTCGATGCTCGCAAACGATCTAGGATACGTACACAGCGAGGGTGATTCGAATTGGTGGATTCCCTCTGGACGCTCTGTTTACTCGTCCGATGCGCCAGACCATTTCTACTTGCCCGTAGGATTTGCAGACCCCTTCGGAAACGTGACCACTTTCAGCTACAGATACGACCTGCTGATTGAGCAGATAGTTGATCCTTTACAAAACACGGTCTCGGCCAAACACGACTATCGCTTGCTACAACCTCAACTCATCACAGACCTGAACGGCAACCGCTCGCAAGTTGCTTTCGACATACTCGGCATGGTGGTCGGCACGGCTCTGATGGGTAAAGAAGATGAAGTCAAGGGAGATTCGCTCGCAGGCTTCGTGCCCGACTTGGACGAGATAATGCTCATTGAGCATCTTGAGAATCCGTTCAATCAACCCGAACTGATTCTAGGGCGAGCTACGACACGGCTCGTCTATGACCCTTTGCAATACCAGCGCACAAGGCAGTTGATGCCGGATGGCACGGAGCAGGGGCAGCCCGTTGTCGTCTACACGCTCGCGCGCGAACGCCATGATGCTGATTTGAACGCGGGCGACGAGACGCCGATCCAACACAGCTTCAGCTATTCGGATGGTTTCGGGCGCGAGATTCAGAAAAAGATTCAGGCCGAGCCGGGTGATGTCGGGGGCTTACATATTGATGCACGATGGGTCGGTAGCGGCTGGACTGTCTTCAATAACAAGGGACAACCCGTAAAACAGTTCGAGCCGTTCTTTACAGCCACGCACGCTTTCGAGTTCGACAAACAGAGCGGCGCTAGCTCAACCGTTTTCTATGATCCATTGGGGCGTACGGTCGCCAAGCTCTATCCGAATCACACTTATGAAAAGAGCGCCTTCGATGCATGGCAGCAAACCATGTGGGACAGAAACGACACGGTCACGCAAGACCCCAAAACAGACCCGGACGTAGGACAATTCTTCAGCAAGTTGGATGATGCGGAATACTTGCCCACATGGTACGAGAGCCGCCATACAGGTCAACTTGGCGACGCGGAAAAAGATGCTGCGGCGAAGGCTGCTGCGCATGCAAACACGCCCGTCGTAGCTTATCTGGACGTGCTTGCGCGCCCTTTCCTCAATATCGCGGACAACGGCGCGGCTGGCAGATACGAAACGCACTTTGAGTTGGACATAAAGGGCAAACAGCGCTCAATCACAGACGCGCGCGGGCTTGTTGCGGTTGTTTATGAGTTAGACATGCTCTCAAACACTATTCATTCGATGAGCATGGATGCGGGCGAGCGCTGGCAGCTTAAAGATGTGGCAGGCAAGCAAGTGTTTGCGTGGGATGGGTCGGAGAATGATTCTAATGCTCATCAAACGAGAACAACCTATGACGAACTCAGCCGCCCTCTTGAACTTTT
The DNA here is from genome assembly GCA_001920415.1 of Acidobacteria bacterium 13_1_20CM_3_53_8. Classification (GTDB taxonomy): domain Bacteria; phylum Acidobacteriota; class Blastocatellia; order Pyrinomonadales; family Pyrinomonadaceae; genus 3-1-20CM-3-53-8. Next base: position 24,164 of record MNJR01000048.1, on the reverse strand, counting down.
TATGCGACAAGGCATAGGGGCGGAGTTGCTGGTCGAACGAACGGTTTATGGTGAAGCGCAAGACGACGCGCTCAACCTGCGTGGTAAAGTTTACCAGCACTTTGACGGCGCAGGCGTAATCACGAACGAGGAGTATGATTTCAAAGGAAACCTGTTGCGTAGCACGCGGCGTTTGGGCTTGGATTTCCAGAACACGCTTGATTGGTCACAATCGCCCGCGCTCGAAAATGAACTCTTCACCGCTACTACAACCTACGACGCGCTCAATCGTCCTACGAGTCTGACTCTACCGGATAAGAGCGTTATTCATCCCACGTATAATGAAGCGAATCTGCTTGAGCAGGTGAATGTCAATGTGCGCGGCGCGCAAGCGACGACCGCGTTTGTAACTAACCTTGACTACGACGCCAAAGGGCAGCGCGAACTCATAGAGTATGATAACGGCGCGAGCACTACTTACGTTTACGACGACAAAACCTTTCGCCTGACTCATCTAGTCACGACGCGTAAGTCCGGGTCAAATCCGTTGCAGGACTTGAGCTATGCTTATGACGCAATCGGCAACATCACCGGGATTAGCGACGACGCGCAACAGACCATCTATTTCAACAACTCGGTCGTCACGCCGAGCGCTTCTTACATCTACGACGCGCTCTATCGTTTGACTCAAGCAACGGGGCGCGAGCACATCGGACAAAATTTTTCCGGGCAAGTAGACGATGATGACTTCCCGCGCATGAGCCAGCCTCACAGAAGCGACGGCCAGGCTATGCGCAACTACGTGGAAGTCTATGAATACGACGGCGCTGGCAACATTACGCGCGTGCTACATCAGGTTGCAGGTCAAACGCTCTGGAAACGCAATTACGATTACGCGCCCGACAACAATCGCTTGTTGAGCACAAGTTTGCCGGGTGACGCGGACACAGCGCCTTATTCGGCCAGGTATGAAACGGACGCGCACGGCAATACAACAAAGATGCCGCATCTCGAAACGATGGAGTGGGATTTCCGTGACCAGCTACGCGCGACGCAAAGACAGGTGGTGAATGCCAATCAGCCAGCAGAAAAGGTTTTCTACGTCTACGACTCTACGGGACAAAGAACGCGCAAAGTAGTCGCGCTGGCGGGCGGCTCGATTAAAGAAGAGCGTATCTACCTGGGAGGCTATGAGATTTTCCGTCAATACGATGTCAACGGCCAAATCACGCTGGAGCGCGAGACGCTGCACGTGATGGATGACCATCAACGCATCGCGCTGGTGGAAACCAAAACTAAGGATGCCAGTGCGCCGCCCAACACTTTGCCTTCCGCACTCATACGCTATCAGCTAGATAACCATTTAGGCTCGGCGTCGCTCGAACTAGACCATGACGGCGCGGTCATCTCCTATGAGGAATATTACCCTTACGGCAGCACTTCATATCAGGCCGGACGCAGCGCGGCGGAAGTTAGCCTCAAGCGTTATCGCTACACAGGCAAAGAGCGGGACGAAGAGACGGGGCTTTATTATCACGGTGCGCGCTACTACGCGTCATGGCTCGGTCGTTGGACGAGTTGTGACCCGGCGGGGACTGTGGATGGCACTAATCTATACCGTTACGGACGTAACAACCCTGTTCTTTACACAGACCCGAGCGGCAACGCTCCGACGCCTGAAGAGAAACTGTACGCATCGTCCAGGGCGTTGAGCGGCGTCAGAGACACCCCGGAGAGCCGCAACTTCTCCGAAATAGTCTACGTCGTTCTGAAGGTTATGGAGAAGCATCCTGATATTCCTTTTGAAAGAGCGCTGTGGCTGCTTATTCAAACTCGTGGAGAACAGGGGACGGCGATCTTCAACAATCGTCTGTTTAATCAGATGCCAGTCCTCGATTGGAACAAAGTGCAGAGAGCAAAACCCACTCCAGAACAAGCGGCGAAGGGCTTACCAGGTAGCATCCTGAATCTGCCGTATGTGCCCGGCCAAGAAGACCCAGCCAAGGGAGTCAGTATCAAAAAGATTCCATCGCATGAAGATGAAATAAAGGGCGTATCAGAAGCAGGTACAAAGACAAGCCCTTTCTTTGTCTATACGACAAAAGAGATGGCGGTCGAGCATCATCTGGAACTGTTGAGGACAAGATTCAGCGGGGCGTATAGCGCACTGACCAGCGCGACGGGAACTTTGGAAGGCTACGCGAAGAGTTTGAAAGCTTCGGGATATGCCACAAAAACAACGTATGTCGGCGACATCATCAATGTGAGTAAAGACGTTCCCGGTCAATTGAAAACATGGATACCTACCGAGATTAAAACGAATGAGGCAGTCATAGAATATATAAAGGACAAAACGGCGGAGTTGCAGAAGACCGTCGCCGGGCTGCAAGGTCAAGTCACCGCACTCGAAGGCTTAGTCGGCACGTTTAAGTCCATAGCTTCTACGGCCACTGGCGACGCGGCCGACGCGTTGAATAAGCAGATCGAAGGCATGCAAGCGCAAATAGGCGGGCTTCAGACGCAAATCGCCACGCTGAATCAATCCATAGAGTGGAATCAAAAGAGCATAGAACTGGTTAAAGAACAGAACAGGCGTTTAGCAAAATTCATGAAGCTGATACCTTGAAGCGGCCTTGCCTCGTGAGACATGTATGTCAGGCAACTCTTCAACCTAGCTTCACACACACGTCGCCTAGTCATAACGGATTGGGAGTTACGCAGTTGACAGAAAAGCGCAAGCCTTGTCAGTACCGCCTGCGGTAGCGGGCGGGTGAAGAAGTCAAAAGTAAAAAGGCAAAAGGAAAATAAAAAGATTGGCTTCTTCTCACTTTTTACTTTTTCCTTTTTACTTTTGCCTTTGCTAACAGACCCGCCCGCTACCGCAGGCGGTACTGACCTGTTTGTTCAACTGCATAACTCCTAACGGATAAAAGCCGGGGCTGGCTTTTCCCATGAAGTTGAAGGCACCGGTATATATGCAAGATCAATCGGCCATAGAGCGGAGGCATTAAAATGAGCGACCAAGAGACGAAAAGTTTTCGCATATACGGCAGCGTGATTGACCGCAAGACGCGGCGTGGAGTCGCGGGCTTGCGCATTGAAGCGTGGGACAAAGACCCCATCTTCGACGATCTCGTTGGCAGTTCGATGACGGACGCGCGCGGCAACTTTCATATCGAATTCAACGAAGACTACTTCAAAGAATTCTTTCTGGATAGAAAGCCAGACCTCTTCTTCAAAATTCTTCGCGGCGGCGAATTGATGGGAAGCACAGAGGATGACGTGCTGTGGAACGTGGAGAATGGTGACGAGAGAGTTGAGATTGCGATTGAGTTACCGGCCATCATCGAGCCGTCCGGCGACGGAGAGCCAAAAATGTCTCGCGTTCGCGGACAAATCCGGCATTCGGATGGCCGCCCGCTCAAGGGATTGACGGTTCGCGCTTTCAATAAAAAGTTGCGCGATGAAGAACGATTAGGTGAAGCAGTCACGAATGAAGAAGGTCGTTACGATGTCAGTTACAATCTAGCTCCGAACGCTGAAAATCTGAGAGTCAATCTCTTCATACGCGTGTACGACCGTGAGGATGAGGTCATGGCCGCGTCCGGCATCATCTTTAAGGCCGGGGCGGACGAGACGATTGACATTACGCTCGATGAAGCGCTGGCTCAAGGCCCTTCGGAATATGAAGAGCTATTGGAGAGATTGAAAAAAGATGCACGCAATGTGGCTGTGAATGAGTTGACCGAAAATGATATACGATTCTTGCACGAAGAGACGGGCGCGAACGCCCTGCATCTGGCATTTCTGGTACTGGCTGCACGGCTTGCATCCAGAACCAAACTTCCGGCAGCAATCTTCTACGGCCTCTTCCGCCAGAATCTACCTACACGACTCGAAGGATTATTGCTCGAAACCTCTGAGCGTCTTCGCGCGGCTCTGGACGCCAGTCTCAAGCAGAACCTAATCCCCGCATCATTCGGCGCGCACATGGATGAGATTCTGCGCTCGTTCGACGAGTTGCAGAATCTACGGCCTGATGGCGAGCAACCAGGCGCTCCGGTCTTCAGCCTTTTGAAGACCACTACGCTTTCGCCGCAGATGCAGACGAAATTTATTCAACTGTCTTTGGAGAATGAAGGAGCGATTGAAGATTTCTGGGAGAGCTTGCGGCGCAGCGCCGATTTCGGAGAAGACCGCGTGCGCGAGTTGCAACTGACTTTCCAACTCGGCTCACTCACGCAGAACCATGCGCCGCTAGTGCGCGAGTTACAACTTGAGAGACCATTGAATTCAATCCAGTCTCTACGCGATCTGGCCGGGATGGAGGAGACGGACTGGCTCGGATTGATTAAGCGCGCAGGCGTGCCCGACCAGATTGCGGGCGCAAGCATTGAAGAGAAGAGCAGAAACTATGCTCAAGGTATCGCTGAGTTGATGGCGGCGGCCTTCCCGACCGCCACTTTCGCAGCAAAGCTTCAGAGGGAGAAGCGTGCGGAAGATAGAGATGTGCTCCGCTTCTTCTCTAATCAACCTGAGTTTGATTTCGACGGCACGCGCATTGACGACTATCTTGACAGCCATGCGCAGACAGCCCTTGCAGGTGTGCGCGACCGCGCCGAGCTTCAGAGCCAGCTAAAGAGTATGCAGCGCGTCTTTCGCATCGCGCCCGGTTACGAGCACGCGCGCGCGCTTCTTGATGAAGGGCTAAGCTCCGCTTACGCGCTCGTCACACTCTCGGAGACGGCGTTTGTCGAGAGGTTCAAAACGAAATTGAATGGTGAGGTGCAGGCTCGCAGCTACTACGCCAGAGCGCAGCACTTGAGTGAAACTTCTGCAAGCATCTTCGCCAATGTCTCGCAGGCAGTGCACGACATAACGCCAAAAGTCATCGCCGCAGTGCCGGACGATGTTAAGAAGATGCCGAACTTTCAGACGCTCTTTGGCGAGTCCACGCTCTGCGAATGCAAAGACTGTCGCTCCGTCTACAGCCCTGCCGCTTACTTCGTGGACTTGCTGCAATTTTTGAATCCAGCGGTTGGCCCAAAGCCGATTAATAGCTTGCGCAAGCGACGGCCAGACCTTATGAACATTCGCCTCTCTTGCGAGAACACCAACACTACGCTTCCCTATCTGGATTTGGTTAATGAGGTCTTGGAGTTTTACGTCGCGCACGGCCATCTCAGCGCCACTCTAGCCAAGGATATTCTTGGCGCTTCGGCTGAAGAATTGAGCGCCAATCCTCAATACACCAACGACGCGGCTTACGCCAAACTCACACAGGCGGTCTATCCTCCTAGCATGCCTTTCCATCAGCCTCTGGAGGTCGCGCGACTCTATCTGAAACATCTGGGCAGCAGCCGCTATGAGATGATGAAGAGTTTCCAGCGTGCGGGACAGCCTACGGATTTGGAGATAAGCAGCGAGCATCTGAGACTCTCGAATTTCGAGCGCGACCTGATTACAAACGCGACTCCTACTCCTTTGCGCGTCTTCTACGGCTACTCGATTGCAGTCCAGATGAGCGATAAGAAGCTTGTCCAAGAACTGAGCGCCGTCCCTCAATTTTTGCAGCGCACAGGATTGACCTACGCCGAGATGATTGAGTTGTTAGGGACTGAGTTCATCAGCGCGGGCACGAAGATGGAGCCTGTCGAGCAAGGCGCTGAGCCGCATTGCGACGTACAACAGATGACTATTCAGCCTTTCAACATCGAAGCACTCAAAAAGATTCATCGCTTCATACGTCTCTGGCGTAAGCTCGGCTGGACGATGCGAGACGTTGACCAGGCGATAAGAGCTTTCCAAGCCACTGATCTCACGCCCGATTTTTTAGAGCAACTCTCGCTCGTCAACCAACTTCAGACTGAGTTGCACCTGCCCGTTGACCAACTCTTGAGCCTTTGGACTAATATCGAGACTGAGGGTGAAAATCCGCTCTACGATAGGCTCTTTCAAAACAAGGCTGTAAGCCGTCCTACGGATGCGGATTTCAAATCGTTCGAGCTTAATGATGCGCGTACGGAACTCAAGGCTGCCGAAGCGCAAACGCCCGCTACTATCTCTGAAAACATTCCGGCCATTCTTGCGGCTTTGCGCGTCAATTCCACAGACATGGATTTAATCAGAGCGGCGACGAATTTGGCCGACCAGTCGGCTCCGCTCAATCTGGCGAATCTTTCTAAACTCTATCGCTATGCCGTGCTTGCCTCTGCGTTGAAGCTGCGCATCAAAGAGTTTCTTTCGCTTCAAACCCTGACCGGAAGAGATCCGTTTCAAGCCGGTGACATTGCCTCTACGCTTGAGTTCGTCATAGAGGCGCGTCGTGTCAAACGTTCGAGTTTCACGTTGGCACAGCTTGACTATCTTTATCGTCACGTCTTCGAGCCGACGAGCAACCTCGCGCCGCAAGCTGCGCACATCGCGCTCCTTTTGGCGCAGCTTCAAGACGGCTTGCGCAAGACGATTGACGAGAATGCGGACGCCTTCGACCCGACGGGCGAACTCCTACGCAGCAAGCTTGGCACTGTGCTGGATGCCAGCCTACTGGATTCAGCCATGAGCTTGATTGACGGCAGCCCCTCAATGCCCAATCCAGATCAATTCATAGAGCTTAACTTCAATACCTTTCTTAGCGCAGAAGAGATTACAGAGGCCAAAGATGTGCTGCTAGGCTCGTCTAATTTGGGACAGGAGGAGCGCAAGCAAGCGAATCGCGCCTACGTTCTTGCTCATCTTTTGTCATTCATGCGCGATTCGCTCAGTCGCAGTTTCATCAAGCAGACTTTGAGCGATGATCTGAAGCTCGAAGCAACGGTTGCGGATGTGCTGCTGGAAACGATTTTGAAAGCCCAGACGGAAAATCAGAGTTTCGCTATCGCAGACTTCATGGCGCTCGTGGGCGACGGTCTTTCGGCCACCTATTTTCAGAACACGGATTTGACCGGCGCGCAAGCGACGCGCGTTGACCCGGAGATAAATTTCAACTGGGGCGCGCAAGAAATTCCCGCCCCCCAGATAGCGCCCGTAGCTTATAGCATCAATTGGACGGGCAAGCTGCTAGCGCCTTTCGACGAGGACTACACCTTTTTCGTGCGCGTGAAGGATGGCGTGCGCCTTCGTGTGGACAATCAACTCATCATAGACCAATGGCAGGCGCAAACGAACGTAGTAGAACACAGCGCTACTATAAAGCTTGTTCCCGGTCGCCTCTACGACATTAGTCTGGATTTCTTCAAACAGAGCGGTGATGCGACAATCGAGTTGCGTTGGAGTAGCCCGTCCACGCCCAAGCAGACGGTGCCGCAATCACAACTCTACTCTGGCCTTCTCTTCACTTCTTTCGACAAGCCTCTTCTCGCTTACAAACGCCTGCACAAAAGCGCGCTCGTCATCAACGGTTTCAAGATCAAAGCGGAAGAACTCGGCTATCTTTCGGCGCATCCACAGGATTTCGCAGGCTTCGATCTTAACGAACTGCCGCTCGACACTTCCGGCTTTACCGTCGCGCTCTTCCGGCAATGGGAGCGATTATCCGATCTCTTCATGCTCAGAGACAGTCTGCCGCAAGCTGAGGCGGGTTTGATGGATGTCTTCGGCGCGGCGTCGCTGGATGAGGCTGTCAGTCTTCTCAAGAAGGCAACCGCATGGAACACAGATGAACTGGACTTTCTTGTCGGCACGGACGGGTTCGCGCTCGCGGCCAGCGATCTGAAGAATGAGACGATGCTGCTTCGTCTTCAATCCTGCTTGAAATTGAATGCGCGGCTCGGAGTCTCCTGCGAACGGCTCTTTGAATGGGCTAGTTCTGTGCCCGATGCGGAGCAGGCCAGGGAGATAGTCAATACGGCTAAGGCCAAGTATACGGCTGAGCAATGGCTGGGGGTGGCAAAGCCGCTCAACGATGTCATGCGCGAGAGCCAGAGGACGGCGCTGGTAGCTTATCTTCTGGCGAGCAAAGAGATGGCCGCCGAGCAGATTACAGAATCAAACCAGCTCTTTGAATTTTTCCTCATTGACGTGGATATGAGCGCGTGCATGAAGACCTCGCGTATAGTGCAGGCCGTCTCTTCCGTACAACTCTTCATACAGCGCTGCTTGATGAATCTTGAGCCGGATGTTGATCCCGTTGCGATTGATGAGGAGCAGTGGAAATGGATGAAGAACTATCGCGTATGGGAGGCCAACCGTAAAGTTTTTCTCTATCCTGAGAACTGGATCGAGCCGGAATTGCGCGACGACAAGAGTCCTATCTTTGAGGAACTCGAAAATCAGTTGCTCCAGAGCGATGTCACGGATGAGAGCGCCGAAGGGGCTTTCCTCAGTTATCTGGAGAAACTCGATAGGATCGCTCGCCTAGAAGTTTGCGGCATCTATTCTCAATACGAAACTCTTGATAATGAGACCACAGATATTCTGCATGTCTTCGGACGCACCTTCGATACGCCGCACATCTACTACTACCGTCAACTCATAGACGGCAAATCCTGGACGCCATGGGAAAAGATTGATCTGGACATAGACAGCGATCATCTGGTGCCGGTCGTCTACAATCGCCGCCTCTATCTCTTCTGGCCCACCTTCGCGGAAAAGGCCGACGCGAATCAGGAATTGAGCGCGCCCTACGTTCAATCTATGGAGCATTTCAGGTGGAGCATGGAGCACAAGGAATGGGAGAAGGAGCATGCGGATTGGCAGCAGAAGCATAACGAATGGGCAGCGGTGAAAGCTGTACGCGATGCCTTGGACAGCTTTAACCAACAACAAGCTGCTCAGGATGATGGAGTTCAAGTGCCACTTCCAGACCCCGGGCCAGAACCACAAGAACCGCGAGAACCGGAAGAGCCGCAGTACACGACCAAGCCCGCGCTCACACACTGGGAGATTCAACTCGCATGGAGCGAGCGCAAGCAGAACAAATGGATAGCGAAGCAGACCTCTAAAGATGCTGTCATCTCGCCTTTCGTTAAGAAGAACTCGAAAGAGGTGGTTGATGATTTAGGCGGGTATGACAATAAAGCTTCGCTCGATACGGCGATTAAAAATCTGGGGCTGGGAACGGAGGATACGGTTGCGGCCATTTACTTGCCGCAAAAAGAGGAGCACTTCTTCCGCACGCGCATGGATTCAGGCAAGCTGGTCATCGAAGTATATCGTCGCTATCGTCACGTCTTCCGTCCCTTCAATATCTTCGACAGCACGATTAAGGGATACCAGTACGTTGGCAGTTTCTATCCTGATTGCGGCAGCCGAGTCTATGTCATTTCCGATTTGAAGTCGCGGCCACTCGATTCTCTGGCAAGGCCGGAAGAGACGACCAATTCCTACATGATGCTTGCGCACGACACATCGCCCAAAGACCTCGTCTTCACTACGAAAGGAAAATCGCACGAGATACTGAGAAGCGTCCCAGACGTTAGCATGCCGTTCAACCTTCTGGACGAGCACAAGTTCAAGAGCTTCGTCATGACATCTCCCTATCAGCGATTCTTCTACCAGGACAAGCATCGAACCTACTTCGTCAACCCTACATCGGAGCAGCCCTTCCAGAATCTCACCAGTTTGAACTCGGTCGCCCCAGACCTGAGCTATCTGGCAGATGACGCCCTCGCCAGCGTCTTTAAAGAGAAGATGCAAGTTCCGGCCAGAGGTGTGACAACTTCTACGATTGCGCGCGTAGGTAGCGCGGGCGGAGTAAGACCTTCTGCCACTCGTCGCTCTGACTCCGGGCAGACGATGGCAGCGATGACTGAGATTTCCAACCCTATGATGGCGCTCGCCATGGGGGATGTAAACGCGAACGCTTACAAGTGGACGAACGCCTCTAGCTCAACGTTTGTAGCTTTGGATGAAGCTCTGATGCAAAGCTCTCCCCTTCAAATGATTGCCGCAACGCTCACGTTCTATCTAAAGTTCGAGAGCTTCTTTCATCCACACGTATGCGCATTCATTAATGCGTTGAATAGCAAAGGGGTTGAAGGGCTGCTCAAGCGCGGCACGCAGCAACTGGATAATGATCGAAAGGTACACGAGCGTCTTCCGCAGTATAAGACTGTTTTCGAGGCGCTTTATAAGCCGTCCAGCTACGTCAATCTAGACTATCCGCGCGAAAACGTGCAGTTCGACGGCGAAGCTTACTCTATCTATAACTGGGAACTCTTCTTTCATGTGCCCATGCTGGTTGCGACGCAATTGAGCGGCAATCAGCAGTTCGAGGACGCGCAAAAATGGTTTCACTACATTTTCAATCCGACGACAAGTTCCAAGCAGCCAAGCCCGCGCCGTTACTGGAACACGCTCCCCTTCTTCAACAATTCGCACCCGGAAAATGACCAGATTCAAGCGCTGCTTTACGCGCTAGATGATTCGTCCGCAACTCCAACCGCGAAACAGAACGTAGAGAACCAGATTGAGCAATGGAGGCAGAATCCTTTCAACCCGCATCTCATTGCCCGCATGAGAATCACCGCCTACCAGAAGAACGTCGTGATGAAGTACATAGACAATCTGCTCTCCTGGGGCGATCAACTTTTCAGCCAAGACACTATGGAGACAATCAACGAAGCCACCATGCTTTATGTTCTGGCCGCGAATATTCTAGGCGCGCGCCCCGAAACTATTCCACCGCGCGGGCACGTAGAGCCTAAGACTTACGATGAGCTACTGGCGAGCCATCTGGATAAATTCTCCAATGCGTTGGTTGAGCTTGAGAATGAACCTCTCTTCAACTCTTCAAAGCTCATCCAACATACCAAACACAAGGATGGCAAGGGCGCGCAAATAGTTAAAAGCGTGGCACAGACATTCTATTTCTGCATCCCGCGCAACGATTATCTTTTGAAGTATTGGGACACGGTCGCAGACCGCCTCTTCAAGATTCGCCATTGCATGAACATAGAAGGCGTTGTGCGCGAGTTGCCGCTCTTTGCGCCGCCGATTGATCCCGCCCTGCTCGTGCGAGCGACAGCAATGGGTCTGGATTTAAGCAGCGTGCTCAGCGACATCAACTCGCCTCTGCCGAATTATCGCTTCGGCTACACTTTGCAGAGGGCGCAAGAGCTATCGAATGAGCTAAAAGCTCTGGGTAGCGCTCTGCTTTCAGCGCTCGAAAAAAAGGATGGCGAAGCCCTGACAGCCTTGCGCTCAAGCCATGAAATCAACATCTTGAATGCCACACGCGAAGTCAAACAGAAGCAGTTAGACGAAGCCAAGCAAGCTCTTGAAGCTCTGAAGAAATCGCAAGAGGTCATAGAAACCCGGCGCGCCTACTATCGAGACATCGTGCGCATTAGCGATAAGGAACAGTTGTACATGGATGATCTGAATGCGGCGCATGTTTTAAGTGAGGTTGCACAGGGCTTGAGCGCTGGCGTCTCGGTTGCGCACATGCTGCCGGATTTCCACACGGGCGCTGCCGGTTGGTCCAGTCCGTTTGCCGTCGCTAAGTGGGGAGGAAGCAATCTGGGCAACGCCATGCAGGCCGCTGCCGGAGTGGTGAGCATGGTCGCAGCGCAGCACACGCACGACGCGACTATGGCTTCGGTCACGGGCGGCTACGACCGGCGCTGGAATGAATGGAAGCAACAGGAGAAACTAGCCAGCAAGGAGTTGGAGCAGATTGAGAAGCAGATTACAGGCGCAGAGATTCGCGCGGCGATTGCCGAAAATGAATTGAACAATCACGATCTTCAGATTGAGAATAGCCGCGCCGTAGAACAGTTTCTTCGTGATAAATATACGAATCAGGAACTCTACAACTGGATGCTCTCGCAAATCTCAGCAGTCTTCTTCCAGAGCTACAAGCTGGCTTACGACATGGCGAAGCGCGCCGAGAAGACTTATAGATTTGAGCGAGGCTTGACCGCATCCAACTTCATACAGTTCGGCTACTGGGACAGTCTGCGCAAAGGCTTGCTCGCGGGCGAGCGATTATCTCTAGACCTCAAGCGGCTTGAGATGGCTTATCTAGATCAGAACAAGCGCGAGTATGAGATAAGCAAGCAAATATCTTTGCAGATGTTGGACCCAATCAATCTCATCATGCTCAAAGAGACCGGACAGTGCGAGATTGCTCTGCCGGAAAGCCTTTTCGATGCTGACTATCCCGGCCATTACATGCGGCGACTGAAGAGCGTCACGCTGACGATCCCTTGTGTCGCTGGTCCATACACGGGCGTCAACTGCACGCTCACGCTCTTGAGAAACAAGATTCGTATTGACGGCAACGCGCGGCAAGCTTATATGGAAGACGCGGAAGCTGAAGATGCGCGCTTCGTGACCAACTTCGGCGCAGTACAATCAATAGCAACGAGCCACGCGCGCAACGATGGCGGAATGTTCGAGCTAAATTTCCGTGACGAGCGCTATCTGCCCTTCGAGGGCGCAGGCGTCATCTCCACCTGGCGCATAGAGTTGCCGAAGGACTGCAACGCCTTCGACTTTGAAACCATCTCGGACGTTATCATCACCCTCAACTACACTGCGCGAGAAGGTGGCGAGTTGCTGCGCGCCGCCGCGCGTGCTGCTGTCCTCGCAGGGCCACATACAAATCTGCTGCGCCTATTCAGCGCGCGCCACGAATTCCCCTTCGAGTGGCATGGCTTCCTTTCCGGGACGAACGCAAGTGGAATTCAATCCATGCTGATTGATCTTACGCAGCCTGAGCGATTCCCTTTCCGCTTCAAGGGAAAGAGCATCAAATTAAATACGGCGCACCTTTACTTGAAGCTGAAAGACGAATTTGAGTTTGACATAAATCTTCAACAACAGTTGAGATTCGATCTGCGTAGAGAGGGCGGCAACAGTTTTACGGCAAAAGATTTCGAGATTGCAGGCACTCCCTTTGAGAATCAACCTACGCCGCACACCATAGCCTATGCCATGCCCTTTCAGAATCATCAGGAGAATACTGGCCGGTGGTTTATAGATATTCACGAGAACGATCTCGCCGCTGCCGCTCCATTCCTGAGCCAGACCGTTTCCATCAATGGTCAGAACCATCTTCGACTGAATGCAGACGCTATCGAAGACATCTATGTGATTTTTGAATACTCGGTCTAGGATAAAAATTGAATCTGCCGCCGACAAGCCTTGCACAAAAAGTCAAAATGCTACCAGCAATAGGCGTGCGATTAACCTTGATCGCTAAATGCTGTTGGTGCAGCCGACTTTTTGTGCAAGGCTAGTTCAATCTCTTAAAAAGGATTCCATCATGGCAAATAGTAGTTCGATGAACGGAAGCACAGGTTCTCCCACCATCCAGCCCATGACGACCTGGGATGAATTACTACAGTGGCAAACTCCAACCGATCTCACGAGCCAAGCCAGCGTTGCCGAGATTCCTCTGGCTCAACGACCTGCGTTAACGGGCATGAGTTCTCTGGCCGGATTTGATAATGGAGACTGGCAGTACGATCCATTTTTCACTGAATGGAGTCAGGGCGGGACAGGTCAATCCAATACCAGAACAGCGGCGAATGTTTACAATTTTAGTTTCTGGCAGTATCTGGATATTTCATATTACTTCGGACATCAACTCTTAACCATTCCTCCTACAGTTTGGACCAATGCAGCCCACGCAAACGGGGTGCTTAGCCTTGGAACTCTAAACCTGAATGGTGTTTCAAAGGACGGTATTGACCAGACGACTGTTGCCAACCAGTTGATTCAGATAGCGGGGTATTATCAGTTCGACGGATATGCCATAAATGACGAGACTTATTCAGGCGCTGATTGGGATCAGAAGTTGATGTCTCAATTGAGTAACAATGGGCAGAAGAACCTTATCGTTATCTGGTATGATTCGCCGCTTAGTGGCAACGGCGGATACGCTAACGAGCTAAACCAGCAAGCAGTACCATTTCTTGAAGCAGCCGGGTATTTTCAGACTAACTACTGCTGGGGTAATGCTAGCTATGAATCAGGCATTAATCCGCAGAGTTCCTTTGACGTACTGAAAACCAACTTTCCCAGTGATTACGAGAGTTGGAAGAACAGGGTTTTTTCCACACTTGATCCTTACTGTTTTAATACCGGCAATTGTGCGGGCTGTGGGAATTGCACTCAGCCTTATAGCGGCTATTTCTTTGAGAACTACAAGCTTATCCAGAATGCAACGGAAGGCTACCTGACCGGCATTGGAGTATATGCGCCTGCGTTCACCATGTACTGGTGCTTGCAAAGCAACGATCAGGAATTGCCCGATGTCATGACCTTTCAAAACAACGATCAGGCATTCTGGGCAGGCACTACCGATTACATAAACTACCAAACATCATGCAGTGAGCAGGGCACGACTGTCACGCCACAAGCCGATCAATGCATGGCTTATTATATAGAACCGCGAACGGTTATTCTGACCACCCCCTTCGTCACCGATTTCAACACTGGCGAAGGCACGTTCTTCAATATTTATGGAGCTACGGCTGCGGAAAATCCCTGGAATAATCTTTCCATACAAAGTCTTCTCCCGACGTGGCGTTATTCACAAAGCGGGAGCGCCACGTTCGACATCGTTTTCAGCTACGCTTTCGCTTACAACGGCGGGTCTTCGCTGCTGCTCTCGCTTGATTCTATGGCGGCTGGCACATCTGGAATCATCAATCTCTATCAAACTGGAATCACGCTTACCGAAACCATTCAAGTTACCCTCATTGTGCAAGACACCGGCACTTCATTCCTGCCGACGCTTCAATTAGCTATTTATCTCGATGAATCTACCAATCCCGTATTGATAGATGGCACTGCGCAGGATGTGGGAAGTGGGTGGATCGGCTTCACCTATAATATTCCAACAGAGTATTCGGGCAGCACTCTTACAGCGTTAGGCTTGCAGGTAAGCAACAATACGAATTCGTCTCAGCCAATCGCTCTAGCGTTGGGGCAGCTAAAGATATTGGATACCACACAGAGCGGCGGAACACCTTATCTCGGAGCGCTCACTCCGGCGACCGTGCTCTCGTGGGAAGACTTTTACAATAACGGGTCGGCTTATAGAGTGTACGGGGTACTGAGCGGCGAGAATTACCTGCTGGGCATCGTTCGCAATTATGCGTATAGCACCGCAGGTAATATTTTGAATACCTCGCAATCCAACTTTACTAGCTATGTAGTGCAAGAAGTCAATAAGTTCGGCGAAAGCACACCCTTGACTTGAGAGCATTCAAATCAAGTGGCTCGATGACAGTTGGCAGATTACGCTGCCCTACAGAGATTGCTGATGCTGTGAATCCAAATATTTACAAAAGGTGGTTTTGTTGCAAGGGTAATTATCTACTTGAAGCAAGATCCATTGTTAATACCGGCCTCTCCATCAAATTAGATAGGAATTCCTTTATCGACGCTTAACGAACTGCATCAAGTAGATAACCATTGGGTGAGTAGGGATTGCTAGCATCTGCTATCTGCGCAGGACATGCTGCACTATACGATGGGCGACGCGACGAAACATCACTGCATGATAGGCGAGCAATACGCGCCGCATTGCCAGCACGCTAGACGTTTGAAGTCGGTCGTTGCACCTCTTGACTAAAAATCGCAATGGCTCAGGCCAGCCACTTTTGTCGCGCACGTACTTTACGTTTGTTTTTCTCCTCGCACTACTTTCTCTTTCGGTCGAATTTCGCTTCACTGGCTAATTCGATAACTGCCCAGCATTGCCTCATCTAAGGAGACGACCATGCCGAACAAGAGATCAAGCTCGCGTCAAAAGCGCGGCTCGAAGCAGCCTTGCACAAAAATGGGGTCAAATAACAGTTTCGGAACAGGTTGCACAAAATTTAAGTCTCGGAAGTTAGAGCCTTTTATTCCGCTCTTTGATGATAATGTGGGCGAGAAGAAGAATGATCAGTGTGGCCGGGAAGCAAGCCGTAGACGTGTACGGCCTCTGCTTCTCGGCGGGTGTAAGAAGGGGAGCGTCCGGGTGTTAATATGATGGACACGCCCGAAAGTTCCTCAATGATTCATCTGCCAACAATCAATCTCAACGCCTAGCTCGTACATGCGTAGCACTGATTGCCTTCATACGGTTCACCTCTTCAGATAGACCTCGCGCTCTCCGCTCATCTCTACGGCGAGTTTGCCTTCGGATTGGGCCAGGTCAAGGTGCGCGACAGCTTCTGAGACTGCTAGGAACCGGTGAACGTCGTCAGCGCCGGGAAACAGTTCGCGCGATATGTCCCATGCGGTCGCTCCAGCTTTGGGCACAAGGCGGATTACTTCTGATTGTCGCTCACGTATTGCTCGCAGATAGCGGTTAAAAAGCTCTTCGTAGTCCGTAACGGCTTCGCCGTGGCCGCCGTGAACGAGCGTGGGCGAAAGTGAGCGTATGCGCGCGAGACTCACCATGTATTCTGCTAGCGAGTGGAATCGTCTGGAAGGGTCAACGGGGTCAGGCGAGAGTATAGGGTTGGGCGTGATTCTTTTGAGAACACAGTCGCCAGCAATTATTGTACGGTCTGCTTCACGCAGGAAAGAGCATGAGCCGGGCGTGTGACCAGGCGTGTGTATGACGCGCAGCGAGCCTGTACTGAACCGCATCTCTTCTTCATCATTCAATTCAGCATACTCATTATCTTCCAATGAATCGGCGTACCGTCGCACGCCCTCATACAAACGTCGCATCGTTTCTATCTCTTCGTCTGGCACGCCAGCGCGCGCTAGAAGCTTGCGGTGTTCTTCGTACTCCAATCTCCCCACGCGATGACCTGTTTCCCACCCGTGAACAAAGACTTCCGCGTTCTTCGCCTCATCCCTTAAAGAGCGCGCAAGCCCGCAGTGATCTTCATGAGCGTGCGTGAGCACTATGCGACGTATGTCAGAGACGCGAAATCGCGCGCGCCTCAATCCTTCGCGCAGAGCTTCGACTGCTTCTTTCGTTTTCGGCCCGGTGTCAATCAGCGTCACAGGGTCTTCTGCAATTAAGTAGCAGTTAACAGGCCCGACGTAAAAAGGTGTCGGCACGGAGATGGGAACGATTTTCATAAGTCAAAAGTAGAAAGGTAAAAGGCAAAAGTAAAGGCAAAAGAGAATGATGAGAGGCTCACTCTTCGGTCTTCCCCTTTGCCTTTTTACTTTTACCTTTTGCCTTTCTAGTACGTGTACTTGTTCGCCTGAATCATCACGTCGGCGATGCGCTGGCGCGCGGCGACGGTGTTGACGGGCGTCCACTTGGTGAAGCGGCGCAGAGCAGCAAGGAGTGTGCGCAGTTCATCGCCTTCGCTCATAGCGGCCAGCGTGTTTTTGGCGCTGGCTTCTATGCGCTCGATTGCGTCGTTCGAGAAGACGCGCGTCATATCAATGTAGCGCGCAGCCTGCTCCTCGCCCTGAGCGGCTGCAATCTTCTTCGCACGCAATATGGCAGACTCCATAGCGTAAACGTCCGTGATGATGTCTGCGACGCCGATTAAAATTTCCTGTTGCTCTGCGAGCGCCATCATGTATTTCTGAGCGGCAGTGCCAAGCGTCATCAGCGCGACCTTCTTCGCGTTCTGCACGGCCTTAGTCTCAGCCGCTAGAAGCGAGTCATCGTCGTCAAAGCCTGACATCTGAGGAGAGAGCACTTCATCCATTAGCGCCTGCGCCGCAGGAAGAAGTGCGAGTTGACCGCTCAAAGCGCTCTTCATCAAACGACCGGGAATCAGCATTCGATTGATCTCGTTCGTGCCCTCGAAGATACGATTGATGCGCGAATCGCGATAGGCGCGCTCGGCAGGATAATCAGCCGAGTAACCGTAGCCACCATAAATCTGCACCATCTCATCGGCCACGAAATCTGCGCCTTCAGATAGTGCGACCTTGATGATTGAGCATTCAGCCGCATATTCTTCAATCGCTCTTAGCTTCGCGTTCAAGTCGTGAGAATCGCCGCTGCTGATGCCAGCCTCTATCAATCCCATAGTGCGATAGACTATGGTTTCTCCGACCCACGCGCGTATAGCCATCTCTGCCAGCTTCCTCTTTATCGCGCCGAAAGACGAAATCGGTCTTCCGAACTGGTGACGCTCGTTCGCGTAGCGCACCGATTCCTGAATCATCAATTTCATGCCGCCCACGCACATCGCGCCCAATTTGAAGCGGCCTACGTTCAAGATATTGAAAGCAATCTTAGCGCCCTTGCCGACTTCGCCCAGAAGATTCGAGACGGGAGTTTTCACATCGGAGAGAACGAGCGCAGTCGTGCTTGAACCCTTTATGCCCATCTTGTGCTCTTCGGCTC
The DNA here is from genome assembly GCA_001920415.1 of Acidobacteria bacterium 13_1_20CM_3_53_8. Lineage (GTDB taxonomy): Bacteria > Acidobacteriota > Blastocatellia > Pyrinomonadales > Pyrinomonadaceae > 3-1-20CM-3-53-8. The sequence continues at coordinate 5,971 of MNJR01000048.1, read as the reverse complement.
CGCTCGTTAATCCATCCTGTCTTTCGATAATAAAACCTGTGAACTTGTCGCCGTCAACTTTGGCGAAGACAACGAATACGTCTGCGAATCCGCCGTTCGTTATCCACATCTTCTCGCCGTTCAAGATGTAGTGCGTGCCGTCCGTGCTCAAACGCGCTGTGGCTTTCGCCGCCATAGCGTCCGAACCCGAACCGCTTTCGGTCAGCGCGTAGGCCGTAATCATCTCGCCCGAACAAATCTTCGGCACATACTTTTGTTTCGCCTCTTCCGTGCCGAAATAGACTATGGGAAGAAGACCTATGCCGCCCTGTGCGCCCAAGGTTGTTGCGAAAGAAGCGGAGCGCCCGGTCATCTCGCCAACGATTGCGCCGCTCGTCTGGTCAAGACCAAGCCCGCCGTACTCTTCCGGTATGCTAGCGCCTATCACGCCTATCTCTGCGGCATGGCGCACCATCGAGCGCAACAGGTTCCAGTCCTTCTTCTCCAGATCGTCTGTGCGCGGCAGCACTTCATTGTCCATGAACTCGCGCGTCGCTTCTGCGATCATGCGGTGCTCATCCGTGAAATCTTCCGGCGTGAAAATCTCTTCCGGCGTGCGCTCTTCAATCAGGAAACTCCCACCCTTGAAAATCTTTCTCTCTTCAGCTACGGCTGACATATGATTTATCCTTTCGATAAAAGTTTCAGGTTTCAAGTTTCAGGTTCAATTCTCTTAACTTGAAACTTTAAACCTGAAACTTGAAACCCTTATTCGATTCTTTCAAAAATTCCCGCAGCGCCCATGCCGCCGCCCACGCACATCGTCACCATGCCGTAACGACCATTGCGCCGTTCAAGCTCTCGCAAGATAGTCGCTGTCAATTTCGCGCCAGTGCAACCGAGCGGATGCCCCAGAGCAATCGCGCCTCCATTGACGTTAACTTTTTCCGCGTCGAGTCCGAGCGTCTTGATTACCGCGAGCGACTGAGCGGCGAAAGCTTCGTTCAATTCGATGACATCAATCTGGTCAAGCGTGAGTCCGGCCAATTTCAAAACTTTCGGAATCGCATAGACAGGCCCTATGCCCATCTCTTCCGGCGGGCATCCTGCTGTTGCGTAAGCGACGAACCGCGCCAACGCTCTCGCGCCCAACGCACGCGCTCTCTCATCCGACATCACAACCGCCGCAGCCGCGCCGTCAGACATCTGCGAAGCGTTGCCAGCCGTTATAGTCCCCTTCGTATGAAATGCCGGCCTCAATTTCCCCAAAGTTTCAAGGCTAGTGTCGCGCCTGACGCCCTCGTCCTCTTTGAAAACTACCTCGCGCCGCCGCTTCTTACCCTTCTCATCCAACTCTTCAAACGTGACGGTCAAAGGCACGACTTCATCCGCAAACTTTCCTTCATCAATTGCCCGCGCAGCACGCTCATGAGAGCGCAGCGCGAACTCGTCTTGCTCCTCGCGCCCGACTTCATATTTGCGCGCGACGTTCTCTGTGGCAAGCCCCATGTTCAAATAGAAGTCCGGGTAGTGCTCTACTAAATATGGATTCGGGCGAATGATGTGTCCGCCCATAGGAATCATGGACATGGTTTCAAGCCCGCCCGCAACGGCCACGTCCATCCCGCCCATTCTTACGCGGTCGGCGGCAATGGCAATTGATTGCAAGCCGGAAGAGCAGAAGCGGTTGATTGTCATCGCGCTGGTTTCAACGGGAAGCCCCGCGCGAATCGCAGCCGCACGCGCCACGTTCATGCCCTGCTCGGCTTCAGGCATAGCGCAGCCCATAATCACATCTTCGATTTCAGATTTCTCTAAACCTTCAACGCGCGCGATTGCTTCCTTGATTACCTCCGCGCCCATCTCGTCAGGCCGAGTGTCTCTCAAAGTTCCCTTCGGCGCTTTCCCAACAGCCGTGCGCACGGCTGAAACGATAACAGCATCTCTCATCTTAAATCCTCAAAAATTAATTCAAACGTCAAACAATTACTCATCATCTTAGCGAGCTTAAGCATTTCCCTTTGCGCCTTTGCGTGAACATGCAATTCTCTTCACTCTTAAGATTCATGTGAATTGCAGTTTCTCGCAAAGGCGCAAAGGGAAATGCTTAAGCTCGCTAAAAGAAGCTTCTTACTCATCGCTTTTGATTGCGACCTCGACCTCTTCTAGCGGCGAAAGCTCACGCAAGGCTTCCGGCTCAATCTCGACCAGAAATCCGCGCTTGCCGCCGTTGATGAAAATCTTTGGCAAGTCAAAGATCGTCCGCTCGACATAGACAGGAAGTGTTGCGCGCGTGCCGAACGGACTCGTTCCGCCGACCATGTAGCCAGTGTGCTTCGCAGCAACATCAGGCGAGCAAGGCTGAACCGATTTCACTCCGAGGTTTCGTGCAAGATTTTTCGTAGAAACCTCACGGTCGCCGTGCATCAACACGATGAGAGGCTTTCTCCGATCCGTCTCCATCACCAGCGTCTTCACAACAGCGTGCTCCTGCACTCCCAAGCTTTCCGCCGAATGGCGCGTCCCTCCATGCTCCACGTAATCGTAAACGTGCGGCACAAATTCAATCTTCTTCTCTCGCAGCCATCGCACAGCAGGAGTAATCGGATACTTCATAAAACAGTTTTTAGTTTTCAGTTTTTAGTTTTCAGAAAAAGATATGAGCTTGGCTAACAACCAACTGAAAACTGAAAACTAAAAACTGAAAACTAATTCCTCAGCGGCTTGCCAGTCTTCAGCATGTGTGCGATGCGCTCTTGCGTCTTGCGCGTACCTGCGAGTGAAAGGAAAGCCTCGCGTTCTAAATCTAAAAGGTACTGTTCGGAAACTCTCGTCTGATGATTCAGATCGCCGCCCGTCATGATGCGTGCGAGCTTTTCTCCTATCAGCGCGTCATGGTCTGAGATGAACCCGCCGCGCTTCATCTGATGTATGCCTAATTTAAGCGTAGCGAGCGAGGGGCTTCCCAGGGCTAGAATATCTGTGCGCGGCTGAGGCTCTATGTAACCGCTCGCTGCAAGGCTTAGAACCTCTTTCTTTGCGTCAGCGATTAGACGGTCGGCGTTCATCGAAACGGTATCGTCCGCGCCGAGTATTCCAAATTTTCTCGCCTCTTCCGCGCTCGTAGCAACCTTCGCCATCGCTACGGTCTCGAACGCGCGCTTGATGAAAGGAAAAGGGTCTGCGTCCGTGACATCCTTTGGAATCGAATCGAGCGCGCGAACAGTCATCTCTTTCGTTCCGCCGCCCGCAGGGATTATTCCAACTCCAACTTCTACCAATCCAATGTAGGTCTCAGCCGACGCGCGCACACGGTCTGCGTGCAAGACCATCTCGCAGCCTCCGCCGAAAGTCATCTGGAACGGCGCGACCACGACAGGCTTCGCAGAATAGCGCAAACTCATCACCGCCGATTGAAAGACGCGCACCATCATGTCCAAATCTTCCCAATTCTCTTCCTGCGCCTCCATCAACATCAGCATCAGGTTTGCGCCGACGGAAAAATTCGCGCCCTGATTGCCTACGACCAAGCCAACGAAATTCTTTTCGACTTCAACGAGCGCGCTCTTTATCATCTGAATCGTGTCGCCGCCGATTGAATTCATCTTCGAGTGAAACTCAAGACACGCCACGCCATCGCCAATGTCCAGAAGCGATGCGCCAGCATTTTTCTTGATGACGCCCGTGCGGTCTTTAACTGATTTCAAGATGATAGTGCCCGGCGGGTCGTAGAGAGGAACATATTGCAGGGAAGCGAAATCAAAATAGAACTGCTGCCCAGCCTCCGATTTGTAAAAGCTAGTCGCGCCAGCGTCCAGCATCTTCCCAACAATTTCAGGAATGCTCTGGCCTTCCTCGCGCATGCGTGCGACAGACTTTTCAACTCCAATCGCGTCCCACGTCTCGAAAACTCCAAGCTCCCAACCGAAGCCCCAGCGCATAGCGCGATCAACTTCTACGATTGTGTCCGCGATTTCAGGAATGCGATTAGCCGCGTAGCGAAACGTTCGGGAAAAAGTCTTCCAAAGAAATTGACCCACACGATCTTTATTCCAGACTAAAGTCTTTATGCGCTCGCGCGTGTCTTCAATGTTCTTCGTCATGTCGAGCGCGGGCAATTTTATTTTCTCTTGCGGACGATATTCAAGCGAGGCAACGTCCAGCGTCCATATGTCCTGCTTCTCGCCTTCGCCCTTCTGCTTCTTGTAAAAGCCGCCTCTCGTCTTGTTCCCCAGAATCCCGCTCTGAATCATGTCCGAGAGAAAAACCGGCGCTTTGAACATCTCGCGCTCTTCGTCTTCGGGCAGGGCTTCATACAAGTTTTTGACTACGTGACCGAAGACATCCAGACCTACAAGGTCGAACGTGCGGAACGTAGCGCTCTTCGGTCGGCCAACGGCCTGTCCAGTAATCTTGTCAACCTCTTCAATCAGGTAGCCGTCGTCCAGCATTATCTTCATAGTGACCATCGCGCCGAACGTGCCTATGCGATTGGCTATGAAATTGGGACGGTCTTTCGCAGGAACAACGCCCTTGCCTAGTCTCTCGTCCAGAAAGCCGAACATAGAACAAGAGACTTCGGGTTTAGTCCATTCCGTGCGTATGAGTTCGACCAGATGAAGGTAGCGCGGCGGGTTGAAAAAATGTATTCCAAGAAAATGCTGCCGAAAATCTTCAGAAAAACCTTCTGCGATGTGGCGTATGGGAATGCCGCTCGTGTTCGATGCTACGACCGAGCCTTGTCTTCTATGCCGTTCAACCTGCTCGAAAAGTTTTCGCTTGATCTCAAGATTCTCGACCACTGCTTCTATAATCAGATCGCAGTCTTTCAACTTCGACATGTCGTCATCGAAATTGCCCACGCTGACGAGCGACGCCAATTCAGGCGTGAAGAACGCTGCGGGCCGAGCGCGCTTCGCCGCTTCCAACCCTGCGCGCGCAATGCGGTCTCTCACCTCTCTGGACTCAAGCGTCAACCCACGCGCCTCTTCTTCCGGCGTGAGTTCACGCGGGGCAATGTCTAGCAACAATGTCGGGATACGCGCGTTGGCAAGATGCGCAGCTATCTGCGCGCCCATCGTCCCCGCGCCCAACACAGCAGCCTTTTCAATACGAAACATATTTTTTGGAGAAAAAGCCTTTCTCTAAAGAATCAAAACGCCACTCATAATACTGAATGAGCGCTCATTCAGCAAGCTTTGAGAGCAAGAATAGGGATATGTTTGGCAAAGAAGGTCATGAGAAATAGTCAGAGCGTCTTCGGCCCCGACTGATCTCTATTGAGGTAATCTGCTTCCCTCATTCTACTGGCGTTTCTTTTTCCCTTTCCGTTTTCGCCCCTTACTTGAGGGCTGCCGGAAACCCTTACGGATAGTCTTAGATAGAAGATTATGCTCAAGCTTTTTAAGCCTGTCATAATAAATATGATCTTTAGGTAATTGTCTTAAAGACTCCAGCAATTGAAACGCTTGCGGACGGCGATTCATGTTAGTAAGGATCTGAACCAGATTCATAACAGAAAAGATAGTGTCGGGATGTTTATCACCTAAAATTTCCCTGCGCAGTTTCAGCGCCTTCTCTACATATTCCAGATTTCGTTTGTTATCACCCAATCGTCCATAAGCATTACCCACGTTGTTGAATGAAGTAGCAGTATCAGGATGCCGTTCACCAAGTAGCTCTCGATTAATCTTCAATGCTTTCTTTGAATATTCTAAAGCTCGTTTGGGATCGCCTAACAGCCTATAAGCTTCACCTACATTATTGAACGAAGTAGCAGTATCAGGATGTTTCTCTCCAAATAATTCTCGACGAATTTCCAATGCTTTCTCTGAATATTCTAAATCCCGTTTGTAATCACCTAGCTGTCCATAAGCATTGCCTATATTGTTGAATGAAGTAGCAGTATCAGGATGTTTCTCTCCAAATAATTCTCGACGAATTTCCAATGCTTTCTCTGAATATTCTAAATCCCGTTTGTAATCACCTAGAT
>MNJR01000131.1 GCA_001920415.1 Acidobacteria bacterium 13_1_20CM_3_53_8 | reverse complement strand
CGCCGCACCTTAAGGAATTGCTATGGAATTTGTATTGGTCGAGTAATTAGGCAGCCAATACTGTTGATGAATTAGGCGGCTGTGGTGCTTCCACACCAGATAGGTTACTTTTACAGCTATTCATAGTAAAACTCAATCCTTATTTTGACAGGCTCTAGAGAAGCAAAGTACTTGATTGAGAGTGCTAAGCTACTCAAGTGCAACAACTAAACCGCTATTATCGGCGGTCTAAAATTTCGGAGCGTAAAGTGCGCCACCTCGTGCGCCACTTCGCGCTTGATTTGACGGCCAGTCATGCGGCCAAACTGACAGGACTCTCGCGCCGCAGCGTCACCTCGATCTTTCTCAAAATCAGAGAGCGCATTGCTGAAGAATCTCAGCGCGCCTCGCCTTTCTCAGCCTGCGAAGTCGAAGTTGATGAATCTTACTTCGGTGCTCGACGAGTGCGTGGCAAGCGCGGACGCGGAGCTAGTGGTAAGACTATTGTCTTCGGCATCTTCAAACGTAACGGCTGCGTTTATACCGAGATCGTCCCGGACTGTAAAAAGAGCACTTTGCAGGCCATTATTCGCGGTCGAGTCTCTATTGACGCCGCCATCAACTCGGACGGCTGGCGCGGTTACGACGGCCTGGTTGATGTCGGGTACTCGAAGCATTTCAGAGTCAACCATAGCGATAACGAGTTCGTCTCTGGCACGCATCACGTTAACGGCATAGAGAGCTTCTGGAGTTACGCCAAGCGTCGCTTGCAGAAGTTCAATGGAGTTTCAAATCGCACTTTCTACTTGCACCTCAAAGAGTGCGAGTATAGGTTCAATAATCGAAACAAAGACTTGAGCCGCTTGCTGCTCAAGCTACTTGAAAAATACCCGCTCTAGATCAAGTTTGCTTCTCTAGAGCCAAGCTAATTCTTGCTTGGCATCTAGGCCGCCGCACAGAGCGCGACACTCTTCTATTCACAGAGAAAATCTTTGCTGCTGTGGATGGAACAGAGGGGCGCATTCAAGTCTCTACGGATGGCTTCGCGGCCTATCCTGACGCGCTGGCTTACTCTTTAGGGACTCGCGCTGACTACGCGCAGATTGTGAAAATCTATACCGCTCCTGACCCTGCGGAGCATCGTTATTCGCCCTCGCGTGTTGTCGAGGCGATTCCTAGACCTGTCTTTGGTAATCCTGACCCTGAGAAGATATGTACCTTTCATGTTGAGCGCCAGAATCTAAATATCCGTATGGCGATGCGCCGCTTTACCCGTCTTACAAATGCCTTCTCAAAGAAGTGGGAAAATCTTCGTGCGGCTATTGCTCTCTATTTCGCTTATTATAACTTCTGTCGCGTGCATAAAACTTTGCGTTGCACGCCAGCGATGGAAGCAGGTATAACAGGTCACATCTGGGAACTGAAAGAACTTTTAGCTTAAAGGAGGCTTATTATGCAGGCATCAGAAATGCGCGAGGGCGTCCGGTATAAAGCCGTCCACGAAGAGATGGGAGAGGGCTATGCACGGCGCGTGGGCGACCTATACTCTTTCTGGGATGAAGACGGTAAGGAGAAGGGCTTAGTTAGTGGGGATGACCTTAGCGCGCTTGACCCCGTAGAAGACCGGCCTACAAATCCTTAGAAGACCAACTCAAAATTACATCACTACCCGAAGAATGTCTGTATGCAAATACTTAACTCTTTGCGCCTTTGCGACTTGGCGTGAAACCATATCTCACGCTGGAGACGTTAAGACGCTAAGAGAGAGATCGCAAAGAGGTTTTCTATTGCTCTATCGCTGAAAAGTGACCGACGTGCCATCGCTGAGCAAAGCGGTGAAGCCCTTCTCATAGTAAAGCTTTCGTGTTAAGCGATTAGTGATTCAATAAAGTTCATTGACACGCCTTCAACCCCGCGCCTATCCTTAATTAGTTCCCGACCGTCACTCTATCAGGCCCGGCGAGGCTAGTCCCTATGTCGCAGCCGACTTATCTTACTTCAGGCAATCGCGTCGCAATAGTCGGCGCTGGGCCAGCCGGGTCGTTCTTTGCCATAGAACTCCTGCGCCGCGCACGCTCTCTGGGCCTCAACATACAAACAGACATTTATGACGGAAAGAATTTTGCGAAGAAGGGCGCAGCCGGGTGCAACATGTGCGCGGGCGCAATAGGCCATCGTCTGATAGAAGAGATTGAGCGTTCGACCACTACGATTCCGCGCGAGGTTGTGCACTACGAGTTGGAAGGCTACGTTGTGCATTACATGGATTCCTACGCGAAGCTTGAGAAAGACCCGACCAGAAAAATTTACGGAGTCTATCGCGGCGCTGGGCCTGTGAGCACTGAAAATCCGCAACCCGCGCGCAGCTTCGATCAGTTCCTTCTAACGCAAGCCGTGAAACTCGGCGCGCGCCACATTCAGCAGAACGTTCACGATGTTGACGTGCCCGCAACATTGGAGCGACGCCCGGCTGTTCATCTCGAAAACGGGGAAAGAGTTGAATACGATCTTGTGGTCGGAGCGTTCGGCGTCAACTCGCCGTTGGCGCAAAGATTACTTTACGGCTATCAGCCTCCGCCCACTTGGAAGACCTGCGTGATAGAGGCGCGCGTACCTGCGGAGTTCCAGCGCGAGAAGTTGAATAACATGATTCACTTCTTCGTGCTAAAGCAGCCGAACATTCGCTACATCGCGCTCATACCGAAAGGCGAGCACGTCACAGTCACAGCCGTAGGCGCGGATGTTGATGTCGTAGAGACCGAACGTCTGCTGCGCGATTCTTACCTGCGCGACTATTTCCCGCCGGACTGGAAACTGGATTGTCATTGCCACCCGCGCGTTGCACTTGGCGCAGCACGTCTCCCTTACAGCGAGCGCTTCGTCATCATAGGCGACGCTGCCGACTCACGTTACTTGAAGAACGGCGTGGAGAGCGCGCTTGTGACCGCTCGTCTGGCAGTTGATTGCGTCATCAATCATGGCGTGACCGCGCACGATTTTGAGAAAAACTTCTGGCGACGCTGCAACCGCGTGTTCGGGCGCGACAATATTTACGGGCGAATGCTCTTTGAGATTTACGACCGAATATTCCCGCATCCAATGCTCGCGCCCATCTACTTCGCAGTGCTCAGAAGCGAACGAAAATTACAGAAGCCCGGCGCGCTTCTTACTAACGCTTTGCTCGCAGCCTTCACAGGCGATCAATCCTACAAGCGCATCATGCTAAGCGCCATGAACCCGCGTCTGGCCGCGCGAATGATGACACGCGCGACTGCGCTTGCGGTCACTCGCGCACGCACTACAATCTTCCGCGCAGAACCGCCAGTGCTGCGTGGGCTTCGGCTGCGCGATGGCTCCCGCGTTGCGATCATAGGCGGCGGGCCTGCTGGCGCTGCCTGCGCGATTCGATTGTTGAAGAACGCGCGTTCACGAAAGATTGACCTACGCGTTACCATCTACGAGCCGAAACATTTCCCGCGCCATCACAACCCATGCATAGGAGTGCTCGCGCCGCCCACAGCAGAGTTGCTGCACGAAAAATTGGACGTAGAGCTTCCCGGCGAAATGATTAAGCGCACTATAAAAGGCTATCGCCTGCACGGCGACCGAAGCAGTATAGAATTGCGCGCTCCTTCTACGGAAGAGCCTAGCCTGATGGTCTCTCGCTCGGAGTTCGACGAATTGCTGTTGAAGAGAGCGACGGCTGAAGGCGCGCAATTGGTGAGCGACCGCGTCACTGGATTAGAGTTTCACCCGGACAATCTTGAGCATCCTGTACGCGTTTATTCAGAAGGCGCTTCGCGCTCTGCGGACATGGTTGTCGCCGCGTGCGGGCTTGATGACGGAATGCTGTCTGTGCTCGAACAGGTAGCGCCGCGCCGCCATAAGTATCATCGCCCGGCTGAATACATGCAAGCGATTATAGTAAAATTTCCTTGCGACGAGCGGTTCATAGAAAAGCGTTTACACGGCGAGATTCACGCCTTCCTGCTTTCGGATTTCCCTCGCATAGAGTTTGGCGCGATTACGCCGAAGCAGGATCATGTGCTGGTGAACATCATGGGACGGGCGGTTCGCTCGACCGACATGGAAGATTTTCTGCTTCATCGCAGAGTGCGAACGCTTCTGCCAAGATTCAACTTGCAGCAACTTGATTACTACGAAGGTCGCGCGCCCGTTCGCCACGCGCGCAACGTATCCTGGAATCGCTTCGTAGCAGTGGGCGACGCAACGGGCTGGCTCCGCCCGTTGAAAGGCATGGGCATCACTACGGCCATACGCATGGGCACTACGGCTGCGGACGTAATGCTGGAACGCGGCATTGACCGCGTGGCGTTGGAGGCTTACGCGCACCGATTGCGCATACTGACGGAAGACCATTTTCACGGGCGTCTTCTTCGTCGTCTCTGTCGCATAGGCATGAGCACGGGCGTGATGGACGGCGTGATAGAAATGGCGAAGACGAACGAAGACCTCTACACAATTCTCTACAACACGATCTCCGGCAGCCACTCTTACCGCCGCATAGCGCGTGATCTACTTCGCGCAGCACTACTGTGGAAGATGAGCGCGCTCACACTGAAACGCGTGCTTCGACCAGCAGGGTGAAGAAGGCAAAAGGAAAAAGGTAAAAGGAAAAAGTGAAGAAGGTTGAATCTCTTCCGCACTTTTTCCTTTTACCTTTTTCCTTTTGCCTTTTTTCAGACCTGTGCTATAGAAGCAGCTAATTTTCGTAAGGTAAAAACGGATTCGCCGCTCGTGGGCGGAAATTGGCGTGGAGGTCTCATAAGCCTTATGCGGATTTGTCTATCTTTGAAGACAAACACGCGCGTTTCAGCCGCAGCGCTCTCTCTGGCGCTTCTGCTGGCGTGCGCCGCAATCTCTTCGGCTCAAACCCGTAGACCGCCGCGACGCGATACGCAGGTGTGGAGCGACGTGCAGTTGGCCGTGCCGCTGAGCAAGAAGATTGATTTCGTGATGCTAGGGACTTTGAGATTGGGATTGGGGAACAACTTTCATCACTTCGTTGATGAGAGAATCGGAATGGGATTTTCTTTTAAAGTTGGAAAGTACCTGACGTTTTTCCCAAACTACCTGCACATCACAACTCATCCTTTCGACAACCGTTTCGGGACGGAAGAGAGGCTGACGTTTCCCCTGACCGTGCGTTTCCCGCTAGGAAAATTCACTGTAAGCGACCGCAACCAGTTCGAGCGACGCTTTCGACAACCGCAGGGCGATTCAACTCGCTATCGCAACCGCTTGCAGATTGAGCATCCGTTCAAAATCAACAGTACAAAATTCAACTGGTTCGTGGCCGACGAGGTCTTCTACGACTGGAGCGTGAACGACTGGGTGCGCAACCGTTTCACCCTGGGCGCGAGCCATAAATTCAACAATCACTTCACGGGCGACCTATATTATTTGAGACAGAATGACGGACGCACAAACCCCGGCGATGTTCACGTCATAGGCACAACGTTCAGGTTACGCATGTAACGAAGGTAAAAAAGGTCTCATAAGCCTTATACGGCCAATGAATCGCACCTGCGAATTGATTGAATCTGCTTGCTACGAATTTTCCAGAGGAAGTTTTCGATGAGAGCGAACGCGATTCTCAACTCATTTAATCGAAAACAGAGAGCACTGCGCGCAATCTCCGCTTTGATGATCCTGGCGCTGCTAGTCTTCAGCAGTTGTCTGCCTAAATCATCAACGGGCAGAGGCGCGCGCAACATCACCGTCTACGGTTTCTCTGTGATGAAAGAGGTGCTTGAGCGAGCGATCTTCCCAGCCTTTGTAGCAAAGTGGAAGCAGGAGCATGGTGAGGACGTTGACTTCGCTTCGTCGTTCGCAGGATCGGAGTATGTCACGAACCAAATCCTGGGCGGCGTATCCGCGCACGTGGCAATCCTCTCTATCGAGCGCGACGTTGATCGTCTTCAGCAGGCAGGTATGGTCAGACCCGATTGGCGCAATCTTCTTCCGAATAATGGAATCGTCAATAAAACGCCTTTCGTCATACTCGTTCGCAAAGGAAACCCGAAAGGCATACATGATTTCGCAGACCTTGCGAAGCCCGGCGTCAAACTTATTCATCCAGACCCTACAAGCTCCGGCGGCGCGCAGTGGTCTATCCTTGCCATCTACGGCTCCGAGATTATCAAAGCGCGGAAGCAGCACGAGGGTGAGGTCGCAGTCAATCCGGCAATTTCAGATGCTGCAAAAACGCACGCCGCTGAGTTGCTGAAAGCCATCTGGAAGAATGTATTAACGACGCCGGGTTCTGCGCGCGAGGCTCGCACGCAGTTTGAGACGGGCTACGGAGACGCGCTGATTACTTACGAACTGGATGCGCTTCTGATGAAGCAGGCGGGCGCGGCTGTAGAGATAGTTGTTCCCGAAGCTACAATCTTCAGCGAACACCCGGCGGTCATAGTTGACCGCAACGTTTCGGCGCAGGATCGCCCGGCTATAGAGGCTTTCATGCAATATCTCTGGAGCGACGAAGCCCAACGCGCATTCGTGCAATACCACTTTCGCTCAATCACAACCGAATCGCTAAACGAAAATAACCCTGAGTTCGCACAGATTAAGTTACCGTTCACCGTCGCAGACCTTGGCGGCTGGGCAAAGGCGTACCCGGACATCATAGAGCATGTCTGGAGGAATCAGACACAGAAAAGGCAATGACGAGAAACAGTTTTCAGTTTTTAGTTTTCAGTTTTCAGAAAGAAGCGAACCGGCTTTTACTGAAAACTGAAAACCACGAACTGAAAACCACGAACTGAAAACTAAAAACTGTTCTTATGAGTACAGCGTTTCCATCAATGCGGCATGTGCGTGGGTTCGATGTGGTGCGCCCGTTGAGCATAGCTACGTTGATAGCAATCATGTTGCCGCTTGTGCTGCTGCCGCTCGCTTCCATCTTCATCTTTGGGACGAGCAAGGGGCTGGGGAGTTTCTGGGCTGCGCTGACCGCGCCGGAAGCGTTCTTTGCTTTGCAGCTTTCGCTGGTAACGAGTTTTTGGGCGACAGTTTTCAACGTGGTCTTCGGGTTGTTCGCGTCTTACGTGCTCTCGCGCCACAATTTCTGGGGCCGCAACGCTATCATCGTCATAATCTCGCTGCCGACGGCGATACCCACGGCGGTGGCGGGCTTTGCGCTCTTGCTTCTGTGGGGGCCGTATGGAACGCTCGGTCGGCGTGATTAAGCCTGTGTTCGACACCATGAGCCGTTCGCTTGAAGAGGCATCTGCGACCATAGGCGCGACGCGCTGGCAGACTTTCTGGCACGTAACGCTGCCGAGTTTGAAAGGCGCGATTACGTCTGGCGCGCTTCTGACTTTCGCGCGCGCGGTTGGCGAGTTCGGTTCGACGATCCTTGTTTCGGGAAATCTTGCGATGCGTACGCAAACGGCGCCGCTATACATCTTCGCAAAGTTCAATGAAGGGCAAGTGGAGGCTGCGAACGCAGTGGCAATCGTGCTGGCTCTGCTTTCGTTCTTCATCTTTAGCATACTTTTCTTCGCGCGCGACTGGCTGGACACTGATTGAGGTTAAAGCGCTATGCGGCCTGAAGAGATAACAACCATCTTTGGCAACAACGCTAGCAACGGAGCGCCGGAAGGCGAGCGCTCCGAGACCACTGTTGCTGCGAGCGTGCGCTCCGTGAGTAAGAAATTTAAGAAGACGGTCGTGCTCGAAGACATAGACTTCGATATAGCCGAGGGCGAATCGCTCGTTCTGCTAGGCGCATCTGGAAGCGGCAAGACCACAATCCTACGAATAATCGCGGGGCTTGAAGAGCCGGACACAGGGCGCGTGATACTGCATGGCAAGGACGTGACGGAACTTCCCGCACGTGAGCGCGGCGTCGGCGTTATCTTTCAGAACTATGCTCTGTTCCCGCGCATGACGGTCGAGAGAAATATAGGCTACGGTATGCGCATACGCCACCGCCCGCGCAAGGAGATAAGGAAGAAGGTTGGCGAACTGATTGAGCTTGTCGGTCTGGAAGAGCATCGCAAGAAATATCCTTCGCAACTTTCGGGCGGGCAACAACAACGCGTGGCGATTGCGCGCACTCTCGCATACAAACCGCAGGTGCTGCTATTTGATGAACCGTTCGGCGCGCTGGATGCGCAGACGCGTGTTCGCCTGCGCCGCGAAATTCGCGCGCTTCTGAAAAGAATCAACGTGCCGTCGCTTTTTATCACGCATGACCAGGAGGAAGCTCTTGAATTAGGCGACCGCATAGCAGTGCTCAACGCTGGAAGGCTTGAGCAGATTGGCACGCCCGACGAAGTTTACAATCGCCCGGAGACTGAATACGTAGCCACATTCCTGGGCGCGGCCAATTTGCTGTTAGGCGTAGTGAGTCGCGGCGATGTGGAGATAGGCACGGCCATTATTCCTGCTCCTGTGGAGACCGCGCGCTTTCGTGAAGGACAGGCCATCAAGCTAGTCTTTCGTCCAGAAGATGTTTACATCAGTCGTACGGGCGAGCTTCCAGACGGCTGCCGACGTTTGACCAACGGCGTGATTGAAGAGATTCGTTTCGTGGGCGCTTACGAGCGGCTGACTCTGCGTCTGGATTTAGTCGCGCGTCAGCCTGCCGAAGGCGAGCCTGTGCTCTACAACGTTGCGCTTGCAGGGCGCGAAAAGCGAACAGGCGTTCCCATAGTAGCCACGCGCCCGAAACCTGAAGCCAACGCGAACCTGCTCACAGTGGGCGACCGCGTGGCCGTTGGCCTGACGGCCTTCCGCGTCCTTGCAAACTACGCGCTCGCCTCGGAACGCGCCGGGCGACTCGTTGATACATCGAAGCGACGGTGAAGCGAGTTTCAGGCAAATGCGGGTGAGGTAACTAATACCGGATTGCAGAACAAAATAAGGTCAACAGATTATCCACGAAGACACACGAAACCTAACGCCTTCTCTTCGTGTAGTTTCGTGTGATTTAGTGGATAGTCTTTTGCCGTACCTTATTTTATTGTGCAATTCGGTATAATCATTCTTGAGTGAAATCAGAAAGTATTTCACCACCGCAGGACACGGAGAACACAGAGGAAGCATAGAGAGGATTTCAAATTAGAAATCTCAAATTTGAAATTTCAAATCTCAATGCTTTATTCTTCTTCGGTGCTACCTCTGTATCCTCCGTGTCCTGCGGTGGTGAATTCTTAAGTTCCACTCTATTCAAGAATGAATAGAGCCTGATAACAGGCATTGAGGTCTTGACATAAAGCCTAGTCCTGTCTTAGAAGCAGTTTGCTTTACGTCAGAAAATTTTTCATAAAGGAGTTGCTTTCATCGTGAGTACACCGAATCAACAGATGGGGCCGTCGCCCCAACTCATCTTCGACACAGTTAACGCTTACCAACGCTCGGCAGCAATCAAAGCCGCCATAGAGCTTGACATTTTCACGGGCATAGCAGAAGGAGCGGAGACTTCGGCAGAGTTAGCCCAAAAGTGCAACGCATCGGAACGCGGGGTCAGGATTCTTTGCGATTATCTAACGGTCGCGGGTTTCTTGAATAAGCAGGACGGGCGATACAAACTAACAGAAGACTCTGCCGTCTTCCTTAACCGCCGCTCGCCCGCTTACATGGGCAGCGTTGTAGATTTTCTGCAAAGCCCTATGTTGATGGAAGCGTTCAAAGACATGACCACGACCGTGCGCACGGGAACAACCATCATGCCGGACGAGGGAACCGTATCGGCTGAGAATCCCATCTGGATAAAATTCGCGCGCTCGATGGCTCCCATGATGATGATGCCCGCGCAAGTTATGGCGCAGATAGTCGAGATTGATCCGAACAAGAAAGTCAAAGTTCTGGACATAGCCGCAGGGCACGGCATGTACGGTATCGCGTTGGCCCAACGTCACCCGAACGTTGAAGTCGTAGCTCTGGATTGGCCCGGCGTGCTTGAGGTTGCTAAGGAGAACGCGCAAAAAATGGGCGTGGCCGACCGCTTCAGCACCAGACCGGGCAGCGCATTTGATGTTGAGTACGGCAACGATTACGACATAGTGCTCTTAACGAACTTCCTTCATCACTTCGACCCGCCCACGTGCGAGACTCTTTTGAAGAAGGTTTACGGCGCACTCGCTTCTGATGGGCGTGCGGTCACGGTAGAGTTCGTTCCGAACGAAGATCGCGTCACGCCGTCCATGTCCGCGGGTTTTAGTCTTATCATGCTCGCCTCTACGCCGAGCGGCGACGCCTACACCTTCTCCGAGTTTCAACGTATGTTCGAGCACGCAGGATTCAAACGAAGCGAGCTGCATCAACTCGCGCCAGCGCCAGCGCAGTTGATAATCTCGTACAAGTAGGAGTTGTTTGAAGAAAAAGCTAAGCGCCGCAGGTGACAATTAGCCGCCTGCGGCGCTTATCTGTCTTCGACCTCTTACCGCCATAATCGAGCCGCGACGCTAAGCCGCAAATTCGTAGACGGGCGTTTCAATTACACGCTTCGGCTCCTTATGCTCCCAAAAGATTTGCTGCAATTGCTCGACTGTCTCTGGAGAAAAGAACTGTTCACCTGTCTCAACACACACGCGGGCAGGCACGTTCTCGACGATGAAGAACTTCCCATCCTTTTCCAGCATATAGCTGACTCGTCGCTCCACCATTGTTTCTTTCCGAACATCTGCACTCATATCAAACTTTACTAATCCACCTAAGATTATGTTAACTGATGTTACGTATCAATAGCTTTATCGAAGCCACCCGAATGAGCCTGCGCAAGCAGGCGGCCAGAATGTAGCCCCTGACGAAGCGAAAGCTGAGTCTGGGGTTATTCATCACCCAACGAACAGAGTCTGCGTGAGCAGACGGCAGAAGCGTAAGATATTTGTAGAGAGTAAACATCTATCGTCTGCTAAAGCAGACTCTATTTATCTTCTCAACCTATACCCCAGACTTCGCCCTTTCGGGCTTCGTCAGGGGCTTTACTCTAATTGTCTGCTTGCGCAGACTGAAGTTGCAGCTTTCTTTCAAACGTTTCAACTGCGTAACATGAAATACTAACTTAATTTTCCAAGATAGGCCTAAACATTCGCGTAAATAGACAGATGCTCTCATTCTCGCTCTCTTTTCATTTGACGCGCTTCCGCGCTTGCGCTTAGATTCTCTATAAAAATTGTTCCAGTAGCGCGAAGAGGGGAAGTCTGTTGTCAGAGCTTTCGCACATCATACACAGTCTTTGGTTTCAGCTAACGTCCATCGTCATCATTGCGACCGTGCACGGCTACGCCGCAGCGTGGCTTGCTATACGCATGCTCTTTCGACCCTATAACCCTGTTAAATTCTTGGGCGTGACGATCTGGCCGCAAGGGATGATACCGCGCCACCGCGAGCGGCTCGCGCAATCAATCGGGCGCGCCGTAGGCAGCGAACTCGTCTCGCAGGAGACTGTCTTCGACGCGCTCTTTGAGAACGATTTCTTCCGGCGCAAGGTCGGCGATTTCGTAGAGAATTACACGAACGATCTGTTAGCCACACGCTATCCTTCGTTCATAGAAGCATTGCCTGCGGGCGCTCGCGCTCCTGTGCTGGACACAATCAGCGCGCTTCAGCTAAGACTCGCGGAGCACATAGCTGCTACGCTGCGCAACGAAGAGACTGCTGCTGCAATCGAGCGGTTCGTTGACGAGCGGATTGACGCCTTGCTCAGTCGAAGGTTGAACGAAACTATCAGCGACGAGGGCTTCGATAAGATTCTGGGTTTTATAGAAGAGCGCTTTCGCAATCTGGTGACCGAAGAGAATTTCGTACGAAAAGTGCGCGACTTCGTTGGAAGCCGCCTGGACGAAATCGCCAATAGCCAAACCACTCTGGCAGAGATGCTCACGCCTAACACCGTTGCGATTGTGAAGGAGCGCGTTGACCAACAACTGCCGCCCATCGTTCACGAACTTGCGGAATTGGCGACCAGCCAGCAGACGCGCATGCGCATTGGCGGACTAATCAAGCACGAGGTAGATGATTACTACACGCAGCTATCCTTCTTCAAAAAAATCTTCATCTCGCGCGAGCGCATACACCACGAGGTTGACGATCTTGTGAACAAGACGCTGCCGCGCCGCGTCGAAGAATTTTTACTCGGCGACGCATTCGAGCAGCAGGCAGAGCTTTTCCTGAATACCACGATTGACAATGTTCTTGCGCGCCCCATCAATGAGCTTATAGGTCAGATAGCGCCCGACAAGCTTCAAATAATTAAAGACCAAATTTCCGACAGACTGTTGACGTTCGCGCAAAGTGCTGAGCTTTCAGATTCCGTCTCGGCCTACATCACAGATGCTATGCATCGTTTGCGCCCGCACTCTTTGCGCGCTCTGTTGCAAACGCTCAACCCGGATTCTTCCCAGAAAGTCAAAACTCTTCTGACGAAGGGATTGCTCTCAATCATCACGCGCGACGAGACGGCTAGAACCATCAACGCTATCTTAAGCGCGCAGGTGGAAAAGCTTCTGGTCGCACCCATTGGTCGTCTTGGCGATCACATGCCCGACCACGCCGTTAGAACTGCCGCCGCAGCTCTCACAGACCGCATAGTCGAAGCTGCGCGCGAACGTCTGCCAACAGCGATTGCGGAGTTCGATGTTGGAGGCATTGTCAGGAAAAAGGTCTCGGAATACCCGCTCGAAAAACTGGAAGAGCTTGTGCTTTCAGTCGCGGAGCAGCACTTGAAGAAGATAGAGATGTTCGGCGCAGTCATAGGCCTTTTCATAGGAATCGTTCAGGCCATCTATTTCTGGTACTTCGCTCACAGGTGATTGTAACTATTGCAAGCGACTATGTCAGTACCGCCTGCGGTAGCGGGCGGGTAGTGTTTTGAGTTAACGTGAGTCACTATGCACACATCACCCGCCCGCTACCGCAGGCGGTACTGACTTGAGTTATGTTGGCATGTGACAGCTTTGCCGTAAGAGACATTACTGCCACAGGTGAGAAGCGCAATTAAGTAGAAGATAGAGCTTGAAAGTTCGCGTTGTGAGCGTTTACTCTTCTGGCACAAACATTGCTCTTTCAGAAAGGCGCAGGCGCGGGAGCGATTTGCTTAGGGAACTTTCTCCTAGGCTTATTCTGAGAAACCGCCTCGCCATCAAACTCAATTACTAAGAAGGAGAAGAGAAGTGATTAAGAAATTTGCCACCATTCTGGCGCTCGTCTTCGCGTTCAGCTTCGCAAATCTTGTCTTTGCCCAGAACGTAAACCGCAGCAGCCAGACAACTACAACTTCGACTAGCACGACAAGCACGCGCAGCGTCCGACGCGGTGTACGTCGTCGCATTCGCCGCCGCGTTCGTCGCCACAGGCATCGTCACGTAGGGGTAACTACCACAAGGACGACCACGACGACAACGAACAGCAACCAGCGATGAAAAAGGGATGAGGGATGAGGGATGAATAAGAAGGAGTGATTGCGACAATATGCAATTAGCTCAATTCCTATTCATCCCTCATCCCTTCTCAATACTTCGGCACGCTTGGGTCAACTTCGTCTGACCATGCTGTGATGCCGCCTTTCAAGTTTATCAATCTTCCCTGATAGCCTGCGCGCTTCATCGCTTCAATCGCGCGTGCGCTTCTGACGCCGCCCTTGCAATGCACTACGGTTTCGCGCGATGGGTCAATCTCAGATATGCGGTTGACGATTTGGCCTAACGGGATGAGCTTCGTATTGGGAATGCGCGCGATGTCGTATTCATGTGGCTCGCGCACGTCCACGATCTGCACGTCCGCTCCATCGTCAACGAGTCGCTTCAATGCAGAAGCGGTTATCTCCTGCATCCGCTCTCCTTCTGAAAACTGTTCTGCCACAGGTTGCTGCTTCAACCCACAGAACTCTTCGTAATCAATCAACTCTTTAATGATGGGGCGCTCGCCGCAGACAGGGCACGCAGGGTCTTTCCTCAACTTCAACTCGCGGAAACGCATTCGCCACGCATCGAACAGAAGCAGGCGGTTAATCAGAGGGTCGCCGCCGCCTAAGATTAGCTTTATGGTTTCGTTCGCCTGAATCGCCCCAACAATTCCGGGCAGCACGCCAAGCACGCCGCCTTCTGCGCAACTGGGCACAAGTCCGGGCGGCGGAGGCTCTGGATAAAGGCAGCGATAGCACGCGCCGCGCTTGGCCCAGAAGACGCTAGCCTGTCCCTCAAACCGAAAGATAGAGCCGTAAACGTTAGGCTTACCTGTGAGCACGCAAGCGTCGTTGACAAGATAGCGAGTCGGAAAATTGTCCGTGCCGTCAACAATGATGTCGTAATCATGGAAAAGTTCCAGTGCGTTCTCGCTCGTCAATCTAGTGTTGTGCGTCTCAATCTTGATATGAGGGTTGATGTCAGAAAGGCGGTCGCGCGCAGACTCTATCTTCAATCTCCCGACATCTTTCGTCCCGTGCACTATCTGTCGCTGCAAGTTCGATTCGTCAACCACGTCGAAATCAACCACGCCCAATCTTCCTACGCCAGCCGCAGCCAGATACATTCCCAACGGAGCGCCAAGGCCGCCCGTGCCTATCATCAACACGCTCGCTGCCTTCAATTTCCTCTGACCCTCCATGCCGACTTCTGGCATGATTAGATGGCGGCTGTACCTCGCTATCTCTTCGTGCGAAAGTGTTGGCAAAGATGCAGACGTATCGCTCTGCTCTAGTGCAACCTTATCCTCGGTCATCGCGCCGCCCGCAATCGAAGGCACTATCATAACGGTGTCGCCCTCTTTCAGAGGCGTGTCAGCGCCCTCGGCGTGCCTTATGTCTTCATCATTGACATAGACGTTGACGAAATTTCGCAAACGATTCTGCTCGTTAAAAAGATGGCGGCGCAAATCTGCGTGCTTCGAGGTCAAACTATCAAGCGCCTCGCCCGCCGTACGCGCTTCAACTTCTATCTCAGACTGCCCTCCGGCATACTGCCTGAGCGCCGTAGGAATTGTTATTGTTACTGGCATAGCGATTAAAATCCTTTCAAAATCTCTTCTTCATTAAATCTAGACCTGTCGTCCTGCATCTGCCACGAACGTAAATCGGCTGCATGTCCTTCACGCACAGACACAATAACGTAAGACCATGTGGGCCATGCGTGTTCAAGGTCGAACTGCGAGGGCACAGCCGTGTGATCCGGGTGCGAGTGATAGTTGCCGACGATTTCCAGATGGCGCGTTCTAGCATAGCGTTCGGCGCGCGCGTACTCTTCGGGCAAGATTAAAGAGCGGTTGTGGCGCGCACTCTCTTCGCGCGCGTTCGAGATGGGAAGAAATTCTGCAACTCGTTTACGACCATCGTCAGCAAAACTTCCTAGAAGCAGACCGCAGCACTCGTGCGGGTACTCCTGTTCCCCATGACGGCTTATCTCATCCAGATGATGCTGACTGATCGAAATCATTCAACTGTAACGCTGCTCAACCTCCTTGCGAGCTTATCTTTTAACTTTGCGCCTTTGCGAGAACCTTCAATTCCCATGATTCTTAAGAATTAAGAGGATTGAGGGTTCACGCAAAGGCGCAAAGTTAAGAACTTAAGGCGCAAAGCCGGTTGAGTGTCATTCATCACTCTTCCCAAAATTCGTCGCTCAGGTATCTTCCGCCGCCATCGCATAAAATTGTGACGACGATGGAATCGCGTGGGAGCTTGTGCGCGAGCCTGAGCGCGGCGAAGACGTTTGCGCCCGAAGAGACGCCTACGAAGAGACCTTCTTCGCGTGCCAGTCGGCGCGCCATCTCTTGCGCATCTTCCGTAGAAACTTCTACGTTTTCGTCTGCGAGCGAGGGGTCGTAGATGCCGGGCACGAGCGCTGATTCCATGTGCTTCATCCCTTCAAGCCCGTGAAAAGGGGAATCGGGCTGCATGGAGATGACCTGAATCCTCGAATCGAACTCTTTCAAGCGGCGCGACGTGCCTACGAACGTGCCGGAAGTGCCAAGTCCGGTGATGAAGTGCGTGATGCGCGCCCCGGTCTGCTCCCAGATTTCCGGCGCGGTTCCCAGATAATGCGCGCGCCAGTTTTCAGGATTGTTGTACTGATCCGGGTAGAAATATTTATCAGGCTCGCGCTCGGCCATCTTCCTTGAAACGCGTTGCGCGCCGTCTGTGGATTCGCGCGGGTCTGTTTCTATTATCTCTGCTCCGCAGACGCGCAGGATTCGTTTACGCTCCAAGCTCGCGTTTGCCGGCAGACAGAGCGCGACCTTGTAACCGAGCGCCGCGCCTATCATGCAGTAGGCGATGCCTGTGTTACCGCTCGTCGCGTCGAGAATGGTTTTGCCCGGACGGAGAGCGCCGCTTCGCTCCCCTTCAAGAATCATAGCGCGCGCTGCACGGTCTTTTACGGAGCCGCCGGGATTCAAGTGCTCCGCTTTGGCGTAAACTTCAACTCCGTAGGGCAGCAGCCGCGCCACGCGCCTGAGACGTATGAGCGGCGTCTGCCCTATGCTGGATAGAAGATCGTGCCCGCTTGTAATCGGCGTCCCTTGTTCGATGAGTGATTGCGTCATAACGGCGACGAGTTTAGGAACCTGCGCTCTTGGACAAGTTCCTCTTAGCGAAATACCAGTCTGTGACTTCGTAATCCTGAGACTTCGCACGCGCCTCTGCGTCGGCCAGAGTCTGCGGCGGCGGCACTACGACCTGCTCGCCCGGCTTCCAGTTTGCGGGCGTGGCGCAGGCGTTAGTGTCTGCGGTCTGAAGACCGTCAACCACGCGCAGCACCTCGTCAATGTTTCTGCCCAAAGACATAGGGTAATAGATAAGCGCGCGTATCACGCCCTTGTCGTCAATGACGAAGACTGCGCGCACGGTCGCTGTCTCACTTGCGCCCGGATGAATCAGCCCGTATCTTTGTGCGACCTTAGTATCAAGGTCTGCTATGACGGGAAAGTCAACCGAGACGCCGAAGTTCTGGTTGATGTTTCTTATCCATGCTATGTGCGCTGGCACGGAGTCAACGGAAAGACCTATAAGTTGCACGTTACGTTTCTTAAACTCATCCGAGCGTTTGGCAAATTCTACGAACTCCGTAGTGCAAACGGGCGTAAAGTCCGCAGGATGCGAAAAGAGAACAACCCATTTGCCCTTAAAATCCGAGAGCTTCAATTGCCCTTGCGTTGATTTGGCCTCGAAATCTGGCGCAGGCTCGTTGATTCTGGGGATTGTTGGGGATTTGTCGAGTGATTGTGCCGGTGTACTCATCTGTTTTCTCTTCCTTTCAAGAAAAGTTTTGGTCGAAAATTTTAATGGCCGCCCGGTTGAGAGCGGCCACGAAGTAAAGCTTAAGATTTTCTCTGGGAATCTCTAGCTCGCATCCTCATGTCGCTCGCTTACAGCGAGATAACAACAGGTACAGGCGCAGGCGCACATGAATTTGATGCAAGCCTCTAAGCCAAGCGTCCGCGCTGTATTGTTATTGAAGGATGCACCCATCAGTTTTTACCGTTTGTCTTTGAATGTGACTCTACTGCGCGCCGCCAACCGTTGTCAAGAGAATCAATGGGAAGTAAATTGAGTCCTGCTTTCGTGAGAAAGCATTTGAAAGTTAGACCGTCTCGCACTCTCTTCATTGTCTCCTTACCTGAAGGCTAACTTTCGGGATTGAAACAGCCCGGTCATAAAATTTTTGCCACGTGCTCAAAGCGCGCGGTGTTTGTAACAATAGAGTCGGGAATTGGTGTGCGCTCGAAACATTCTAAGATTGGGAGCGCTGGCGGCGGGCGAAAACGCTATTATTATTCTTACAGCATAAAGGAAGGATGAAAATGAAGTTGGTTAGATTTCCCCTAGCATTGTTATTGTTAATCTCTCTTACACTTCTAAATCAGCCAGTGGCGCTGGCGCAACAAAATAATCCCGTCCAGCCTGCTCGCTTAAATACAGATGAAAATAGGAGCCATTTAACCGCGCGGCTAGAAAAATTGATTCCGCAGTTAATGGAGCAGGCTTTCGTTCCGGGTCTTTCCATTGCGCTTGTAAGAAACGGAGAAGTCTTCTGGCAGCATGGCTTCGGCGTTCGCAACGTGCGAACACACGAGGCAGTTTCCGACGACACTATTTTCGAGGCGGCCTCTTTGAGTAAACCCGTCTTCGCTTACGCCGTCATGAAACTCGTTGACTCAGGCTCGCTAGACCTTGACACGCCGCTCGTCAAATATCTTCCCGGCGCTTACCTAAACGGGGACGAGCGTGCGAACAAGATAACGGCGCGCAATGTGCTCACGCACACCACAGGCTTCCCGAATTGGAGACCGCAGGGCAAACCGCTCACAATAAAATTCAATCCCGGCGAAAGGTTCAGCTACTCCGGCGAGGGCTTCGTCTATTTGCAGAAAGTGGTCGAACACCTGACAGGCCAGCCGCTAGATGAATTCATGCAAAGAACAGTCTTCAAACCTCTGGGCATGACCGATAGCAGTTACGTCTGGCAGGCGCGCTTTGAAAATCGCGTGGCGACGGGGCACGGCCCCGTTGGAAACCCCGGCGCTATACGCAAGCCCACAGAGGCGAACGCGGCTGCGAGTTTACATACGACCGCGCTCGATTACGCACGGTTGGTGATAGCCTTGATGAACGGCGTGGGACTCAAGCGGCAGACTCACAAATTGATGCTTACTCCTCAAATTAAAGTTGACGAAGGCTGCCAGAACTGCGTTGACCGCCCGCCAACGGGTCGCCTTTCGCAGACAATCTCGTGGGGCTTGGGCGTCGGCTTGCAGAACACAGACGAGGGAGAATCCTTCTGGCACTGGGGCGATAACAACAACGAGTTCCAGTGCTACTTCGTCGCTTATCCCAAACAGAAAACGGGGCTGGTCGTTTTCACAAATAGCGGGAGCGGCCACGCCATCATCCCCGAAATCATCGCGCAGTCAATCGGCGGCCAGCAACCAGCAATCGCATGGCTGGACTACGAGCAATACAACTCGCCCGCGCGCCGATTGTTCCGCGATATTCTGGCAAGAGGCGAAGCGGCGATCAGCGAGTACAGAGAGTTTCGTAAGAGCCATTCGGGGCCAGAGGTTTTAACTGAAAACCATATGAACAGGCTCGGCTACGGATTGCTGCTTATGAGAAAAGTCCAGGAGGCGATTGAGATTTTCAAACTGAACGTAGAGGATCATCCCAACTCATCCAACGTCTATGACAGCCTGGGCGAAGCCTACATGGTGGCGGGCGAGCGCGAACTCGCCATACGAAATTACAAAAAATCTATAGAGCTTAATCCGAACAACACCAACGCCGTAGAGATGATACGAAAACTTCAGCAGCAGTAACCCCAAAAATTTGTTTTTCGAGCCTTGAAAATGGAGAATAGCGATTCGAATTCAAATCGCCACTGTTTTCAAAGGTGAGAAATGTCTGTCCTGAGAATCACTGAGTACCCGGAAAGAGTTCTCCTTGAGCCTTCCAAACCGGTCGAGCATTTCGATGCAGAATTGGAAAAGCTTTCAGTAGACATGTTCGACACGATGTATAAAGCGGAAGGCGTAGGATTGGCCGCGCCGCAGGTTGGTCTCGCTTTGCGACTTTTCGTGATGGACTGCGAAGGCATTAAGCTAGTGGCCGCAAACCCTGAGATTATTGGTGAAGAAGGCGAGCAGACTGGTGATGAAGGCTGCCTATCAATCGGAAAAGTTTATGCGCCAGTGACGCGCGCCGCTCGTGTGAAACTGCGCGCGCAAGGTGTTCACGGCGAGTGGTTCGAGCGGGAAGCGACCGCTCTGGCCGCGCGTTGCTTTCTGCACGAGACAGATCATCTGAACGGCACACTTTTCATTGACCACCTCACGCCGCTCAAGCGAGACATGGTGAAGAAGCGATTTGTGAAGATAAAGAAGTTCAGGTGAGGGAAGTTTACATTACGCGAACACCGCATTTAAAGCCCGCGTTAGTGGGCGGCAGCATAAAGCCCTGTGCGAAGCCGAAGGCGAGCGCAGGGTTTAGCATGAGAAAATGAAGAGCGAGCTATCGAAGACGAGCGACAGCCCTATGATTACAATACGCTGTCGCCCGCTCACGCGGGCTTGATCATTTTATTGCCATCTTCTTCCCAGCGCTCGCCGCACCGGGCTTTATGCTGCCGCCCACTTTCGTGGGCTTTAGAAAGACGGCTGCAAATTTACTTTATCGCGCATAGTGCAATTCAAACTTAAGCGCCGCTTCCTTTCTGCCTGGCCTGTTGGTTCTGATCCGGCTTGTTGCCCTGCGGATTCTGTCCCTTCATCTCCTGATTATGAGCGCCCTTTTGCGTCTCGCCGCTTAGCTGATCCGATTGCTCGCCGCCACGCTGCGACATAATATCGCCCGCAGGCGGCGTGCCCTCAGCCGTGCCAGCGCTCACATCATACTGCTCGTTAACCTTTTTATCCCTGTTGTCCGTCATCTCGGAAAATCCTCCTTCAACTGTTCACTATCAAAACGCACGCGCCCCGCATTAATACGCTAAGGGTGCGAAACAGAACTAGCTCGCCCGATTCAGGCTCAAGCACTTACACCTATTTCATCCGGCGCATAAAAAAGAGAAGCAAAGAAAGTGCCGATGATGAGAAGAGTTTCAAGTTAGGAGGATTATCTATTCGACACAAGGTACACGAAACATTGCGCGCCTTCATGATAATCTGCTATTAGTCTTTTCGAGTATCAGTCTGGACGCCTTTATGCAGAAAATTTAAGATGGTCAAGCGAACATCGCATGGCGAGGATCGCCACGCTGATGCTGGTAGGCCGACGAGTGAAGCGGCCAGCGACAAGGCAACAGCCAATGAAATCTATCAGGATATAGAGAGCGGTTATTATATCTTTATTGGCTCGCGCGGTCGCACTCACGTCTTTACATCTGACGGCCAGCATCACACCAGCTTTAGGACGACACGTGCAAATCGAGAGAGCCGCGTCAGTGAAGGGAAGTGGGAACGCATAGGGCATGACGAAATGCCTGATGAATTAAAGTAATATGGAAGCAATCAACAAAGAAAGAGTGGCATCGGTCGTATTGGTGCAGGCCAAAGTATCAGAGGATGAGCTGGCCGTGTATGAAGCTGCATTAAGCTACGTGCTCGACTCGCTCGACGAGTCAGAGATTGCGCGGCGCTTTGGTGCATCGATTGATGAGATCGAAGGTATGCGTGACGACCTGCGAGAAATCATAACACTGCATGGCGAGACGGCACACAAGCCTGAACCGATAGTGAAATGATGATATGGTGAGTCTGTGACACGCTATTAGAATGTACTGCTCCAGCACTTAATGTCACCTGCGCCCGCCCGTAACTCGAAACCAGCCAGTAGAAGTTTAGCCGGAAAATCTTTTTCATCCCTTGCTTTTCTTGCTCAGGACAGGCAAGATTTCAGGCTATGTTTTTTCTGAGCAAGCCCGCGCACACCTGCGTGCGTGCCCCCCGCTTCCGCAAACATCTCTTCGTGCTATTTACGCTGGCTCTATTGGTCTGCGCAGCGCCACCCACAGCATCTGCACAGAGTCTTGAGCGCGAACTCGGCACGCCTGAGCGCGTCACTGTCTCAATTCGCAATCGCAACGGGCGCGTGACCGTCATCTCTTCCGACGAGCAGCAGAAGAAAGTCACTATAAAGGCAACATCGCCCGGCGCTGCCGTTGCTGAAGCGGACGTGCGTTCAACTGTAGCGGGCGAGACAGTTGAGATTGACGTGCGCGCTCGCTCTGAAAGAGACCGAATTGATTTGACTGTTCGCGTGCCCGCAAAAGCCAAAGTGAAAGTGTTGAGCGAGGCGGGGGCTGTTGATGTCATGGGCGATGTCGCGGCTGCCGAAGTCTCAACCACTACGGGAACGATTCACACGGACGTGCCGCTTGATGCTGCGGACGTAAACCTTCTCTGGCAAACGAGCCGACCGCGCTTTTTGAGCGACGTGACGCTGCCAAAGGTGAGCGAGCGCGCAGGCGGAACATTCTTAATTAAGGGAAAGCTGGGAGACCCGCATACAAAGAAGACCGAGCGTGTGCGTCTGGATTTGACTACAGAGCGCGGCGTGATGCTGATTAACGTTGACCCCAACATGGTTCCTTCGGACTTGCGCGAGCGACAATTGACGGAAGCCGCGCGAGCAATAGTCCGCAGCGGCAATTCAGATTTGATTGACGCTATACGAAAGGTCAGCCCACGCTTCTTCGGCGATTACGAACAGACTTTGCCAGCGCATCAGATTCAGCCCACACTTGCTTCTCATCGTTCATCCGGCACGGCTATCACTTCTGTCGCGCAGCAATTGGTTCGCGTCAACGCGAGCGTCACAGACCGTCACGGTCGCGCAATCGGTGGCCTCAGCGCATCGGACTTCACAGTCTTCGAGAACGGCCAAGAGAGAAAAGTAACGGAAGTTGCGCCAACGAGCGCGCCTTTCAACCTTGTGTTACTGTTGGATGTGTCGGGCAGCGTCGAAGACAGGATTGACTTCATACGCAAGGCCGCGCGCGATTTCCTAAGCACAGTAAGCCCGCAGGATCGCATTGCCATCATAAGTTTCCGCGACGACATACAGGTCATCTCGAACTTTACGACAGACCGCAGGCTTCTCTTCAATCGCTTGAACGACATTCAGGCCGGAGGCGGCACAGCGCTCTACGACGCGCTCGCCTACGTGCTCGTTGACACCTTGAAGCCTCTGCGCGGCGAGAGAACGGCTGTAGTGGTGATGAGTGACGGCGACGACAACAAATCTTTCGTGCCTTTCCCTTCTGTGCTCGAAGCATTGATTGAATCCGGCGCGCTAGTCTATCCGCTTTACGTTCCATCGGGCTTGATTCCAGAATCGAGCGTGCCTCAGCCTTCATTAACACTTGATCCACTGCGCACGCGCTACCTGACTATAACCTCGCGCGCCGCAGAGGAAGGACAAAGACTCGCGGACGCATCTGGCGGACTCTTTTATTCAATCCGGCGCATAGAAGATTTGCAGAAGGCTTACGATGACGTAGTGACGCAACTGCGCACGGCCTACACCATAACTTACCTTTCAAATGCCGGCACTACGAGCGAGCGTCGAATAAAGATACACGCCAACCGCGAGGGCGCAATGGTGCGCCTCAGCACGGCTGTGAACGTGGCGACGCCGTGATAGAAGTGATGCGGCTGTAGCCGCTTACGTTGTAGAGAACATTCTATGTCTCCCCCGAAACGAATCGCGTACATCATAGCGGCATTCTTCGTGGCCTCTCTCTTCTTTAGCTGGCTGTTAACGCGTGGCACTCATACGCCTGAAAGACAGACAGCATCGCTCACACAAACCAGTAATGCGAACAACTCGAACACGCCGCAAACTGCGCTTGAAGAGAGTGCTGGAATGGGTGAGCCTGCGGGCGTTCGTCGAATCGGCGGCGATGATTCTGCGAGAGCGTATCAACCCAGAATTGTGTTCACAGCTTCCGAAGGAAGACATGCTGTTACAAAGATAAGGCCGGAGGACGTGCGCGTCGTGGACGAAGGCGTGGCGCAGAGAAGTTTTACGCTTCAGCCGGAGCCGAACCTGCCGCTCTCGCTCGCCGTGCTCGTTGATGCCAGCGCGTCGCAGAACAAAGTTATCTCGCAGGAGCGTGGGGCGGTCGCAAGCTTTCTGGGGCACACGATTCAACCGGAGCGCGACAACGCTTCCGTCATCTCGTTCGCTGGACAGGCAAGGCTCGAACAAGGATTGACGAGCAACGTAGGCGACGCTCGTGCGGCCATTGAGCGCGTGCGCGTCGTAGGCGCTCAGCCGGGTAGAAACTCTAATACGAGAGGCGATACGAATAACGCAGGTGGCGCTGCAATCTGGGACGCGCTGTGGTTCGCGTGCGATCAGGTATTGGAAAGCTCTCCGGCCAAGGCGCGTAGAGCAATCGTTCTGCTTACGGATGGAGAGGACGCTGGCAGCCACAAGAAAATGAGCGAGGTGATTGAAAGAGCTTTGCGCTCGGACGTTGCCGTTTACAGCATAGGCGTAGGCGCGTATGCGCGCGTCAGAAAGAATCATGACACGCTCGAACATCTTTCAGAAGCTACGGGCGGACTCGCCTTCTTTCCAAAGACGGACGACGAATTGCGCAACGCACTCTCGCAGATTCAACAGGCGCTGCGCTCTCAGTTCGTAGTCACTTACGCGCCCCCGGACAATCCGGGCGACGATTCATTTCACCGCGTCAGCATCGAAATCACCAACCCTGATTTACGCCGCCAGCGCGTGCGCGTAGTCCACAGGCGAGGTTACTACGCGGGCGGTCTAGCATATCCTTCGCAGAACAAATGAGCACGGATTACAAATCAGATTAAGAGAGCATTTCAAAACCCGCTTTGCGAGCTTATCTCTTATCTTTGCGCCTTTGCGTGAACCTGCAATTCACTTAAAGCTCAAGATTGATGTGAATTGAGGTTTCACGCAAAGGCGCAAAGGGAAATACTTAAGCTCGCTAAGAGATTGGCTTCCCGTTAGCATGAAAGAAAAATCTACATTCAGGGGTTTACTTTTCATCCCTCATCCCTCATCCTTCCGTCCTGAATTATGACTCACCCGCTGCTGCAATCGCTGTTTGATGAGACGGAGCGGCGACCGCTCTCCGTGACGGAGTTGACCGCGCAGGTGCGCGCCTCTCTGGAATCGCGCTTCCGATCAGTCTGGGTCGAAGGCGAAATCTCAAACTTCAAGATTGCTGCTTCCGGCCACTGGTATTTCACAATCAAGGACGAGTTCTCGCAGCTTCGCGCCAGTTGCTTTCGCACTGCTAATCGCGCCATACGCTTCAAGCCCTCGGATGGTCTTCAGGTTCGCGCGCGCGGTCGTCTGACGGTTTACGAGCCGCGCGGCGATTACGAATTGATGGTAGAGGGGCTTGACCCCGTAGGCGCGGGCGCTCTGCGCGTTGCGTTCGAGCAGTTGCGCGAGAGGCTTGCTGCTGAAGGATTGTTTGATGAAGAACTGAAGCGGCCTCTGCCAATCTTCCCGCGCCGTGTAGGGATTGTCACTTCGCCATCGGGCGCGGCCATTAGAGACATACTGCATGTGTTAACAAGGCGAACGCGCACAGTGCACATACTTCTTGCGCCGACGCGTGTGCAGGGCGAAGGAGCAGGCGCGGAGATTTCCGGTGCGATAGAACTTTTGAACGAGCATCACGCTCAAGCTTTGATTGAAGGCAGAGCGGATGATGCAGTTGATGTAATCATCGTAGCGCGCGGCGGAGGCTCTACGGAAGACCTCTGGGCATTTAATGACGAACTGGTTGCGCGCGCAATCGCACGCTCACGGATTCCAGTTATCTCAGGCGTTGGGCACGAGACGGATTACACAATTGCGGACTTCGCCGCAGATGTGCGTGCGGCCACACCTTCAGCCGCAGCCGAGATTGTTGCTGAGCGCGAAGACGATCTTGATCTGCACGTTCACACATTGACGCGCGACATGATGCGTGCAGTGCGCGAGAGTATAACTATGGCGCGCGTGCGCGTTCAGGATGCAGCAATGTCGCAAGGCTTCGATGATGTGCGCGCACGCTTGCGAGACGCTATGAGATTGGCAGACGGCGCGGCGCATCGTCTCGAAAGTCTGATTAACCGCGCGGCGCAAACGGCGCGCAAGCGTGTTGATGCGGTCGCGTGCAGGCTCTCGCCAGCACGACTCACTTCACGTGTCGCGGAAGCGCGTACACGATTCGCCGTTCTTACAGCCGCGCGAGACGCTGCCGTTCAATCGCTGCTAGACATGCACGGCGCGCGTCTCGCCGTAGGCGTCGCGTCGCTTGATGCGCTCTCGCCGCTGGCGGTTCTGGGGCGCGGCTATGCTCTGGCCGAAGACGAGGACGGAAAACTTTTGCGCGACGCAGGCCGTGTTGAAATTAATGATGTGGTGCAGTTGAGATTAGCGCGAGGGCGTCTGCACTGCCGCGTGTTGGAAACGGAGAAGAGTCCAGATGTCTAACCCCGAACAGGACGACGAGCGACCGCAACGTAATCGTATAGTTATCAATCTGGGCCAGCAGCAGCAGGCGCAAGCTGCTCCCCCGAATGCGCCTCAACACCAACCTGCTCCAGCTTATTCGCCCATGCCTCCGCAGGCTCAAAATCCTGCACGCGTCTATTCGCCTACCCCTGGGCGCTCATCTGTGCCCAAACGCGGCGGCGGCGCATTGAAAATTCTAGCTGTGATGGCCGCGCTTCTTTTCGTCATAATGCTCTGCATAGCCATAGGCGGTTATTTCTGGTGGCAGCATCAGAAGGCTTCACCGGCATACTCCGTAGCGCTTCTGGTTGATTCCGTTCAGAACAACAACATGCAGGAGTTCGACGAAGTTGTTGACATGGACAAGGTGGTCGAGAATTTTGTTCCGCAGATAGTTGACGCTGCCTCTAAGCGCTACGGCGTGACGGCGAACGATGCTATACGCAGTCAGGTGGAAGCGGCTATACCGCGCTTGCTCCCAGCCGTGAAGCAGTACGTGAGCGACGAAGTTGCGCGGCAGGCCAAAGAGATTTCCGCTCGCGCAGGCGGTTATCCATTCTTTCTGGTTGCGCTGGCCGTGCCTTACATGGCGCAAATTACTGAAGAGGGCGACACGGCGAAGGCCGTTGTGCAATATCAGGACAGGACTATAGAGTTGACCATGCAGCGCGCGAGCGAAGAGCGTTGGCGAGTGATTAAGATTAGCGATGACACCTTGACCGCTCGCATAGTTGAGCGCCTAGCGCGCGATCTGCCCGGCACTGCGTCTCAAATAGAGGATGCGATTCGTCAGCATACGGGCAATAATCTGCCCGGCAGCCTGCAAGAACTTCTGAACGGCGGCAACGAGAACGGAAACAGAAGGAAAGGAAGGAGTAGATAGTAGATAGTAGATAGTGGTTAGTAGTTAGCATGAAGAAGGTTGAGAGGCTTGCTGTCTTGAATCATTATCTCTCAACATTGAATGCTCTATAAATCTACTAACTACTAACTACTAACCACTAACTACTATCTACGGAGTTTGTGATGAAGAGGAGAGAGACGCGTGCCGATAGCTTCGAGTCGCAGCTTTCGGCGCTGGAAAAGATTGTGCGCGAACTAGAGCGGGGCGATCTGCCTTTAGAAGATAGTCTGAAACTTTTCGAGGAGGGCGTGCGCCTTTCACGCGAGTGCCAGGAGCGTCTTAATCAAGCGGAGCGCAAGATTGAGACGCTGCTGCGTGATGCGGACGGGCGACCCTTGCTAGGCTCGTTAGAGGATGAAGAAGAGGAGTTGCGCCTGACGGAAGAGATCGAGCAGGATGAGAGCATCTTTTGAGATTCATGATGTCGGGCGCGTTGGCTTAGGCGAACGATTTGCGCGCTATCGCGAGATGGTGGACGCGCGGCTGGACAAACTCGTTCCTGCCGAGACGGTTTCGCCGCGCTCGGTTCACGGCGCAATTCGCTGGAGCCTTTTCGCAGGCGGCAAGCGTTTTCGCCCCTTGCTGCTTCTCTCTGTGGGTGAATCGTTCGGCGCTTCCGAAGAAAAACTTCTAGACGCGGCCTGCGCGCTCGAAATGATTCACACCTACTCGCTCATACACGACGACCTGCCTTCTATGGATGATGACGAGTTGCGGCGCGGTCGCCCGACCTGTCATGTGAAGTTCGGCGAGGCTACGGCAATCCTCGCGGGTGATGCGCTTCAGACGCTGGCCTTTCAGACAATCGCTGAGGACGAAAATCTAAGCGGGCAGGTGCGCGCTCGCATCATTGCAGAAGTCGCGCGTGCTTCGGGCGTTCCCGCAGGAATGGTTGCGGGGCAGGCTTATGACTTGGCGGCTGAGTCGCGCGATGTGACGGGCGAGGAGCTTGAAAAGATTCATCGTTACAAGACGGGCGCGCTCATCACTGCGTCGGCTCGCGCAGGCGCAATTATCGCGGGCGCGAACCGGGAAGAGATTAATGCTATCAGTCGTTACGCCGAGCGGCTTGGCCTTCTTTTTCAGATAACGGACGACCTTCTGGACGTGACCGCGACAGCCGAAGCGCTGGGCAAGACGCCGGGCAAGGACGCGCGTTCAAGCAAAGCAACCTATCCAGCGCTCTACGGTCTTGAAGCCGCTCGAAAGCTTGCACATGATGTTCACGAAGAGGCTTGCGCGGCGCTTCGGCCAATCGAAAAAGATACGGCGAGCTTGCGCAGCCTGGCCGACTTCATACTCAACCGCCGCGCCTGAAATTCGCGTTGACACTAGCGCTGGCGTGGATGGATAATCTGCCAGTTCCTGTCCAAGCGGTTTCCAGTCCATCCCTCGGATTGGTTGTCAAGCACATAAGAAAAGAGTTGTTCTTTTCATCTCTCCGGCAATTGCCCGAAGCGTAACTTTCCTGATTTCTCATAAGGGAGTAGCGTTATGAGCCATTCGAGAAATAAGACGTGCTGCCTGATCTCCTTTCTGCTAGCGCTCTGCGCATTGCTATGCGCGATGATGTGGTCACATACAGCATCAGCCGGGCACGCGCGCTATCGAGCACCGAAGCTTAATGACGGACAGATGGACATACCGCTCGTGCCTCATGCGATTAGCCCGCCGCATTACACGATCACAGATTTGGGCGAGTTGCCGAATAACTTCAACGCGCAGGCATACGGGCTAAATAATTTCGGCACGGCGGTCGGCATTCAGTACATCAATCCGGGCATCCCTCACGGCTTTCGCTACAAGTCTGGGGCGCTTGCAGACCTAGACCCCGTGCGCGAAGCCTACACCATCAACAACTCCGGTCAGGTCGCAGGTACAGCTTCGGGCAGGGCTGCAATATACAACAACGACGGCTCAATCACTTCCATC
Source organism: Acidobacteria bacterium 13_1_20CM_3_53_8 (assembly GCA_001920415.1). Lineage (GTDB taxonomy): Bacteria > Acidobacteriota > Blastocatellia > Pyrinomonadales > Pyrinomonadaceae > 3-1-20CM-3-53-8. The sequence continues at coordinate 2,243 of MNJR01000131.1, read as the reverse complement.
CCTCAACTGCCGGGCGACGAAGGCGGCTTCGGCGTGGCCTACGGCATCAACGACAGCGGTCATGCGGTCGGCTATACGAAGAGGCCGATTATTAATGATGACCCGACGATATATAACCGCGCCTTCTTATACCGCGATGGCTCTATAATTGATTTAAACTTCGGTCTCTATAGCACCGCGTACGCTATCAATAATTCGGAGCTAGTAGTAGGCGAAACCGGCCACGAGTTCAAAGCCCTGTTATGGTCTAACGGCGTCATCACAGACCTTGGAAACTTTGGCGCGGACGGCGGCTCCGCGCGTGCCATCAGCAACGCGGGGCAGGTGGCGGGCTACATGTTCGGGCATAACCCGGATAACAGTATTTTTGTTCACGCCTTTCTCTGGACTGCCGGGTTCAAACAGGATTTAGGTGTGCTGCCAGGCACGACCTACAGTTTTGGCTACGGGATAAACGAGTACGGGCAAGTCGTTGGCGACTTGAATACGACTAACGAGGGGGCGCACGCTTTCATTTACACGGGCGGCCAACTGTTCGATCTCAACAGCTTGATTCCACCGAACTCCGGCTGGCGACTTCAGACCGCTTATGACATCAACGACACGGGGCAGATAGTCGGCAGGGGGTTATTCAACGACGGGAGCGGCGCGGAGGTGCACGCCTTTCTGCTTACACCGACGACCGCGCAGCCATTGGTCGCGGGCGGCAAGATAGTATTTTCTAGCAACTCCGAAATCTGGACTATCAACGATGACGGCAGCAGCCGCAAGCAATTGACCAGTGGCGGCAGAATCAACAGCGCCCCCTCGTGGTCGCCCGAAGGCGCGCGCGTAGTCTTTCAGAGCGCGCAGGCCACGGGGCAAGCTGCGGACATCCTAGTGATGAGCGCGGACGGCCACGACGTTAAGAATCTGACTAATAGTGCGGCGGACGACCAGCAGCCCGTCTGGTCGCCGGACGGCAACCGCATAGCCTTCGCAAGTAACCGCGACGGCGATTACGACATTTATGCGATGAACTCGGACGGCTCGAACCTTGTGAACCTGACCAACAACGCGGTCACGGACGAATCGCCCTCTTGGTCGCCTGACGGGACGAAGATACTTTTTGACAGCGCGCAAGGGGGCGGCGAGACAGACATTTTCGTGATGAATGCGGACGGGAGCAATCAGAAGCGTCTCACCACAGACCCTGCCGTTGATCAATTCGCGGCGTGGTCGCCCGACGGAAAGCGTATAGCCTTCGTCAGCACGCGCAACGATCAGGGTTTTCAAATTTGGGTGATGAACTCGGATGGTAGCAACCAGACTAGGCTCACCAACAACTCCACGCAAGGCAAGAACTTTCACCCATCATGGTCGCCTGATGGAAGCAGGATAGCGTTCATCTCGCTGGGCGATAATTTTAACGGCGAACTCTACACTATGAACCCCGACGGTTCGCAACCCGCAAGAATTACGAACGACGGGGCTGTAGACCTTTTCCCTGACTGGCAGAAACTTTCCTTCCCGCAGCCGAACGTGGTTGACGACCCGCGCGTCTTCGTGCGTACTCACTATCTGGATTTCCTTAACCGCGAGCCTGACTCGGACGGTCTCACCTACTGGTCTGCGCAGATAGCCCAGTGCCTCAATAACACCGCGTGCATACGCAGCCAGCGCGTAGGCGTTTCTGCGGCATTCTTCATAGAAAACGAGTTTCAGCAGACAGGCTTCTTCGTCGAAAGGCTCTACAGTTCTGCGCTCGGACGCCACTCCGCTTACGCGGAGTTCACTATAGATCGCGCGAAGGTAACGGTCGGCTCTCAGCTTGAAGCGAGCAAGCAGGCGTTCGCAGAAGAGTTCGTCGCGCGCCCGGAGTTTACAGGAAAATATCCGACCTCGCAGGCGCGAGATGCTTTCGTTGATGCGCTTTTGCAAACGGTCAAGCAAGCTTCCGGCGTTGACCTCACCGCAAGACGCGCCGAATTGATTGCCGAGTATAATGCTGGCACCAACCAGACTAACCAGCGCGCACGCACACTTCGCAAACTGATCGAATACGCGGAATACGTTCAGGCCGAATACAACCCCGCGTTCGTGCTCATGCAATATTTTGGTTACTTGAAGCGCGATGCGGACACGGGCGGATACCAATTCTGGCTGGACGTTCTCAACAACAGAGTTCCAAATAACTATCGCGCAATGGTCTGTGCTTTCCTAACAAGCAGTGAATATCAACGAAGGTTCTCTTCCGTCATCAC
>MNJR01000008.1 GCA_001920415.1 Acidobacteria bacterium 13_1_20CM_3_53_8 | reverse complement strand
ACGAAGCGGATGAGACAGTAATTCTTACCGCGGGGTCCGGAAGTAACTACAGCGCAGGCACTCCAGCAGCTGCTACCGGGACTATCACGAACGACGATCCGAAGCCCACCTTAAACATTGGCGACCGGATCCTGGCCGAAGGCAGCAGCGGCGGCACGACTGCGTTTAACTTCACTGTAATTAAGACGGGCGCTACTCAATTGCCGGTTACCGTGGACTACGCCACGCAGGATGGCACTACAAACCCAGCTACGGGTGGCGCTAGCTGTGGCGGGACGGTTGATTACATAACGAAGACCGGCTCGGTAACCTTCCTGGCAAATGAGACAACCAAGACGATCACGATCGATGTTTGCCAGGACACGACGGTTGAACCTAACGAGACCTTCTTCGTCGAGCTATCCAATGCATCGAACGCCACCATCGCTGATGGCGAAGGGCGCGGCACCATTCAGAATGACGACCTTCCTCCGCCGCTGGTTCCGGTCAACACAACTGATGACCTTGATCCTACCGGGATATGCACGGCGTCGCATTGCAGTCTGCGGAATGCGATCAACAGCGCCAATGCCAGCACGGGCGCGGTTTCGATCACCTTCGGCATTCCGGCCAGCGACGCCCGCCACTTCTATTACGCAGATGATCACGTCGCGGGCCAGGTAACTCAGGCAAATGTGACCGCCACGACGGCGGCGACGGATAATCTTATCCCGGACATCGACCCGGATTGGCCGCATAGCTGGTGGTCGATTTTGCCGACCTCGCAGTTAACGACTATTAACCAGACAGTCACTATTGACGGCTACACCCAAACAGGCGCCGCAGCTAACACCGTCACCGGCATGGACGCCGCGGTGCTAACAATTGAAGTAGACGGCGCCAGCGCCGGGGTTAGCTCCACCGGTGTTACCGTTAACGGCCCAGGGTCGACGGTCCGCGGTCTGGTCATCAATCGGTTTACCGGCAACGGCATTAACCTGTCGGGCGGTAACGCGACTATTGCGGGCAATTTTATAGGGACCGACGTGAGCGGCACTCTCGACCTCGGTAACAGCGGCCACGGCGTATCCACGACCAGCTTCAGTGAATTCATTGGTGGTTCTACGCCGCAGGATATGAATCTCATTTCCGGTAACGACGGTGATGGTATCGCGTTGTCGAATAGCAACAGCGATCTCATCCTCGGAAACCTGGTTGGAACCAAATCCACTGGCACAACCGGGCTCGGTAACACTGGAAATGGCATAAGCGTTTCGGGCGGCGGCACGGTGTTCAATACGATCGGTGGGACCCAGGCCGGCGACGGCAATGTTATCGCATTCAACGGCGGAGATGGTGTGCAGGCCGCAACGGCAGGAGTTTCCAATGCTATTCGTGGTAACTCGATCTTTTCCAATGGAACGACGAATTTGCATCTGGGGATCGATCTGGGGACGGACGGAGTTACAGCCAACGACAATAAAGATGCCGACAGCGGCCCGAATGGCTTGCAAAACTTCCCGGTTATTACTTCGGCTTTGGCAACGGGAAGTACGAAGACCGTTACCGGCACGCTTAACTCGACCGTCGGCGACCAGTTCGACATCGACTTTTATGCCAATAACTCCTGCGATGCTTCGGGCAACGGTGAAGGCCGGACTTACCTCGGTTCGACCACAACCATCGCGACCGATAGCAACGGCAATGTCTCGTTCACGTTCCACCCTGATGCGACGCATTCGTCGCTCATGACTGTGGGTAAGGTAATTACCGCTACGGCTACGACGACGACCGCCTTTTTCGATACCTCGGAGTTCTCCGCCTGCGTTGCGGTCGTGGACGGCTCGCCTGGAGCGGGCGATATCCAGTTTACTTCAGCGACCTACAGCGTCGGTGAAGCTGGGGGAACGGCGGCGATTACCGTCGCACGCGTTGGCGGCAGCAATGGTTCGGTAACCGCGAACTTCTCAACCAGCAATGGCACCGCGACAGCGCCTGGCGATTACACCGCGATTACCAACCAGCCTATTACCTATGCGGACGGCGAGACCGGAACAAAGACGGTCAATGTTACGATCAACAATGATTCCATCTACGAGAACAACGAGACGGTGAACCTCAGTCTCGGTTCAACCCAGATAAATTTGCCGGACAACTCTGCTTCAGATGCTCCGGACCAAGCCGTGAACCCGCACGCAGCGGTCCTCACCATCGTGGACAACGACACACCGCCGACGTTCTCAGTGGATGACGTCAGTCACAACGAGGGCAATAGCAGTACCACCTCCTATGTATTCACCGTCACGAAGACCGGCGCTACGGAAGTAGCCGCGAGCGTGAACTACGCCACGGTCAACGGTACCGCGACAGCACCGTCGGACTTCACCGCAATTCCGTCTGCCAGTCTTATCTTTGCTCCAAGCGACACGACAAAGCAGTTTACTGTCCTGGTGAACGGCGACACGACGGTCGAACCCGACGAGACCTTCACCGTGCATCTAAGTAACGCCCTCAAGGCCACGATTTCCGATGCCGACGGCACGGGCACGATCGTGAACGATGACGTAACACCAACTCCGACTCCCACAGCGACGGCAACAGCGACTGCGACGGCTACCCCGACCGCTACGGCAACTGCGACTGCTACTGCCACCGCTACCGCCACACCTACGGCTACAGCAACGGCCACTTCCACGCCCACTGCTACCGCAACCGCTACGGCCACGCCGACGGCTAGCCCTGTTCAAGCCTTGAACATTTCCACCAGGCTGCGGGTTGATACCGGCGAAAACGCCATGATCGCCGGGTTCATCATCAGCCCCGCGGCCGGCAGCAACAAGGCCGTCGTGCTCCGCGGTATCGGGCCATCGCTCTCAGCCTTTGGTATTACAGGCGCCCTTCAGGATCCGTTCGTAGAGCTGCATGGTTCTAATAGTTCCTTGATCACGTCGAACGACAACTGGAAGGACACTCAGCGCAGTCAGATTGAAGGCACGCTCTACCAACCGGCCGATGTGGTGTCATCGAGGTTTACGATAACAACCAGGCAGCCAACTCACAGCTGGCCCAGATCAGCACCCGCGGTCTTGTCCAGGGAGGCAACAGCGTCATGATCGCCGGCTTCATTCTGGGCAACAGCCAGAATAACACTCATGTCGCCATCCGCGGTATCGGACCATCTTTGAGTCAGTTCGGCATCAGCCACCCGCTGCCTGATCCCACGCTTGAGTTACGTGACGCCAATGGTGTCCTGCTCATCGCAAACGATAACTGGACCGATGACCCGGTGTCGGCCGCACAGTTGAGCGCGAATGGTCTCGCGCTTTCGAACATGAAAGAGTCCGGCATCTTCACGGTCCTGCCCGCCGGTCAATTCACCGCGATTCTCGCCGGGAAGAATGGCGACGGCGTTGGGGTGGTTGAGGGCTATAATTTGAAGTAAGACCGCCGGATTAGCTTTGACATTCCGGCTCCGAATGAGTGAGTAGGACTTTCACGTCCCATGAAAAGATCCATTTCGTTCGTCTGCTTTCTTCTTACCTCGGTCGTTTGGTTGCCCGCCGCCGAGCCCGAAACTCCGGCATTCCCAGGCGTGGAGAAAGCCATGACCCCGCAACAATACGATGCGGCCGGTTTATCGAAGCTTGATCCGGCGGAACGCGCGAAACTCGACGAGTTTATCCGCAATTACGTAGCGGTCAGCAATGAGAAGGTAGCTACTAACGCTGTCGAGAAAGCCGTTAAGGAAAAGAAGGTCTCAGAACCGGAAGTTATCCAAAGCCGGATTGTCGGACCATTCACCGGATATACCGGCACAACGGTGTTCACTCTTGAAAACGGGCAGCGTTGGGCGCAATCACAACGCGACAGCGCTTATTATCCGAAGATCGATTCGCCGCCGGTCGTAATTGTAAAGGCCGGCTTCGGTTATCGCATGTATATCCAAGGCGCCAGCGCGATCCGAGTGTCGAAAGTTCGGTAGGCGGGGCCAGATGGTCATTGCAGGTTGTAAATCTCGACCAGACCTACTCCGGTAATTCCGGCGGTTCCGCCAACGATTGCCGTGTAGTTGCCGGCGGGGAGGACTGCGATCAACGCGGATTCCAAATCGTTCGACGGCGGGATGCCTGTCGCTCGAATATCGGCCTCCTGCGTTTGTTTCCAGTTATCATTGCCGCGCAGCAAGGTCCCCTGGCTATTAAAAAGCCCCAGCGTCGGATCGCTTAGCGGGTTGGAAACTCCGAACTGGCTGAGAGAAGGTCCAAGGCCACGGACTAGAATCCGGTTCGTCCCCGTCCCGCCGCCCAGGATAATCCCAGCGATCATGACATCGTTTCCATTTTGAACTAATCCGCGCGTGCTAATGTTCGCCAGCTGCGAGTTCGTTACCGCCGCATCCAAATCGTACGCTTCCACCAGGCCGATACCGGTGCCGCCGCCATTGCCGCGCAGGATAGCGGTATATGTTCCCGGCGATAATAGGCGGACGATGGCGGATTCGAGATTATTGCCGGGCGGGAGGCCGCTCTGTTGAATGACCGTCTCCTGAGTATCTCGCCAATTATTGTTCGTCGCCAGGAGAGTGCTGCCATTGTATAACTCGAGGGTCGGATCTGCCAGAGCGCCCGGCACACCGGAAGAAGGCCCTATTCCCCGGATGATCACGTTCTTTTGGTCGGTGCCCGTGATGATGAAACCGCCGATGACCACGTTGTCGCCGGTAAGGACATTTGCTCGCGTGGAGATATTGAGCGATTGCGGCGGGAATCGCGGGATTGCACCGGGAAAAACGCCGGCCGTCGAAGAACCGTAGGGCATGAAATCAATCAGGGTGGAGAGTGTCGTGCCGTTGAAGGCCCGAAGCTGGGAAGTATCACCTGGTCCGGTGGCAGTGATGACATCCGCGACGCCGTCACCATTGAGGTCGGATGCGGCGACGCGAACCCCGCCGGTGGCGCCAGGGAAGGCAAAGAAGTTCTGGAGCAAACTGCCGTCCTTGCCGCTAAAGACTTTGACGTTGGCAACTCCCGTCCCCGTACCTGTGATGATATCGTCCAGTCCATCTCCATTGACGTCGCCAGCCGCGACGAAAACACCGCCGGTAAAATTCGGGTAGGCGATAAAGTTCTTTAGGACGCTCAAGTCCTTGCCACTAAAAACCGTAACCTGGGCCGCACCCGGGCCGGTGCCGGCAATAATATCGGCTATCCCATCACCGTTCACGTCACCTGCTGCAACGCGCACGCCGCCGGTAAAGGCGACATCGAAGGCGAAGAAATTTTTCAGGACCGTCGTGCCGTCCGCCCCGCTGAAGACTCTAACATTCGGCGAACTACCGTTGCCATCCCCTGCGCCCACGATAATGTCCGCCCGGCCATCGCCATTGACATCTCCGGCGGCTACGAAGATTCCCAAGTTAAAGGTCGGGGCGAAAGCAAAGAAGGAATAAACCAGGTTGTGGTTCGATCCGCGGAAAACTTTGACCACCGGTCCGGCGCCGGGGCCCGAACCCGTGATAATGTCATTGGTTGTTACGATGTTGCCCATCGCGACTCGAATTCCGCCGGTAAAACTCGGATTATCCGCGAAGAACGAATCGGTTGTCGCGCCGGTGGGTGAGTAGGTATTGACTTGCGGTACTAGCCTCATGTCGGGGCCGGTGACGATCTTGGTGGGCGCTCCGGAAACGGCGCCGATGCTGATGCCGAAACTTAGGAGGATGATAAACATCGGCAGACTTCCGAAGGAGATCTTCGTTTTCATAGCTCGAGTATGGATTGGTTGCGCGCGGCGCAAGGGCCAGCCTGCCCAAAAAAAAACGGCTCGTAAATACCTTTCGGGTCAGCAGAAGCGCATTGCCGGAATGCCTTCGCTTATTGAACGCCAGCCGGAGCGGGATGGGTGCCTGCAACTCCGGCCTTCTCCGAGTCCACTTCGTGGTGCATGTGGCCGCTACGGAGGAAGGGGACGCGATCGAGGATATTCTCCTGAACCCATTCCAGAGCGAGGTAGATCACCGGGGTGATGTAAAGAGTGATGAGCTGCGAGACGATCAATCCGCCAACGATAACCAGACCTAGCGGACGACGCGACGATCCGTCGGCGCCGTAACCAAGGGCAAGCGGTACCGCGCCCATCAAAGCCGCCAGCGTGGTCATGATAATGGGACGGAAACGTTCGACGCTCGCTTCGTGAATCGCCGTTCGCAGATTGTAGCCTTCATCGATCCGATGAAGGGCGAAATCGACGATCATGATGCCGTTCTTTTTCACAATCCCCATGAGCAGGAACAAGCCGATGACGGAATAAAGCGAAAGGGTCGAATTAAAAAGCCACAGCGTTAGTAATCCGCCGACAACGGCAGGGAATAAGGTAGATAACACCGTCACGGGATGGACATAACTCTCGTAAAGGATTCCGAGGATGACATACATCACAAACACGGCGGCCAGGACGAGAAATGGCAGTGCTTGGAAGAGCTGTTGGAGGACGAGACCTTCCCCCTGCATCTCGCCCTTGACTGTCGGAGGCAGAACCTCAGCGGCGGTCTTCTCGATAAAGTTGGTCACATCGCCGAGCGGCGCGTCCGGTTTGGTATCGAAGCCGAACGTGACGCTGGTGAATTGGTTCAGGTGGTTCACGGCCTGCAAGCCCAGCCGCGTCGTGGACTTCGTCAAAGTCCGGATCGGGATCAGCGTTTCCTTGCCCTCAGGCCGGATATAGAGCTGACGTAAGTCCTCCGGCTTGGAACGGTCGGCGTCAGCGACTTCGAGAATGACCTGATATTGATCGTCCGGCTGCTTGATCAGGTAGACGTAGTTTTGCGAATAAGCGGCGCGAAGCAGTCCCTGGAGCTTGCTGATAGAAACGCCGTACATGCTGGCGCGCTCGCGATCGACGTCGATATCGAGGTTCGGCTGATTGCGAAATAGATTTGAGCGCGGTGGCGCGGCAAAACCGTCATAATCTTTCAGCTTTTCGCCGAACTTATCGGCCGCGGCGTAAACCTCTTCCGGATCGATCCCGCTGATCGTGTAGCTGTAACGTCCAAACTGACTGGCGGTCGCGCCGATGTTGATCTGGAGAACCGGTGACGGATTGAGAGTCGGGAAAATGCCGGGGATTTGGCTCAGGGTGCGGCGCAATTCCATCGCCACTTCTTCGATCGGCTTCCGGTCTTTGGCGTCCTTCAAAAACAGGACGCAAAAAATGCCGGACGACCCGGCCCGTCCGCTTCCGGCGATGGTGAAATATTTGTCCACGGCCGGATTCGCTTGAAGAATCGGATCGAGTTTTTCCTGCATGGCGCGCTGCTGCTGCGGCGAACTGCCTTCCTGCATGAGCAAGGCGCCTCGGATCACGCCGCTGTCACCCGTCGGCAAAAGTGTGAACGGTAACGAAGAAAAGAAGAACCAGACGCCGACGCCGCACGCGATGAGGATCGGCACTGCGAGCCAGCCGTGATCGAGGAACCAATCGAGGGACCGCCCGTAAAACGCCCGGATCGGGTTGAAGAAGCTGTCGGTGAAACGTTCCATCCAGGTCTGGCGATGACCCGGTTCATGCTCGCGCAGAAGCCGCGCGCACATAAGCGGCGTGAGGGTGAGGGAAACAAGTCCCGACGCGAAGATGGCGACGATGATCGTGATAGCGAACTCGCGAAAGATTCGCCCGAGTAATCCCGGCATGAACGCGAGCGGGATGAAGACCGCCGCCAGGGACAACGTCATGGACAGAATCGTGAAAGAAATCTCGCCGGCGCTGTTCAGCGTCGCGCGATAAATCGATTCCCCGTGTTCCGCCCGGCGGACCACGTTTTCCAAAAACACGATTGCGTCATCGACGAGGAACCCGATGGCAAGAGTGAGCGCCATCAGGGTGAGATTGTTGATGGAATAGTTGAGCGCCCACATGACCAAAAACGTGAGCAGGATCGATAACGGCAGCGCGACCACCGGGATCAGGGTGTCCCGCGCGCGGCCGAGGAAGACGAAGATCACCAGGACCACGAGGACGAACGCGATGAAGAGCGTGGCCTGCACGTCGGAGACGGAATGGACGATGCTGAGCGAGCGGTCAAAGGTCGGGATCAGGTTGATCGAGCCGGGCAACTCTAAACGCATTTGCGGGACGAGGGCGTTGATCGAGCGCGCCACCTCCACCGCGTTCGCTCCGGCCTGACGGGAAACGGCAAGAACAATCGTGGAGGCGGGCGGATTAAATCCCCGGGCATAAAAGTGACGAGACAGACGTTCGTCCTGAACGCTGTCAACCACCGTGGCGACGTCGCGCAGATAAATCGGCGCCCCGTCTTTTCCGCGAGCGACGATGAGGTTTCGGTAGCCCTCCGCATCGGCGATCTGTCCGTTGGGGCGCAAAACGAGCGACGTGTTTTTTCCGTCGAATTGTCCGGCGCCGGAGTAGGAGGTGCCGGCGCGGATCGCGGTGGAGAGCTCGTCGAGCGTCAGGTTGCGCGAGGCGAGGGCCGAAGGATCGACTTTGATGCGGATCGCGCTTTTGACGCCAAAGATCTGCACCTGGGATACGCCCGGCAGGATGTTGATCCGCTGCTGGACCTGCGAGGTGGCATATTTGTAGAGATCGCCGTCACTCAGCGTATCACTGGTGAGCGCGATATACATCACAGGCGAATCGTTCGGGTTCGCCTTCTCGAAGCGGGGCGGGCTCGGCAAGTCGTTAGGCAACTGGCCGCTGGCGCGCTGGATGGCGGCCTGCACGTCAGTCGATGCGTCGATGATGCTTTTATCGAGATCGAACTGAAGGGTGATGTTGGTCGAACCCTGCGTGCTTGAACTGGTGGACAACGTCAGTCCTGGAATTTGGGTAAACTGTTTTTCGAGCGGCGTCGCGATCGTGTTCGCCATCGTCTCCGGGTTTGCGCCGGGATAATTCGCGCTCACGGAAATGACAGGATAATCGACGGCGGGCAGATCGTTGACGGCGAGCAGCCTGAAAGTCAGGATGCCGAAGACGATCAGCGACGCCGTCAGAAGCATCGTCATGACCGGCCGCTGAATGAATGGCTTCGAAAGGCCGGAAGAAAACTGGACTAACTTGCCGCCCGGCGTTTTCTCGCCTGGCACGTCGTCGCGATGCTCGCCTGGTTGGCCCGGCGGCGCGGTGCGCTCGTCGCGATCGCTCATCGTTTAGCGACTGGCGTTCCCGGCGCCTGACGATGGTTTCTCGGGACCGTTCGGCTCGGTCGGCCGCGGATCCACTTTCATTCCGGGCGACAATTGCAACTGTCCAGAAGTGACCACCATTTCCCCCGGCTGCACTCCTTCGGTGATAACCATGAGATCACCCTGAGGCTGACCCGGTTTTACCGGGCGCAATTCGAGGGTCGTATCAGATTTCACGACGAAGACATATGGACCGTTCTGGCCGATCTGG
>MNJR01000015.1:3409-50479 GCA_001920415.1 Acidobacteria bacterium 13_1_20CM_3_53_8 | reverse complement strand
GGCAAAAGTAAAAAGGTAAAAGTCAAAAGTGTGGACACGCCTTGCAGGCGTGAATTATAAATTAAAAATTAGAGGCGAAGGCTTTGTCCTAACTTTTGCCTTTTACCTTTTTACTTTTGCCTTTCTATGTTGGCATTCTATTTCTTCGCTCTCGTTCTAGTCGTGCTCGGCATCAGTTCGCTGAAAGGCGGACTAGAATTTCTTAAGTACGTGCGCCACGAGATGAAGAAAGAAGGGTCAGACTTCACCCCGCCAGCTTCCATCATAGCGCCGTGCAGAGGATTGGATCAGGGATTGGAAGAGAATTTGCGCGCTCTATGGCGGCTTGATTATCCGGCCTATGAAATTCTTTTCGTCACAGACAGCGCAAACGACCCGGCGCTAGCTTTGGTTGAAAAAGTAAGGAGTGATTTTGCATCCTTACGTTCGATTAACTCGCGTGTTGTCATTGCAGGCGTAACAACTGAGAGCGGGCAGAAAGTTCATAACCTGCGCGCAGCCGTTAAAGAGATTAATCCTGAGAGCCTAGTTCTCGTCTTCGTTGACACCGACGCGAGACCGCACGCGAGTTGGCTCGGTTCACTCATCGCGCCGCTTGCTGATGAAACGGTCGGAGCGGCGAGCGGGTATCGCTGGTTCATCCCTGTGCGCGGCGGATTTTGGTCACACATGCGCTCTGTTTGGAACGCTTCAATCGCATCAGCATTAGGATCGCAAAGGGAGAAAAATTTCTGCTGGGGAGGCGCTACAGCAATCCGCCGCGAGACTTTCGAGCGATTGAATATGCGCGAGCGCTGGCGCGGAACTCTCTCGGACGATTTCGCGCTGACGCGAGCTTTACAACAAGAACATCTTCCTATTCATTTCGTGCCAGACTGCCTGACAGCTTCATTTGAAGATTGCAGCTTCACAGAGCTTCTGGAATTCACTACGCGACAATTGAAGATCACGCGTGTCTATGCCACGCATCTCTGGAAAGCTGTTTTTGCAGGAAGCGCATTCTTCGTTCTAATTTTCTTTGGTGGCATCATCTTGGTCACAACTCGCGCGTTTCAACATAAACCCGTACTCATCGCCATTATTTTGCTTATAGTAATTTACTTGCTCGGCATTGCGAAATCATACGTGCGCTGGAGGGCAATAAAACTGCCTCTGGCTCAGCACGCCGCAGGGTTAAAGCGCGGACAGTTTGCGCATCTGTTCCTCTGGCCGCTTGCGACTTTCATCTATCTTCATAATGCTATCGCTGCTGCGCTTTCCCAAAAAATCGTCTGGCGCGGGCTTACTTACGAATTGAAATCGCCGACGGAAACTGACATTATGAAAAGGCAAAAGTAAAAAGGTAAAAGGCAAAAGGGATAAGGATGAAAGAAATTCTATTACTCTTTCTCTCTAAATCTTAAAAAGTGGTTTCCGCCTAACTTTTGCCTTTTACCTTTTTACTTTTGCCTTCTAATAAGACGTGCCGAATAAAGCCATACAACTCGTTCAACTGTTTCGCTCGACTAAGCGCGAGCAGCGTCTGGGCACGGTCATACTCTTCGTCACATCGCGGTGCAATGCATTCTGCCAGACCTGCTTTTATCATGAAGAGTTGAACCGTCCGGGCGACCTCACGTTTGAGCAGATAGAAAAGGTCTCGCGCACGATGCCGCAGATAACTGATCTGTGGCTGTCGGGCGGCGAGCCTACGCTCCGGCGCGATCTCATGAAAGTCATTGACACTTTCGTAGAGAACAACGGAGTGAACCGTGTGATTCTGCCTACTAACGCGCTTATCAAATCTCGCGTTTACGATGTGGTTGACCACGCGCTGGGCCAGCACCCGAAGATTGATCTTTATCTCAACATTGCGCTAGACGGCTATGGCGAAACTCACGACCGCATACGCGGCGTGCCGGGCAACTGGCCGAAAGCGCTTGATTGCATTGAGTCTCTTTACCCGCTCAAGGAAAAGTACACGGATCGCTTTCGCTTGAACGTCAACACTGTGGTCTGCGCTGAAAACTACACGGAGCTTGAGAAGCTTGCTGATTTTCTCTGGAAAAATTTCCGTCTGGACGGACACTACTTCAACATCATTCGCGGCGAAACATTGGTCGGAGAGGGCATTAAGAGAGTGCCGCCGGAAATTCTTTCGGGGATGTACGAGCGCGCCGCGCGATTGACGAAGCGTTACGGCGACCGCATGTTTGCTGATGATGAAGCAGGCGCGCGTTTCGTCAAAACAATGCTCTACGTTGGCGCTATAACGACGCATTACCGCACGCAGCATTCTAACTTCACAAAACCTACAGCCTGGCCTTTCCCGTGCACAGCAGGCGAGACCACAGCCGTGATTGATTACAACGGCGACGTTCGCGCGTGCGAACTGCGCGAGAAGTTTGCGACGCTCTCGGATTACGATTACGACTTCCAAGAGCTTTGGTCTGCGCAAGGCAGACAGACGGAGATGGAAGCGATTGACGGTGGGCGCGCATGCTGGTGCACGCACGTCTGCTTCATACACGATTCAATGCGCCACTCGCGCCGCGCGCTTTTATACGAAGTCCCGAAAAATTTCTTCATGCGGAACAGGTGGCCTTGATTTGAAAGAGGAAGGGAAGCAGCGTAAATCTATCGAAGACGAGCAGAATGTAAACCGGCGGAGCGGCCTTGCTTACGCTGCGGCGCTCGCGCTCTTCTTTTCAGTGCTAACGTTCTTCGGATTGGGCTGGTTTCTAGACCGCTGGCTTGGCACAAGCCCTTGGATGGTTGTCGCTGGCATTGTGCTGGGCGCAGTCGCAGGCTTTTATGAGTTTTACAGACTGATCTCAAAGCTTTCCGACTAAGAAATCATTTCAAACCATCTTAGCGAGCTTTGGTTTTCCCTTTGCGCCTTTGCGAGAACCTGCAATTTTCATCAAAGTCGAGCTTATTAAGAGTTGCAGGTTCACGCAAAGGCGCAAAGAAAAGAGCAAAGCTCGCAAAGATGATTTGAAATAAGCAACAAGCTTTCTCGCAACTCGACATCCCGTTGGTTCAGCATGTAAAATTATCGGCTTCGTGATGAATGAAATAGCTCACAATGCGGGCGGTGGTGCGTTTGCTATGGATAAAGAGGGCGCGCTGGAGCGTCGTCTTTTTCGCGGCATGGTCGTCGCTGTTGCAATCGCTGTTGCGGCGAGCGCGATGTTTGCGCCGTGGCGCGTGACCACAGGGTTGCTGCTAGGAGGCATGCTGTCGCTCCTGAATTTCCACTGGATGCGTAGCTCGCTCGCGGCGGCGCTTGGCGCGAGCAATCTGAAGAAACTGTCGCGCGCGCGCATAGCCTCGCGCTACATCTTTCGCTATTTCATCATCAGTTTAACGGTTTACTTTGCCTACAAGTTGAATCTGATACAAGTAGCGGCCACACTCGCAGGGATGTGCTCATTCGTAGTGGCCCTATTCTTTGAAGCTTTCGTTCAGTTCTATTTCGCAATCGTTTATCGAGAGGAATCTTAAAGGATGTTCTGGTTGCAGCAACACGTAGAACCGGCCACAGAAGGAGCGGAGCAGGCACAAACGAGCGCAGAGCATGTGCCCATCATAGTGCAATTCGTCAATCACTATCTGGGCCAGTACGCTTACGACTTCGAGATGAAGTACACCCACCCGTTCTGGACGTGGTTTCTTGCAAAATTTGAGACGACGCCAGAAGCGGCGTTTGGCCCGTACACGCCTGAGAACGCAATACCCTGGTACACTGTGATGTTCATCATCGCGTGCATCCTGAGCGTGACGATAATCTGGATTCTGAAGGGACGGCTTTCACAGGAGGAGCCTGAGCACGGCCAGCAGACGCTTGAACTGAGCGTGCTTACGATTCGCGGCCTGCTCGAAGACATTATATGTTCCCGCTCTTCATGGCCCCAACGTCTGCGACGAGCGTCACCTTCGCGCTAGGGATAACTTCGTTCATCTATTACAACTACATCGGAGTTAAAGAGAACGGGCTGTTGGGCCACCTGAAGCACTTCGCAGGACCTATCTGGTGGATAGGCTGGTTGATCTTCCCCATAGAACTGATAAGCAACTTTGTGCGCCCGTTCTCGCTCGGCATACGTCTTTTCGGAAACATGTTCGCGGACGAGAAGGTCGCAGAGCTTTTCGCCACCATCTTCCCGCCCGTCACCTATTGGCTCATCCCCATAATTTTGATGCCGTTGGGTCTTTTGATCGCGTTCATTCAAACTTTCGTCTTTATACTGCTCTCCACGATCTACGTCAGCGAGGTCTCGCACCCGCCCCACGACTCGCAACGCGAGCACGGGCACGCTGACGACGAGAGCGAAGAGTTTATTGTTCCAGTGCTGACATAAGAGCAGTTTTCAGTTTTTAGTTTTCAGTTTTAAGTAAAAACTTTCTTCTTCTATCTGAAAACTGAAAACTGAAAACTAAAAACTGAAAACTGCTCTTATCACTGCTTTTAATCGCTTTCGAGCGGCGCGGGCAGATGCGCTCGCGCACGTTGAAGCGAAGGGATTTGAAATTGAAGGGAAGAGAGGTTCGGGAAAAATTTAGAGGTCGGCTCATTATATCTCCCGCCGAAGGGAAAACGCTTCATATGCTCGACATCGCTGGAGCGCCGTTGTACGAGGGGCGGCTGGAATACCGGGTGTCGGCGAAATCATAACGGACAGTGCCGGACTCTCTACTTCAATCTCGCGCCGTCGCCCGAAATTCTTCCCGTAAGAGAAGACTAAAAAGTTTCGGAGGAATCAAGATGAACAAGTTGAGAAACATTTTCTTCGTGATCGTCGGTATCCTGATGATGACGATGACTGCGTTCGCGCAAGGCGCAGGAACAGAAGTCGGAGACAACAGCTTCTCCGTAAGCAAATACAAAGCGATTGCTGCGGTGTTCGGCTTCGCCATCGCTGTCGCCGGAGGCGCAATAGGCCAGTCGCGTATCGCGGCTGCTGCCGTAGAAGGCGCGGCGCGTAACCCAGGCGCAGCGGGCCGCATACAGACGATGATGATTCTAGGACTGGCGCTCATCGAATCGCTTGTACTCTTCGCGCTGCTCGTTGTGTTTACCAGGGCGTAGCAAAACAGAGCGGAAGAGATAAGAAGAGAGCTGCGAGAACTTAATCTTTCTCGCGGCTCTTTTTTGTGTTTGTCTAAAGATTTTCTTGCGAAGCAGTGTGAACCGGACACGTCCGTTATGAAAAAAGGCGGTTTTAGTATGAAATCTCCATCTCGTTTCTGTGACCTTCTTGCCCGGCCTGTTTTTTAGGTGTAACCTTTGCATGAAAGTTCCCCACAAGAGTTGTCACGAGCGCTTTTAAGACTCCTGACGCACGTCTCTCCCAGATTCGATTAATTCCCCCATCAAAAAGTTTGCGACGCGAGACAGAGTCGCCTCTGCTTGCGACTATAGTAATTCCCCGCGCGCAAGTAGCATAAATCGGTAGCTTCCCTCATGCGCGGTTAATCGCTGAAGGAGGAGAGTAGATCATGAAGAGAATCATTCTTGCTTTGGTTATCACGTTAATGGCTGCGACGTTCGCAGCGGCTGACACAATCTACCTGCGAGACGGAAGAACCGTTCGCGGCACGGTGCTGGGTTTCGTTCAGGGACGTTTCGTTGTGCGCGTGGACTATCTGAATAACGACATAATCTTTCTGCGTCCAAACCAGATTGATCGGATTGAGATAGAAGGGCGCTCGATTGACGAAGCGCGTTTCGTTAACCGCACGGTGGATGTCGAACTGGGACAGAACTGGGTTGACACGGGCGTTGATTTGCGCCAGGGCGAGCGCGTTCGCGTCAATGCTTCCGGCGTCATCTATGCCGGGCGAATGCGAATCACGCCAAACGGAACCGGTCGCACAGACCCGAATGCGCCGCTGCCTCGCGCGTCCGAAGGCGTTCTCATAGGTGTAGTAGGGAACGATCCGAATGCGCCTATCATTGAAATCGGCGCGAACCGCGAGTTCGTTGCTGATCGCGCCGGGCGACTGTACCTGACAATCAACCGCGCTGGCTACTCGGATGCGCGCGGCTCGTACCGCGCAGAGATTCGCCGCGAGATAGACCTCAACGCCGTGTTGGGTCGAGGTAACGGGAACGGCGCTTACAATAGGAACGATACCTACAACCGTAACGATGAAAACATCAATGACAACGATCCATTTGGTGTCAACGGCTCAAACCAGCCTGCGCCTGTTCGCCCGCGCCTGCCGAACGATAGCGCAGTAGGCTCGTCGGTCGGCTATGGCAGAACGAACGAAACCACAATCAACGTGCCGGGCAATTCGCGCGGGACTGACACAGGGATTGACCTTCGCTCTGGCGATCAGGTGGCAATCTCTGCGACGGGCAGCATAGTGGCCGGACGACGTGCCGGAGAAGTGACACCGGACGGCGGACGCGCCGGTGCAGGCGCGATCTTCGGAACTTATCCTGTGCCTAATGCTGGCGTCGGAGCGCTCATTGGCTACATACGATTGACGAACGGACAGGCGTCTCAAC
Organism: Acidobacteria bacterium 13_1_20CM_3_53_8; assembly: GCA_001920415.1. Taxonomy (GTDB): domain Bacteria; phylum Acidobacteriota; class Blastocatellia; order Pyrinomonadales; family Pyrinomonadaceae; genus 3-1-20CM-3-53-8. Next base: position 43,980 of record MNJR01000015.1, on the reverse strand, counting down.
CGTTCCTCATCGGTAGCAACCAGACGTTCACCACGCCCGTAGATGGTCGTTTGATATTGCTCGTCAACGACGACAACTACAGCGACAACAGCGGGCAATTTACCGTGAGGATAACTTTCCCGCAGTACAACAGATACTGAGAAGAGGGATGAAAGAAGCAAGAAGGGGGAAATGGGTAAGAGGGTAAGAGGGAAAAAGGAGAAGACAATTAGCCTTTCCTTTCCCCTTTTCCCCTTTTCCCCTTTCCCCTTTTACCCCTCCTTGCTTCTTTCATCCCTTAATTTTCTCCTCGTGCGCTGAGTCGAAAGTCCCGATGAATAGCTTTTTCTTTTTGCCATCATTTGTGCTACGCTCAGGCCACATTTTCCGAAAAATTAGTTGTGTGCAAGGCGGTATGGGCGGATGAAGAAGTGTCCAAAGTGTGGACGTGAATACGAAGACGCTAACACTTTGTGTCCGTCTGACGGCGCGGTTCTGGAGAAGACCAGCGACGACCTCATAGGCCGCACTCTCGCGGACAAATATCGTATAGAAGAGCTTCTGAATCGTGGAGGTATGGGCGCAGTTTATCGCGGCACGCATGTGCTTATGGACAAGACTGTCGCCATCAAAGTTCTTCATCCGGCGCTTGCGGCAGACGACAAAATAGTTGCCCGGTTTACGCGCGAGGCCAAGGCCGCTTCCAGAATCTCGCACCCGCACGCGCTGAGCGTTACGGATTTTGGCGAGGCAGAAAACGGAATCGTCTTTCTAGTGATGGAGTACCTGCGCGGGCGCACGCTCAAAGAGGTCATACACGAAGAAGGCTCGCTAACCCTGCCGCGCGCTACTGAAATCATCAAGCAGGTGAGCGGCGCGCTAGACGAAGCGCACTCGCAGGGCGTTGTGCATCGCGATCTCAAAAGCGACAACATAATGCTCGTTGACATGGGCGGCGAAGGAGATTGGGCTAAAGTCCTGGATTTCGGAATTGCGAAGATTGTGCAGCCAATAGAGCAAGACCCCGCGCTCACTTCACCGAACCTGATAATCGGCACGCCGCAATACATGTCGCCCGAACAATGCTCGCAGGCCGCAGACATTGACGCGCGCTCTGACATCTACAGCTTGGGCGTGATTCTTTACGAGATGCTAGTCGGCCACGTGCCTTTCACGGGCGAATCCCCTACGGCTATCATGATGAAGCATCTTCAAGAGCCGCCGCCTTCCGTTCTTGAAGAGCGAAGGGATTTGCCTGCGGCGGTTGACAAGGTCGTAGCGCGAGCTTTGGCGAAGCGTCCAGAAGATCGTTACCAATCGGCAAGCCAACTCGTAGAAGCGCTCAACCTGGCAGCCGAAGAGTCGCCGATTGTCGCTGCCGCCGCAGCGGACACAGTGCCGGACACGCCTCAACGCTCTACAAGCCGCATAGTCGTACCGACAGGCGAGAGCGAAGCTGCAAGAACTACGATCAGCGAAGCTGACGATGAGGAGACAGTTGTCAGACCCAGAGAGACTAGCGCTCCTCTTCCGCTTAATGAAAAGATGATGGCTGTCGAAACAGCGCCCGCATCAAGCTTCAATCCATGGCGCATAGTCATTCCCGCTTTCGCTGGCTTACTAGTTCTCTTCGCAGTCATCTACGCAGTCTCTTCCTGGCGAAACTCAAACGCGCCTGCGACGAACGCTAACACGCAGCCTATGCCTGTTGACCGGAACGGTCGCCCGGTTCAACCTGCGCCGCCCGCAACGGGGCAGGGCGAGCAGGGAATTTTGCCTGCGGCTCCTGCGGTCGTTCCTTCTGTCACAACAAACGCGAACGGCGCAATCCCCGCAACCGCCAATCCCGGCGAGACTCGTCCGCCCGGTCAGCCTGAGCCGTCCGTAGAGAATACTCAGGGAAACGAGAACCCGCAGCAGGAGCAAGCGCCGCCGTCTCCTGAGCCGCAGCAGAAGCCAAGCGATTCGCCACAGACAAAAAGTAGCCCGACGCCGCGCCCACTTCCTTCGCCCGCCGAGTCGCAGGAGCCTGCCGCAACGCCTCAGCAAAGAGAAGCGCCATCGCCCACACCCAGACAGTTGCCGCAGCCGTCAAACACAGACAGTTCGCCGCTTGTACAGCCGACTAAGAGCAAGGATGAAGGATAAGGGGTGGAGGATGAAAGAATAATTCTCATCTTATGCAAATCTGGGTTTAAGCCCACGCGAGTGGGCGACAGCATAAAGCCCAGTGCGTAAGCGCTGGGATAAAGATAGCAGTAAGATTACCAAAGCCCGCGTGAGCGGGCGACAGCCCATAATAATCAAACGGCTGTCGCTATCTTCGATAGCTCAATTCTTATTTTCCAACTCAAACCCAGCACTTACGTGCTGGGCTTTATGCTGTCGCCGTCTTCGACGGCTGAAAACTTCTAACCGCTTATGATGCATTACTCATCTTGAATAGCTTGTCTTTCATCCTTACGCCTTCCTACTTGCTCTTCATCATCGCTCTCAAGATCATTTTGAGGATTCCGTCTTCATCTTCAAATCTCATCTCAATCTCAAGCACGAAACAGGGCAGATCGAAACTTAGCTCATTAAGTTTAACTGCATCCTTCGCCGTAGTGATTAGAGAGAGCGCGCCGCTTGAGCGTGCTTCATTTACAAGAGCATCAATGTCGCGCTGCGAGTAGAAATGGTGATCCGGGAAAGAGCGCGTGAAGGCAAGCTGGTATCCTTCGACCTCAATCTGAGAAAAAAATTGTCGCGGATTCCCTATAGCACAAAACGCGCCAACAGGTTGAGCAACGGCTGCCGCGCTTGCGTCAGACTCATCCTCTTCGTCTAGTAGAGTCTTGAGTCCAGCCGTTTCTGTGCGTGAGATGAAGTCGGGCTTGCTCCCGCTCAAAATCTTAATCTCTTCGCGCAGCGCGTCGAGATTAGAAGTTTGATCCGCGCGCGTGATGATGACGCAATCTGCGCGCGCAAGGCCACGCTTTGGCTCGCGCAAGCGTCCGCGTGGCAAAAGCTTTCCGCCGCCCCACGGGTTCGTGGCATCAACTATAACTATGTTCAGGTTGCGCGCCACGCGCAGATGCTGGAATCCGTCATCGAGTATGAAAGCGTCGCTGTGAAAATTCTCTTTGGCCCAAAGTCCAGCATCAACGCGGTCTCTGTCACTGATGACAGCAGCCTTACCCTTTAGTTTCTCAGCCAGCATGCGAGGCTCATCGCCACCCTCGCGCGCCGAAGCGAGAACACGCTCGCTATCCGAGACAACCACTCTCTTGCGCACGTCGGCGCGCGCATAACCGCGCGTTAGTATGCAGACGCGCAGCCCTTCATCTGCCAGAACTCGCGCGACCCATTCGACCATAGGGGTCTTGCCCGTGCCGCCCGCCGTGATGTTCCCTACGCTTATGGTCGGCGCGCCAAGGTCGTAAACTTTGAGCGCACCTGCGCGGTATAGACTGAGGCGCGCTCTTGTCGCTGCGCTGTAGAGCGCGCCCAGAGGTGCTAACAAAATTGTCGCAGTCGAACTCATGAAGAGAGCGCACCGTGCTGCGCGCGTTCGGTTTGAGACAGCAAGGGAGTGTTGGATGACTGAGCTAAAATTGGAGTTAGAAGATTCAAAGTCTTACGGGTCGCGCCCCTGTTTGCTTCGAGCACCGCGCGCGCGTTTGCCGCTAGAGATTTGCGCCGTTCTTCGTCAGCAAGTAATTCCTCAAAAAGTTTCGCAAGCGCGCCGACCGATTCTGCTTCCGGCAAGTCGGCTATTTCAACGAGCGCTTGATTCTCCCGAAAACCTTTTATGATTGCAGCAAAGTTTGAAGTATGCGGGCCTGTGACGATGCACGCGCCTGCTGACGCTGGCTCCAGCACGTTGTGACCGCCCGTAGGGGCTAGGCTTCCGCCAACGAAAACGATTTCGGCTAGAGAATAGATAGCGCGCAACTCGCCTATTGAATCCAGAAGAATAATGTCACAGGTTTTGTCGCTCGCAGAAGGAGAAGCGGAGCGCTTGGCCCACGTAAAGCCCGATTGCGCTATGAGCGATTCCACTTCAGCGAAACGTTCGGGGTGGCGCGGCGCAATCAAAAGTCTGTGCGCGCTCGTACCGTTTTTGCGAAGCTGACGGAATGCTTCAATAGTAATCCGCTCTTCGGGCGCGTGCGTGCTCGCCGCCACGATGAGCGGACGCTCTTCACCAGAAAAGAATCTTTGAGAAAGCTCGCCAACAAGCTTCTCTTCATTTGCGGAAGCGCCGACATCAAATTTCATGTTGCCTGAAATCTTCACACGTTTCTGGGAGAGTCCAAGTCGAAGCATACGTTCTGCGTCCGCGCTCGATTGCATGAGCGCGAGGTCTAGATTATTTACTATGCGATTGATGAAGCTTTGAATCCGTTGATAGCGGCGAAAAGATTTTTGGGAAATTCTTCCGTTGACCAGACCGACTGGAACGCCACGCCTACTGCATTCAAACAGAAAACGCGGCCACAACTCCGTCTCCATGATGAGCACTGCGCAAGGGTTAACTTTGAGCAGAGCGCGTCTCACAGTCCACGCCCAATCGAAAGGGAAGTAGATGATTTTTACAGCAGTCTGGCCGAAAAGCTCGCGCGCCATGCGATTGCCCGTCAGCGTTATCGTCGAGACGACAATCGCGTGCTGAAGATATTCTTCTGCAAGCAATTTGACGAGCGGACGAGCGGCCTGCGCTTCTCCTACAGAAACACAGTGCAGCCAGATTACTGGCTTTCCACCAACATTAATCTCAGGGAGCTTGCCCAACCTCTCGCCAAGACCAGTCACATACTTTCCATACCTCAACGCCTTGTAAACTGCTACGGGCGATAGCAGCACAACGCCGACGGTGTACAGGAAACTGTAAAGAAAATACATGAGTGATAAGGACAGTTTTTAGTTTTTAGTTTTCAGTTTTCAGATAGAAGAAGAAAGTTTTTACTGAAAACTGAAAACTAAAAACTGAAAACTGCTCTTCTTACTTTGCTCTTTCGATGTAGCGCCCTTCGCGCGGGTCAACTCGTATGCGGTCGCCTTCGTTTATGAAGGGTGGGACTTGAACGGTCGCGCCATTTTCGAGCGTCGCCGGTTTGTTGACGTTCGAGACGGTCGCGCCTTTGAGCGACGGCTCTGTCTGGACGACCGTTAACTCCATAGAAGGAGGTAGATCAATGCCTATGGGTGCGCCTTCGTAAAACTCCGTCTGAATCTTAAGCCCCGGCGTCAGCCACTCGACCGCATCGCCCAGATCGTCTGCGCTCAATCCTATCTGCTCGTAATTCTCCGTGTTCATGAAATGATGATGCGAGCCGTCAGAATAGAGATACTCCATCTCGTGCTGTTCGAGATTTGCGCGCTCGACTGTATCCGCAGAGCGAAACCTGTGCTCGAACGTCGAACCCGTGCGAATGTTGCGTAGCTTCGTCTGAACCATAGCGCGCAAGTTGCCGGGCGTGTGGTGACGGAATTCAATAACTTTGCAGGGCTGTCCCTCGAAGAGGATAACCATCCCGCGCCTAATCTGTGTTGCCGGTATAGCCATAATGAAAGATTAATCTCCGAATTAAATTGATGCCCGCAGGCCGAGGCTCGCGTTCTCTAAGGATGACGTTTTGTTATCCTAGCAAACCGGGTAGTCTAATGACCAGTAGGGCTTCTTGTCCAGCCTGAAAGTTTTGCGCTAAGGGATGATTCATTCTCAGAGAAGAAGTTATCCACGAAGTAACACGAAACGACACGAAAGGATGTACGGAAATTTCGTGTCGTTTCGTGTGGTTTAGTGGATGACTTCTTCTTCAATGAAGAATGGAGATTGGTTTGTATTAAGCTCGGAAGTGTGAATGATTCTGATAGGAAAAATGATGAGTGAGTGAGCGCGCCTTGCGTGATCGTGTCGGAGGGACTGACGTTTCACGCAAGGCGCGCTCACTCGCTCTTCCCTGGAGGAGCCTACCTACCTGAATGTGTTTACGTTTCGAGGTGAGTAAAGTTCCACAAAATTTTCCCATCGTCACGCGGCGCGCGCGCGAAGGAAATGATGCTGGTATGCCAGGTGGTCGAGCAATTCCTGAGCCTCTTCGTAATAGGGAAACCTCTGCTCTTCAGCGCGAAAGGCGTTCGTGTGATAGTAGCGTCTGCCTTTAATTAGACGGGCGGGGTGCTTGATGTGAAGCATCTCGTGAAAAAGTATGAACTCGACGAACCACTCTGGTATTTCAGTTGAATCAAGCGTCTTGCTTATGACGATCATATCGTGTGCTGCGTCATGATGTCCCAGTATGCGCCGCGTCTTACGCAGCGACCAAGTGAGCGCTGGCCTCGTAATCCCTCCGTCGAAATAGTGGCGATTCAGTTTCTGGAACATACGGTCTAGATCGTAAACACGGCCACGCACAGTTGACGTCCTCTTTCTTCCGCGCTGGCGTCGCGCAAGGTCGGACGCTCGCAGGATTTCTGGTGAGAAGGCGTATTCACGATAAACTCGCTCGTGAACTTCGGGAGCCTTTCGGGCGAGCATCTTCGAGACGAGTATGAATGCAAGCGCACGCTGAACGTTGGCGGGAGCGTTCTTGAAGATGTCTGAGAGGCGCACGTACACTCGCCCGGAACGCAGGCGAATGGTGTGATGCAGCCCCGCATAAGGATACAACTTGACTTCGATTTCGGGCACTATGCGGTCACGCGCTATCTGCTTGAATGCGTCAATGAAAAAATTGACTAGAGAACTGTTTGACTGCTGCATGGACAAACCCTTTGGTCGAATAAACCCGTCGCTTAACTTAAAGAGCAAGACGGACGCGCACGGTCTCGGTTGAAGTCGAAAAGTCTAGAGTAGTCTGTAGCTGAAAGCTCTTCGATCTGGACTTGAAAACGAGGCCCCCGGTCAAAGCTGATATTACGAGCGGTTTATGAGCGGCGTCAATCGCTTTAAAAATGAGCACGTCTAAGCCGTTGACCTGACGGTAAATGGCAGCTTGGGCCAATGTTGGGCCAATAAGGGGGCAGACAAGGGCAGGGTTTAAGTTTAGCTTTATCAATGGCTTAGCCAGATCGTCTTGAATTATTTGCGCTGTTTCGTGCTAAACCTTTGTCTTACCTTGAATTAGGCAGGCAATCCCGGCGTGAACAACGAATTTATTTTTCTGCAAAAAGGGCTTTGCGGTCGGCTACTCAAATCGTTATACTATCTTTCGGGGCTTACCCTTCAGATGTGTGCACGCCTTTCCCGGCTGCTCTCAAGCATGCAGCCTCCAACTTTAGACATAGAATGGCTGTTCATAGCGTAATCAGTTCTAATCTAAGTGCGAAGATGCCTGAGGCTCGCGCGCAGGCGGTGCTCGCCGCAATCATCAAAGAACATTTGGTGACGGGCGAGCCTGTAGGGTCGCGCACAATCTCGGACAGGTTCGCGCATGCAGCAGGTTGGAGTTCGGCCACGATTCGCAACGTAATGTCAGAGCTTGAAGACGCCGGACTTGTCGAGCAGCCGCACACATCGGCGGGGCGCGTGCCGACGGATAAAGGCTATCGCTTTTATGTTGATCATATGCTGGGCGACGCGCGATTGTCGAAAGCCGATCTGGCTGCAATCAATTCATTACTGAATACTGCGGGAGGCGAAACATCTGCGCCCGACCGATTGATGGAGAAGACTTCGCATCTGCTCTCTGCTCTGTCGAAAAACGTTGGTGTCGTGGTTTCTCCTTCGCTTGCAGATAATGTGCTTAATCACATTGAATTCATGCGGCTCGCGGACAGCCGCGTTCTGGTAGTTCTAGTCTCGGCCTCGAACATCGTCTACAACAAGATCATACTCGTGGACGGAGATTTAAGTCAGGAAGAATTGGAGCGCACGGCTCGTTATCTGAACACGGAGTTCGGCGGCAAAAGTCTCGCAGCGATTCGCGCAGAGATAGTAGAGATGATGCGCGAAGAGAAGGCGCTTTACGACAGGCTGCTCAGAAATGCCATACTTCTTTGCGAGCGAAGTCTTGAAGGTGAAGAATCAACGACTGGTGAAATCTACGTTGATGGTGCGTCGAACATTCTTACCAAGCCTGATTTCGTTGACCTTGAAAGGATGCATGAACTATTTCGGGCTTTTGAAGAGAAATCAAAGCTCGTTAAAATCTTGAACGAGTGCATCTCGCGCGACCATCTCTTTAGCAGTGACGTGCAGGTTTTAATAGGGCGCGAGAACGCTGCGCCTTTTCTGCAAAACTGCGCGATTATTACAGCCCCGTATAGAATAGGCGTTGAGGGTGCTACGGGCACGCTCGGCGTTGTAGGCCCCATGCGCATGGAGTATGGTCGCGTGGTGGCGGTGGTAAACTACATGGCGCGGCTCATCGAACGGATGCTCCGCGAAGAACCCGCTTCGAACTGAAGGCACGCGCACTCGCGCTCCTGCCTTTCTCGTCCGAAGAAACTCCTATAAGAAATGATGTCAGATAAACAGAAGCAAAAGTCTAACCGGATTCCAGTACGATTCGTGGATGAGAATGACTCTTCTCCCAAAGAAGAAGAGACAGACGCAGGCAGCCTTTCGTCTGAAGAGATCGGTCGCTCTTCCTCCTATGAGGACGAGACGGAAGTTAAAAGGCGAATTGATCGCGACCAGGAGGAAGACTCTGAAGCAGATCGTTCGCGCGCAGATGATAGTGATACAGCAGGTGGGCCTGACCCGTCTGAGACGCCGGAAAGGCGCGAGGACAGAGACGAAGCAGGAGCGGGCAGTTCAGCGAAAGACTTTTCATTCCAGAAGAAAGAGGATGATGTGCACGTCCCGCGCGCAGTTGATGCTTCCGCCGGGCCTTTGATGGCAGAATTGGTCGCAGCGAGGGCGGAGTTGAAGCGGCTCGAATCGGAGAGAGCGGATTTTCTTGACAAGCTGGCTCGCCGACAGGCTGATTTCGAGAATTATCGCAAACGCCAGGAGCGCGAGCGCGGCGAGACCTACAACCGTATGGTTGCCGAAGTGACGAAGAAGCTTCTGCCTGTTCTGGACAATTTGCGACGCGCGCTTGATGCGGAAGCTACGATTGAAGCTACAGAGTCAGAAGAGTTCCGCCATTTCTTGAACGGCGTCGAGTTAATCTACAAACAGTTGAACGGCGTGCTGGAATCAATGGGCGTAGAGCCTGTTCCGGCAGTGGGACAGCCTTTCGACCCGCATGTACACGAAGCGGTTATTACAGAAAAGACTGATGAGTTTGAGCCGGACACGGTCATGCAAGAGATCGTGCGCGGCTATCGTCTAGGCGAGAGGCTCTTGCGTCCCGCGATGGTAAAAGTCGCAACGAGGTAGAAAGCAAGTGATGAGTGCAGAGTGCAGAGTGATGAATGATAAGAGAAGAACTTCTTTGTTTTAATTCATCACTCATCACTCTGCATTCTGCACTGGATTTAATCGCTATGGCTAAGATTATCGGAATTGATTTGGGGACGACGAACTGCTGCGTGGCGGTTTTAGAAGGCGGTGCGGTTCAGATCGTGCCGAATAAAGAGGGCGGTCGCACTACGCCAACGGTTGTAGGCTTCACTGACAAGGGCGAGCGGCTAGTAGGCCAGATCGCCAAGCGTCAGGCTGTCACGAACGCCGCGAATACTGTCTACGCTGTGAAGCGTCTTATAGGGCGTAAATACGGTTCGCCAGAATCACAGCGCATGCGCGACACTTCGCCCTTCCAGATTGTTGACTCGTCGAACGGCGACGCGCGCATAAGCGTGCAGGGACGCACCTACAGTCCACAGGAAATCTCAGGCATTGTGTTGCAGCGATTGAAAGCAGCAGCCGAAGATTTTCTGGGCGAGTCTGTGACGGACGCTATCATTACCGTGCCCGCCTACTTTGACGACACGCAACGACAGGCCACTAAAGATGCGGGCAAGATCGCAGGGTTGAAGGTAGAGCGCATCATCAACGAGCCTACGGCTGCGGCTTTGGCCTACGGGCTTGGGAAGACAGAGACCGAGCGCCTTGTCGTTTACGATCTGGGCGGCGGCACGTTCGACGTTTCAATCCTTGAGATGAACGACGGCGTCTTTGAAGTATTAGCAACCTCCGGTAACACCTTTTTGGGCGGCGAGGATTTCGACGACCGCATCATCAACTGGATGGTAGAGCAGTTTCAGGAAGAGACAGGAATAAATCTCAGGCAGGATCGTCTTGCTCTTCAGCGATTGAAAGAAGCAGCCGAGCGCGCCAAGTGCGAACTCTCTTCCGTCACGGAGACGAACATCAATCTTCCGTTTATCGCTGCGGATCAATCCGGCCCGAAGCATTTCACGAAGACGTTGACGCGCGAGCAGTTTGAAAAGCTCGTCTCCGATCTGGTAGAGCAAACGGTCGAGCCTTGCCAGAAGGCTCTGTGGGACGCGAAGCTTCAGCCAAGCGATATTGACAAAGTGATTCTCGTAGGCGGACAAACGCGCTCGCCTATTGTCACGCGCACTGTGAAAGAGATTTTCGGGAAAGAGCCGTCGGCAGAAATCAACCCGGACGAAGTCGTTGCAATGGGCGCGGCGATTCAGGGCGGCGTGCTCACGGGCGACGTGAAAGATATAGTGCTGCTGGACGTTCTGCCACTTAGTCTGGGGCTGGAAACGCGCGGCGGACTCTTTACGAAAATCATCGAGCGCAACTCGACCATTCCGCTTCGCAACAGTCTGACGTTCACGACCGTTGCGGACAATCAATCATGCGTAGAGATTCACGTGCTTCAGGGCGAGCGCGAGATAGCGCAGGGCAATCGCTCGCTTGGAAAATTTGAGCTTGTTGGTATTCCGCCCGCGCTGCGCGGAACCCCGCAGGTTGAAGTCGCTTTCGAGGTGGACGCGAACGGAATCGTTTCCGTCTCGGCGCGCGACAAGGAGACAGGCCGCGAGCAGCAGATGAGAATCACGCCCACCTCTGGCCTTTCGCCGGACGAGATAAGCCGCCTTATGGCAGAGGCCGAAGCGGCTGCCGACACAGACCGTCGCCTGCGCGAAGCCATAACGATTCGCAACAAGCTGGACAGCCTGATTCGCAACACCAAAAAATCTTTTGCAGAGTTCGGCGAGTCTTTGTCCGAGAACGATAAAGAGATCGCCAAGCGCATGTTGAGCGAGGGCGAGATGGCGCTGAAATCCGAGAATCCGGGCGAATTGGAACGCGCGCTGTCGGGCGTTGAGCGCGTCGCTGTTCAACTGACGACTATGATGCTGAACTCACCGACGGGCGCGCACGCGCACGAGGCAGAGGCGAAACAATAGAAGAATTTTTTTCGTATCTCAACAAATCCGGCGGCCAGCGCGCCCTCGACTTTACCAAAAAGCCGTGAGCGCGCTGGCCGCCGATTGCTGAATATGGTTATCATTATTAGAGAGGGAATAGGAATAAATCGGTTTAAGGTTTCAAGTTAGATAAAGCAAGCGTGCTAAGTGAGCCGCGTTAGCGGCGCAAATGAATTTAGCCCGGCTTTTCAAAGCCGGGAATCGCAAGTCAACGAGAGCAAAGGCGTCGCGTGAGTGACGGTTGATAAAGGGTGATAATTCAATCGTCGCTAGCGCGACGAGGATCAAAAATTGGCACACACTCTCCCGGCGTTGAAACGCCGGGCTAAAATCAACAGCGCCGCTAGCGCGGCTCACTTCATACGCTTGCTTTATCTAACTTGAAACTTGAAACCTGAAACTTAAGTGAAACGCAATGAGTAAACGAGATTACTACGAAATACTTGGTGTGACCCGCACTGCGACCGAGCAGGAGATTAAAAGCGCTTATCGTCGTCTGGCAGTCAAATATCATCCAGATAAAAATCCGGGCGACGCAGAGGCTGAAGAGAAGTTCAAAGAGGCTGCGGAAGCTTATTCTATTCTGTCCGATGCGGAGCAGCGCACACGTTACGACCGCTTCGGCCACGCGGGTGTGTCTAGCAGCGCGGGCGCGAGTTGGGGCGCTCCGGGCTTCGGCGGACTTGAAGATATTTTGGGCGACCTGTTCGGCTTCGGCGATGTCTTCGGCGCAGGCTCGCGCACAGGCTCGCGCCGCTCGGCTGCGCAACGCGGCGCTGATCTGCGCTACGATCTTGAGATAACTCTGGAAGAAGCGGCGGCAGGAATGACTGCGCAGCTTCGCATCCCGCGTCTAGAAGCGTGCGAGAAATGCAAAGCTACGGGCGCGGCTCCGGGCACTCAGCCAGAAACCTGCCAGACTTGCAGTGGCGTTGGACAGGTTCGCTATCAGCAAGGCTTCTTCTCTGTCGCTCGCACTTGCACTGCATGTAGAGGAACAGGTCGCATCATCAAGAATCCCTGCGATAACTGTCACGGCACTGGGCGCGTAGAGCGCGAGAAGACTATGGAGGTGAAAATTCCTGCGGGCGTCGAGACAGGCTCGCGCCTGCGTATAGCTAGTGAGGGCGAAGCAGGAACGAGCGGCGGCGCAAGCGGAGACCTCTACGTTGTCATACACGTTAAGGAGCACGAGCAGTTCGAGCGTCAGGGAAGCAACCTCTATTCATCCGTCCCGATTACTTTCGCGCAGGCAGCGCTCGGCGCAGAGATTATAGTTCAGACTCTAGACAATCAGCAGCAGGTGAAGATTCCCGCCGGCACACAAACGGGAACAGTTTTTCGGCTGAAAGGTCAGGGCGTGCCCGTGCTTGGCGGGCGCGGTCACGGCGACCTCTTCGTAGCCGTCACAGTCATCACACCGACCACGCTCACGCGCGACCAGCGAAAGCTTCTTGAACAACTGGCCGAAATCGAGAGCCATGATTTAGAAGACAAGGGGCTGATGGACAAGGTAAGAGACATTTTTGGATAAGGCAAAAGTAAAGGGAAGGCAAAAGGTAAAAGTAAAAAGGCAAAAGTGAGGGGAAGCCAAAATTTTATTAAAAGCTGGTTTCAGCCTTCCTTTTACCTTTTACCTTTTTACTTTTGCCTTTCTTTGCAGCCAGTTGTCCGAAGCGTAGTGGCAGTCGCTCTCCATGAAATGTAGCGTGTAGGCGTGGCGTGATTTCGTTGATCTGTTGGCGTGGCTCATGTGCGGTAGAAGACTGTGCAGGACTATGAGCGCGCCTTTCTTAACTTCCAACGGCACGAGTTGATCGAGCGGCCATGCGCTGTCATCAAAAATCTCAAAGCGAGTTCCGCCTTCCGGCGCGCGAACGAAGCGAGATTTGAGTCCAATTTTGTGACCGCCGGGAATTGCCCACAGACAACCGTTCTCGCGCGTGGCATCTTCGAGCGCGAACCATAGACCGACGACAGAGCCGAGCGGCTCTGTGTAGAGAAACGTCGCGTCCTGATGGCATGTGACTTCGCCGCCAATGCCCGGCTGCTTGAAGATGTACATGGACTGCAAGATAAGCGGGCGCGAGAATCCTAAATCCACGACCAACTCTACCAGTTCAGGGTTTAGGGAAAATTCTTTGAAGACAGGATCGAGATCATGGAGCGCGTGGCCTATCTTGTTAATCGAGTGCTCCTTCGGCTCGCGCAAATTTCCTTCCGCGCCGAACGCCTCTTCCTCGAAAAAGAAGCGAATCTTATCGCCTGATTCCAAAAAATATTCATCGCTCGAACGCGTCTGCTGGCGCGTGGAAAAGATTGAGACAACTCTTGGGTCGAACTCTGCGACCAGCACCTCAACGCGCGCACGCAACCGTTCGCAGTCCGAAGCCTTACAGAAATCTTCAATCACCAGAAAGCCATTGCGTTCATATCTCGCTAATTGTTCGGGGCTAAGTTGTGACATAAAATTCTACGAGCCAAAAATACAAGAGGCGCTGAGAAAAGAGCAACCGAGAGCGGCGAGGCATGCTGCTCGCGCGTTCATTTCTGGTACAAGCGTTCCCTCATCATACGAACAAACTGCACTGCCAGCATGCATCTCAACAGCAGCAATCATTTCGCAACAGACGGTCTCTTCGGTTGAAAACAGGTGATTTAGCCTCACTTCTTATCATAGAGCTACGGGCGGCATGTTGCTTGCTCATCAAATGCGTGACTAGGCATTCTGTTCGTTCATCATTGGGGATTCTAAAGGGACACGAGGGCTGTCATGCGTCGTAGAATTTTATCAGGTCTGTTAGTGGTTCTGATGTTGGGCTTGATTTCGGGCGCTGGCATCTCGGCTACTAGAAATTCTGATAACGATGAAGACGGATTGTTCGTCAACGCGAAGGTGGTAGAGGTTGCAGACGGGCATATCTCGATCATAGCGCAAAGCGGCTCGGAGCACGTGATAGCGATTGACGGGGCTGCCACTCGCGTCACGCGAAATGGCCGCGTGGTTTCCGCCAGAGAGTTGCGCGTGGGCGACCGTGTTACAGTGGAACTGGACGCGAACAAGCAGATCAAGTTTGCAAAGAATATTTCGATAGGCTCCGCGCCGACACAGGTAGCCCGTAACAATCGCCGGTAGCAGCCAATAGCGCTAGCTTTATTGAGCGCTCCCTCGCATTAACAGGCGCTACCGGCAACAAGAGGAGTCGCAGGCAACCTCGCAGCTTGCGGCTCTCTTTTTATCTATAGTGAAGGGGTTTTCTCATTCCACAAAAACGAAAGGTTGAATTCCTTCCTTACTTTTGCCTTTTACCTTTTGCCTTTTGACTTTCTTTATTGACTTCGGTCGCTAGCAGAATCAGACGGAACGCGGCTAGAATAATTGACGTTAGTTCTGAATAGAAAGCGGGCGAGCGCTTGATAGTGAGCCGTTCTTCATCTTTCATTCGTAATCTCTTTTCATGTCTGTAATGGAAGGCACAAAGCTTGGTCGTTACGAGGTCGTCCAGAAATTGGGCGCGGGCGGTATGGGCGAAGTCTATCTAGTGCAGGACACGCGATTGAGACGACCGGCGGCGCTGAAACTTTTGCCCGCAAAATTTACGGAAGACGAAGGACGGTTGAGAAGGTTCGAGCAGGAGGCTTGCGCGGCATCAGCTTTGAATCATCCCAACATCATCACGATTCACGAGGTGGGCGAAGCCGATTCCATTCACTTTCTTGCTATGGAGTTCGTTGATGGCGAAACCCTGCGCGCACGTATGAAGCGCGGCGGGATGACTCTAAGAGAAGCTCTGAACGTTGCAGTTCAAGTTGCAGAAGCTCTGACGGCTGCGCACGAGGCTGGGATTGTTCACCGCGACGTAAAGCCCGAAAACATAATGCTCAGAAAAGACGGGTATGTGAAAGTTCTGGATTTCGGGTTGGCGAAACTTGCGGAGCAACGCGGAGAGGTGGTTGACACGCAAGCGCCCACGCTCGCAAAAATCGAGACTGACCCCGGCACAGTTATGGGCACTATGCAGTACATGTCGCCTGAGCAAGCGCGCGGGAAAGAGGTTGACGCGCGCACAGACATCTTCTCTCTGGGCGTAGTGCTTTATGAGATGGTTGCTGGCCGCGCTCCGTTCGAGGGCGAAACCCGTAGCGATCTTCTAGTCGCGCTGCTTTCGCAGGAGCCATCGCATCTTTCATCTTTTGTTGAAGAAGTTCCCGCCGAGTTGGAGCGAATTGTCCGAAAGGCTCTTCGGAAAGATAGAGACGAGCGTTACCAGACAGTCAAAGACATGGCGCTCGATTTGAAGAGCTTGAGGCGCGAACTGGAAGTCGGCGCGGAGCTTGAGCGCTCGCTTGCGCCCGGCGCAACTAGGGGCGGAAGATTTTCTACGGCGAGCGGAAGAATCACCGCCTCGACTGCGCTTGATTCAGCCGAGCGCACAGAGCAGGGAGTTCAGCAACAGACTTCCAGCATACAACCCGGCGCAAGCGCAAAGCGTAGACGCGTCGTATGGATTGCTTCCGTCCTCGCGCTTCTAATCTTTGCTGGCGTAGCTTTCGGCCTTTACAAATTCTGGGGAGCGCGCAAGAGCAAAGGTCAGTTTGCAGAATCGCTGCACAACGTGAAAGTGACGAAGCTCACCAACAACGGCAACGCTAAGACCGCAGCGATTTCGCCTGACGGCAAATACATCGTTTACGCTATGGACGAAGGCGGCAAGCAGAGCCTATGGCTCAGGCAGGTGACCGTAGCAAGCAACATACGGCTCATCCCGCTCGCAGATATTTCATACGTTGGCCTGGATTTTTCTTCCGATAGCAATTTCATCTACTACGCCGCGTACAACGGGCGCGAGCCTGCCGCCGTCTACAAAATTCCTGTCATCGGTGGCCCGCCGACGAAGGTTGCCGGAGACGTGAGAACTTTCATAAGCATATCGCCCGACGGCAAACGGATTGTGACGGCCAAGCTCCTTCGGCTGGGCCAACTTCTCGCACGATGGAAAGAGATTGGTTTACTCGCTCAGACAATCTGACCCGACAGGTTACAACTCTGCCATTGCAGTGCTTGATATCGCTTCACGCGAGGAAAGGATTGTCTCGGCGAAAAAGTGGGTAACGATAGGAGAGACCAAGTGGTTGGGCGATGACAGCGGTTTCTTGGTGCTGGCTAATGATGGCGAAAATCCTATGGGGCAGGTGTGGAAAGTTTCGTACCCCGAAGGCGATGTGCAGAAGGTTACTAACGACATCACAGAGTACAGCGACCTGAGCATAACCAACGACGGGAGTGTTCTGGTCGCAACGCAGATACAGAAAGTCTCGAACGTCTGGGTAACTTCGAAAGGCGACTCTGCTCACGCGCAACAGATCACGCCCGGACTCGGAACCTATTACGACATAGTTGTCACACCGGCTGGAAAGATTCTTTACTCGTCGGATGTATCTGGCGGATCGGACATCTGGCAGATGGATGTAGACGGTAAGAATCAGAAGCAGTTGACGGCAGGCGCAGGGCGAAACTACGCGCCTTCGCCATCGCCTGACGGTCGCTACATAGTCTTCCATTCAAATCGCGCGGGCGGCATCTGGCAAGTCTGGCGAATGGATGCGGATGGCGGCAACCCTAAGCAATTAACTTTCCACAGTTCGGAGAGCAACTGGCCGCAGGTCTCAGCAGACAACAAGGCGGTCTATTACATTCACGCCGAGCCGAATCAGCCGCAAACTCTCTGGAGAGTTTCTATTGACGGAGGCCAGCCCGAACAGCTAACGCGCGAGTTTACTATGCGTCCTGCTATTTCGCCCGATGGAAAATACATAACGTGCTGGCAGGAGACAGGCATGTATACGCCAAACGCGCGTGAGGTCATAGCAATTCTTTCCACGCCGGACGGCAGAATGGTTAAGACTCTGGACATCCCGAAAAACACGCGTGTTGGTTGGGACGAGGCAATTCGCTGGACTCCCGACAGCAAGTCTGTGAACTTCCTCCTTGACACTGCGGGCGTGTCGAACGTCTGGACGCTCTCAATCAACGGCGGGAAGCCAACGCAGGTGACGGATTTCAGGGAGAGCACAATGTTCGCGTTCGACTGGCTGCCCGGAGGCCAACTGGTAACTTCGCGCGGGCTGAATACGAGCGACGTTGTTATGATTAGCGATAATGCCAGATAGTGTGGCGCTCGGCGGCTCAACTCATCTAAAATGGTGTCGAAACGGAGACGCTTTTCGAGATTTACTCAAACTGTGAGAAGACATCCAACTCATAGCGAGCTTAAGCATTTTCCTTTGCGCCTTTGCGAGAACCTGCAATTCTCTCAATGCTCAAGATTCATGTGAATTGATGGTTCTCGCAAAGGCGCAAAGTTAAAAACTTAAGCTCGCTAAGAGGATTTAAAGCGCGCTCATATCGTATCTGAATATTTTACTTCGACCGAAATTCCCCTTATGACCCTTGATGCGAGTACCCTGCTTGGCCGCTACGAGATAATCTCGCTTCTAGGCAAAGGCGGCATGGGTGAAGTTTATCTTGCGCGCGACACAAAGCTTGAACGCACGGTCGCGTTGAAAGTCCTGCCGGAAGAGTTCGCAGAAAACGAGCGAGGCATGCAGCGCTTTATGCAGGAGGCGCGCGCAGCCTCTGCGCTCAACCATCCGAACATCATCACGATTCACGAGATTGGCGAGGCCGCCTCAGTCCACTTCATCGCCACAGAATTCATTGACGGCATTACTTTGCGCGAGCGTCTTCGACAGGGACGCATGGGCGTCAAAGAGGCGCTGGACGTTGGAGCGCAGATAGCAAGCGCGCTAATCGCCGCGCACTCTTCGGGAATAGTTCACCGCGACATCAAGCCTGAAAACATAATGCTGCGCCGCGACCAGCTTGTTAAGGTTCTTGACTTCGGACTGTGCAAGCTCATAGAGGCGAAAGGGTTTGAGCCAACATCTTCGACGCTTGGTTATTCGACAGACCCCGGCGTTGTAATGGGCACGGCATTTTACATGTCGCCTGAGCAGACGCGCGGCGCGGACATTGACGGGCGCACGGACATATGGAGTCTGGGCTGTGTGCTTTACGAAATGATCGCGGGACGCTCGCCCTTTGAAGGCGGCTCGCAGGGCGAAGTCATCGTCTCGATTCTTGAACGTGAACCGCCGCCGCTCGCAAGCTTCGCGCGCGAAGTGCCGGAAGCGTTCGAGTGGATTGTCCTAAAAACTCTTCGCAAAGACAGAGAGGAACGCTACCAATCCGCAAGGGAATTTTTTGCTGATCTGCGTAGCCTGAAGCAGCGTCTGGATTTCTCGGTTGCATTTCAGCAAGCGACCATTCCGCAGGCGAGCGGCGGAACGACTATCTCTGTGACCAGCGGGCCGCTTCGAGCGGCAGAAAAAGAGAGACCCGAAAAAACAAGAAGTACGGATGAGATAGAACCTGCTCGCAGGACGGTCGCAAGCCCGCGCGTCGAACCTAGAATCAGGAGAGATAATTGGAAAACCGTTCTGGCTCTCTCCACGCTCATACTCATCCTTGGCGCAATCGCTTTCGGCGTCTACAAGTTTTTGGGCACGCGCGGCGCTGTTTTTCGGACGGATGCAATGAAGATTTCGCGTCTGACTGCGACGGGCAAGGCTACGCGCGCCGTCATGTCGCCCGATGGCAAGTATGTGGTTCACGTCATAAATGACGCGGGGCGACAGAGCCTCTGGGTCAGGCAGGTGGCGACGACAAGCAACGTGCAGATTGTTCCTCCTGCGGACGTGACCTACAGAGGACTGACGTTTACGCCGGATGGCAGCTACATTGATTACGTGGTGCAGGAGAGAAACAATCCCATTCAAGTGCTCTATCAAGTTCCTTCGCTCGGAGGCGCGCCGAAGAAAATTCTGGTTGACATTGATACGCCCGTAACCTTCTCGCCCGACGGACAGCGCTTCGCCTTCTTGCGCCGCGCCAGAAGCGAAGGTGAAGATGCGCTATTCATAGCGAACGCAGATGGCGCAGGGGAGCGCAAGCTTGCCTCGCGCACGGGCACACAGTTTTTTGGCGTAGTCGGCGCTGGTGGGCCTTCATGGTCGCCGGATGGAAACGCTATAGCGTGCGCTGCCGGGACTAATAGCGGCGGGCGCTCTATGAGCGTAGTAGAGATTAGCGTTTCGGACGGGACGGAGAGAGCTATAACGCAGCAGAGTTGGCTGGATGTTGGGCGCGTTGTGTGGCTGCCGGATGAAAGCGGACTGGTTATAGCTGCGACAGAGCAGGGCGGGACAGTTTCTCAACTCTGGCTGCTGGATTATACGAGCGGCGCTGTCAGGAGGATAACGAACGACCTTAACGATTACCGTGACCTGAGCCTCACTGCTAATTCTAAGACTCTCGCAGCAATTCAATCCGAAGGTAGAATCAACACATGGGTCACGCCCGCTAATGAACCAACCGCGCGCGCGCAGCAGATAACGAAAGGCGTCGGCGCGTATGATGGCGTGCGCGGATTGTCTTGGTCGCCTGACGGAAGGCTCGCTTACGTTTCGCGTGTGAGCGGGAGCCAGGATGTCTGGATAATGAACGCGGACGGCTCGGAGCAGAAGCAGTTGACGACCGTTGCAACACGCGCAGACGTTTATCCTTCGGTCTGTGGTGATGGCCGTTACATAGTCTTCACTTCAAATCGTCTGGGCAACTCTAACATCTGGCGCATGGGTTTAGACGGAGGAAATCCCCAAAAATTGACGAGCGGCGCAGGCGAAGAGTTTCCTTCGTGCTCGCCGGACGGACAATGGGTCGTTTACACCTCGACCGCTTCAAACAAGTTCACGCTCTGGAAAGTCTCTATTGAGGGGGGCGACCCCTTGCAGTTGACAGAAAAACTTTCGCAGTGGCCTGCAATCTCGCCCGATGGAAAATTGATTGCGTGCTGGCTGCGCGAAGATTCAGGCACGCCCTGGCGCATTGGCATAATCTCGATGGATGGCGGCGAGCCTTTGAAAGTTCTGGACGTTCCGACCTCAGCAAACTCTGCTATACCCGCGCGCTGGACAAGCGACGGGCGCATGCTCACTTTCGTTGACACGCGCGAAGGCGTCTCGAACATCTGGGGGATAGCGTTTGACGCAGGCGCACTCAAACAGTTAACGGATTTCAAGTCGGATCAAATCTTTTCGTTCGACTGGTCACGCGATGGGCATGCGCTTGCGCTCGCGCGAGGCGACATTAATAACGATGTGGTGCTCATCAGCAATTTCAAGTAAGCTCGCGCAAGAGAATTGACTCAGCCTGTCGCTTCGACATAAGAAGCGGATGCTATGTTAATGTTTGATTCAAGCCCACGCGAGTGGGCGACAGCATAAAGCCCGGTGCGTAAGCGCCGGGAACAGATAGCGATAAAGATTACCGAAGCCCATGAAATGGGCAACAGACGTTTGATAGATAATGGGCTGTCGCTCGTCTTCGATAGCTCGCTCTTCATACTCCAACTCTATTCCCAGTGCTTTCGCACTGGGCTTTATGCTGCCGCCGCCTTCAGCGGCTGAAAATCTGCTTTAATCGGGTAAGATAAATTAAGAAGCAACTTGCTCCCACACATCATTTTCACGAAAGGCCGTTTGTGATGATAAAACCTCCAACTCCCGCAAATGAAGCAGCGCGATTGGAAGCGCTCAGGCAGTATGGGATTCTGGACACAGACCCTGAAGAAACTTTCAATGACCTCACCAGATTAGCGGCTTACATCTGCGGCACTCCCATAGCGCTCATCAGTCTCATTGACCAGCATCGCCAGTGGTTCAAGGCGCGCGAAGGAATGGATGCCGAGGAGACCGCGCGCGACATCTCTTTTTGCGCGCACGCCCTAATGGATCACATGCCGTTGATTGTACGCGACGCAATGCAGGATGAAAGGTTCGCTGACAATCCACTCGTAACATCTGAGCCGCACATACGCTTTTACGCCGGAGCGCCGCTCATCTCGCCCGAAGGTTTCGCCATAGGAACGCTCTGTGTAATTGACCGCATCCCGCGCGACCTCACGCCCGAACAAGTGGCTGCGCTGCGCATGCTAGGTCGCCAGGTCATGACGCAGCTTGAATTGAGGCGCGATCTTGCCTACACCTCACGCGCGCTCGAAAAGCATAAGAAGGCGGAAGAGGAGTTGCGCGCGCGTTTGAGCCAGAATGGCTAAATCCAAACGCGCAACATGAGTAAACTGTAAAAAGATAGTTCACGCGCATCACACGAAAGGACACGAAGAAAAAGATACAAATAATTTTCCTGCTATTTTCGTGTCGCTTCGTGTGTCTTCGTGGATCATATCTTTTCGTCTGTATTCTGTTCTAATTTGCTGTTGGAGGAGAAAGGATGAGAAAAAAGTTTTCTACAGCATTTTCGACATAGGTTTTCGTGTTGTGGCGGCTGCGCGGACTCAGTAGTGTACACTTTGGTCTTTACACTTTTGCGGAGACTGGAATGAGGCTAGAATCATTAACATGACAACGGCCACAGAACATCTTTATATCGTCACCGACAGCCAGATTCTTGGCGGCGAGCCAATCATCAAAGGAACACGCACGCCCGTGCGCGCAATCGTAGAACTCTGGCGGCAAGGCATCGCGCCCGAAGAAATCCCAAAGCATCTGCCACACCTCACGCCAGCGCAAATCTTCGACGCGCTCAGTTACTACAGCGATCATCAAGAGGAGATTAACTCGCATATAGAGCGCAATCGTGTTCCCGATGAGTCAATCGACAGGCTAGTTGAGGGCTAGTGAATCGCCTCTTCATAGAATTTTACCTGGACGAAGACGTGAGTGTGCTCATAGCCGACATGCTGCGAGCGCGTGGGTTTGTAGCCGTAACCACGCATGAAGCTGGACTGTTAGGCAGCACAGACGAAGAGCAATTAGAGTTCGCCGTAGGACAGCGAAAGGCTTTCCTCACTCACAATCGTGTGGATTTTGAATCTCTCGCCCGGCAATACTTTTCAACAAGTCAAACTCATTACGGTATAATCATCGCAGTGCGCCGTTCGCCCCAAGAGATTGTTCGTCGCTTATTAACTATCCTCGATCAAGTGACGGCAGATGAAATGGTGAATTAGATTCGGTATATCTAAGCGTCGCTTTCAAATCTTATAACCTATAATGCACTCGGCTTCTCCTCAATTCCTCGTCTTCGACCTCGAAATTCTGCAAACGAAGTGTTACGTCGGCGTTGAGGTCAAAGCCTGCTCGCTCGCCAGCCTGAAGTTTGACAGTTCCTGCGGCGGCGATCATGGCGGCGTTGTCGGTGGAAAGATGCGGGGATGGGAAATAGACGGGGACGTTTAGACGTTGGGCTGCTTCTCTTGAAGCTCCGCGCAAGGCGTTGTTGCAGGCCACGCCGCCAGCTACGATGAGAGTCTTGGGATAAAGCTCTTCCGAAAGTTTTTCCATTGTGCCGACAAGCGAGCGTACGACGACCGATTGAAAACTCGCGGCGAGGTCTTTGATCGCTTGCGATGGTTCTTCGCCATTCTTCACAGGCTGCAATCCGGTTTCGCGTACGTATTTCGAGACGGCTGTTTTCAGTCCGCTGAAACTGAAATCGGGTTTGCCGTCGCCCATGCGCGGAACAGAGAATCGAACTGCCCTGGAATTGCCTTCGCGCGCGAGCCGTTCGATGATTGGCCCACCGGGATAGCCAAGGCCTAGCAGTTTCGCAACTTTGTCGAATGCTTCGCCAGCCGCGTCGTCGCGTGTACGTGCAACCACCTTGTACTTGCATGGCTCAGGGATTAGAAACAGATTCGTGTGGCCGCCTGAGACTATGAGCGCAAGCGCAGGATATTCAATCGGCGGGTTCTCGAAGACCACGGAATAGATGTGTCCTTCTATGTGATTGACGCCGACTAGAGGTTTTTTGAGAGCATAGGCCATAGCCTTCGCGTATGAGACGCCTACCAGAAGCGAGCCAACCAGACCCGGCCCCATAGTAACAGCGATTCCGTCAATCTCTTCTTTAGAAACTTCAGCGCGCGTGAAAGCCTCTTCAACGACGGGCACGATCTTGTCAAGATGCTCACGCGAGGCAAGCTCAGGCACGACGCCGCCGAATTTTTCATGAATCTTTATCTGCGAAGAGATGACGGAGGAGACCAACACGCGCCCGTCGCGCACAATCGCGGCGGCGGTCTCGTCGCAAGAGCTTTCTATTCCCAGAACAAGCATGTCAGTCTCTTCAGTTTAGAAGTTGATTCATCAAACGTCAAAGAAGACCGAAAGGAAGTCGAGCGTTAAAATCATGAAGCTTGCTTTCAAGCCGGTTTTGTTGCTATTTATTGGCCGTTGGTTGTTCTAATAATTGACTTTGATGGCTTGAGGACGATAACTCATGATCTGTCCCCGCCGATAATCAAGAGAAAGCTCAACTGCAAGCCGACACGCTTCTCAACCAAACTCTCGACGGAAAATATTTTCTACTAGAGCGCTTAGGCGTGGGTGGGATGGGGATTGTCTATCGCGCTCGTCGCGTGCACATAGGCGACGAGGTGGCCGTCAAGGTTCTGAATAAACAGTTCGTTGCGGATGTAACGATGCTCGAACGCTTCCGTCGTGAGGCGCGAGCCGCAGCACAGTTGCGCCATCCGAACATAGTCCAGATCATTGACATGAGCGAAGCGCGCGGCGCGGACGCGCCAGCCTACATCGTCATGGAGTTGATTGAGGGCGAGTCTCTGCGCGAGTTGTTGCGTAGAGAGAAGAGTTTAGCGCCGGAGCGCGCAGTCTCTTTGATGAGAGACATCTGTGCAGGAGTCGGCGCGGCGCATCGCAAGGGCATCTTTCACCGTGACCTCAAGCCGGACAACGTAATAGTGCTTGCGCCGGACGAAGACCGCGAGCGCGAGACCGTGAAGGTCGTTGACTTCGGCATAGCCAAACTGCGCGATGCTGCGGGCGTGACGACTCTGACGCAGACGGGCATGGTGATGGGCACGCCGTCTATAGTCTCGGCGCGATTGTTTACGAGATGCTTGCGGGCGAACCGCCCTTCACTGCTGATACGCCTATGGGCTTAATCACGCGCCATCTCTTCGACGCCGTGCCGCCATTGCCTAAAAGCGCTGGCGCGAATCCCGCGCTCGAACGGGTCATCATGCGCTCGCTCGCCAAAGACCGTGAGGAGCGGCAGCGTGATGCTACGGAGTTTGCGCGCGAGTTGCGTGAAGCCTTGCAAGCGCCCGCCGTGACTGTGCCAGCGCAGACCATCGCGGCGAATGAGGCGCAGAGCAGAGCGCAGTCCGCAAACTTGCCTCCGACAGAAGTTTTGGATGCAAACGCAGCGCAGGAATTGATGCTCGACGCATCCGCTCATGCTCGGCCAGCGCCAACGATTCCTGCTCAAGTTGTGCCGCCTGCTGCTTTATCATTCGGAGACAGCGCAGCGCCGCGCCAGAGTAAATCCAAGCGCGTGCCGCTTATTGTCGGCGCTCTATTGGTATTTCTCTTAGTTGTCGGCACGGTTGTGTGGGTATTGAATAGCAGCAGGGAAAACGTTAAACCATCTGGAATGCCTGCTACAGCTAATCTTCCCCAATCGGTGAAGAATAGCATCGGGATGGAGTTCGTTTTAATTCCGGCGGGAAGTTTTATGATGGGTTCGGATAATGGAGCTACTTTTGAAAGGCCTGTTCACCAGGTCAGGATTAACTATCAGATCTACATGGGCAAGTACGAGGTGACGCAGGCGCAGTGGAAACAGATGTGGCAAGAGATGATGGGAAATAATCCGTCACATTTTCAGAACTGCGACCAGTGTCCTGTGGAGAATGTTTCATGGAACGACGCGCAAGAGTTCATCAAGAAGTTGAATGCGATGAATGATGGCTATACCTATAGATTGCCTACGGAAGCGGAATGGGAGTACGCATGTCGAGCGGGAACGTCAGGGGATTACGCTGGCGATCTTGATTCGATGGCTTGGTATAAAAATAATTCAGGAGGACAGACACACCCTGTAGGGCAGAAGCAGCCAAATGGATTTGGATTATACGACATGCATGGGAATGTTTGGGAGTGGGTCGAAGATTTGTTTCATGATAGTTTTAGTTATAATGGAGCGCCAACAGACGGGAGTGCATGGATAAGTGGAGGAGGAAAATTTCGGGTGTTGCGCGGCGATTCGTGGCTCAACGGCGATTGCCGCTCCGCCTCCCGCCTCATCGGCCTCGCGCCCGACCTTAGCAACGGCGTCGTAGGTTTTCGCGTTGTGGCGGTTGCGCGGACTCAGTAGCGTACACTTTAGCCTTTACACTTTTGACTGGCGCGGGCGTGAAGTTTTAGAGTGCTTGTGGGAAAGAAAATATGCTGACGGAAAAACAGGTTGAGGAGATTTTGCAGGCGCTCAATCAACTCCCGTCTGAAAAAGTTGAAGAAGCGCGTGACTTCATTCTCTTCTTACAATCGCAGTACGGACAGCAGATGATTGACGAGAGCGATGCGTGGACTGATGAAGACCTGCGCGATTTCACGGCAGCATCGTTGAGTTCTCAGTCAGCCTCGAACAGAGACGGCGGATGATTCTTAAACCGGGCACGGTCGTCACCGTTGACTTTCCCGGCGCTATGGGCATCAAGCGACGTCCGGCGGTTATTGTCTCGACTGCCGCTTATCACGCCGCGCGCCCGGACGTGATTTTTGCCGTTGTCACTAGCCAGACAGCAGGTGCGACTAGCCCAACAGACTATTTGCTTCAAGATTGGTCTGCGGCGGGCTTACGTCGCCCCTCTGCTTTTCGTTCTTACCTTGCTACCCTTCCGGCAACGAGCGTTGTGGCAGTGATTGGTCAATTGTCAGACCGTGACTGGCAAGAGGTTCAGGCACGGCTTCGCATTGCTCTGGCGGTGATATAGCCTTTGCGCTTTACTGACTTGAAGTCCACTACTTCGTTTCATAGAAACTCAAACACGAGTCGCCCTGTTTGAGCCTGCGTGTTCTATGAATAGAGCCGTAATTGTCTTTCAACTCGTTCTTGTGATGATGCTCGACAATGAGCAGGCCATCTGTGCTCAAAATCTCGCTTGAGCCGAAGACGGCGAGCGCGGGCGAGTAATCAATTGAGTATGGCGGGTCGAAGAAGGCAATGTCCCACGCGCGGCCATCACGCGAGGCACGGCGCAGGAATTCTGCTGCTTCGCTCTTGACCACTTCGGTTTCGTCTTCGGGTATGCGGCACAAATCCAGATTCGATTCAATGAGGCCGCACATCTTGCGCGAGTGATCAACGAAGGTCGCGTGCGATGCGCCGCGCGATAGTGCTTCTATTCCGACAGCGCCCGATCCTGCGCAAAGATCAAGGAAGCGTGCATCTTCAATGCGCGGGGCTATGACATTGAAGAGAGTTTCGCGCAGGCGATCCGAAGTCGGACGCACCTGCATTGATGGTGGACTACGAAGGACGCGACCGCGATATTTTCCAGCAATGATTCGCACAGTGTTGGCGTCAGTACCGCCTGCGGTAGCGGGCGGGTCGTGGTTTGATTTGCAAGCTAGTCACAAAGCACATTACACCCGCCCGCTACCGCAGGCGGTACTGACCTATTCACACACTAGCGTAAAAACTGAGACAGGATTCCCCTTGGCTCACAGTGTAAAAGCGTCGCAGTTGGCCCACATCTTCAGGCAATTGAAGACTACGCTCGTGCTCTGCTACGAGCACGCCGCCTGCTCTGTTGATTATCCTGCTTGAGCTTAATCTTGTCAGAACAGGGATATAGTCTGCGGAGTATGGAGGGTCTAGAAATATTATGTCCCACGCTCTGCGACGCTCTCTGAGAGAATTTTTCAGAAATGAGATGCAATCGCTCTCGACGATTTCCGCCTGCTCGTCAGGCACGCCGCAAATCTCAAGATTCCTTCTTATAAACATGCACATTCGGCGCGAGCGGTCAATGAACGTCGCGTGCGATGCGCCGCGCGACAGCGCTTCGATGCCTATGGCGCCAGAACCTGCGCAAAGGTCTAGCACACGCGCGCCTTCCACATGCGCGCCAAGAATCTCGAAGAGCGTTTCGCGCAGACGCCGCGCAGTAGGGCGTACCCTGGGCGACGTGGAACTCTGTAGATGTTTACCTCTGTACTTCCCCGCTAGCACCTGCATGACAGGAAAATGTTAACACATGAATTTCGGAAGCGAGCGCAATTAGAGGGATGAGGGATGAAAAGAGAAGGGGGAAAAGGGTAAATGGGTAAAAGGTAGATGTATTTAGGAGTTACGCAGTTGACAGAAAAGCGCAAGCCTTGTCAGTACCGCCTGCGGTAGCGGGCGGGTGAAGAAGTCAAAAGTAAAAAGGCAAATAAAAAGATTGGCTTCTTCTCACTTTTACCTTTTTACTTTTGACTTTGCTAACAGACCCGCCCGCTACCGCAGGCGGTACTGACTTGTTCGTTCAACTGCGTAACTCCTAGTATTAACTGACTGCCTGATTCTTCCCCTTTTCCCCTTCTCTTTTCACCGGCTCCTGTTCGCAAACTTCGCGGCTGGGCCATTCGGGTCGAGTACGCCGGAAAGCTCGCTGTAAGGTATGAAAGCTAAGTCGAAGGCAGCTATCACGTGCGGTAAATCGTGATAGATGAGTAACCCATTTCGCGTCATAGCCCACCCGCTAATTTCACCAAGCTCGTCCAGTGAAAGGCCTGGATTCTCTTGCTGTTGCTGGGCGGGTGGTTGCGCGTCCTGCTGCTCTGCCCGTTTGATACTGCGGTTGATGCTATCGAGCGTTTTCTGCTGAAGGACTTTCTTGTAATTCGATCTAGGCTTGAACAATGAGGCGAGTTGAATCTCTCTGGCATTGCGTAGGTCAAATGTCAGAGTCTGGAAAGCTACGTCAGGGTGCGCGCCTCCATAATAGAACTCCTCGTTTAGCAATACGCTAACGATGTCGTCATCACCTAGCAGCATTGTGTAATTCCCGTCGAAATAGATGTTGTTGCCGTTTGGCGGTGGCGGTTCGGCGCTGAATGCCCTTACTTCCTTCATCACCATCGCGGCGATTTTCTGGTTGAATATGTTGATGGCCGGACGGCTCGCGCCAACGAGTTGCGGGTAAGCTGCTCGCAAGTGAAACCTGCGCTCCGAGATCAATTTGGTTTCTATGCGCAGCCCACCAGAGAATTTGACATCCTGCTCGGTGAGCGAGAAGGTGGTCTCGCCTCCTCCGGCTGGATTAGTCCAAGTGCCGCTGAACGTGTACTGGAAGTCATAATCCTCATCATGGCCGAACTTGCCTTTAAACTTTCCGGTCTGCTTTCCATTCTCGTCAAATTCTTGCAGAGTCGCGTTACCTTCCGCGTCAACAGTGCCTTTCAATGTTAGGTTCTTTCCGATGCCATCGTAATAATAGGTGCCGGAAAGATTCTGCCCCGCGCGGCTAAGCTGCATGGTGACGGAGCGCTCGCCTATGTTCCCGTGAAAAAATTGTTGCTCGCCATGCTGCGCTGTGTTTACGTTCGTGCCTTGATTCAAGGAAGGCTCGACGTTTGCGATTGCCTGCACCTCATTTGCATTGCTGCTCGTCTGCTTGCGACAGGCAAGACCCGGCGCGAAGAGAGTTGCAAGAAGCAGTAAAGTGACGAAAATTTTCTGGGCTTTCATCAGTATCATCAATCACCTCAAAAGACTAAAGTATAAAACTTCAAATTTTCAGTCGAGGGGAGCTAAGAAGCTCACCACCGCAGGACACGGAGTTACACCGAAGAAGAATAGATAATTTGAAATTTCAAATCTCAAATTTGAGATTTCAGATTTGAAATTTAAGATTAAAAATTCTATGTGCTTCCTCCGTGTGACTCCGTGTTCTGCTGTGGTAAATCCTCTTTTTAATTCACTCAACTGAAAGCTCCTATAGAGCTAACCAACTGCCGCCAGACCGAATCTTGCATCGGCGCGCACGCGTTCAATCAGCTTAGAGGTTTCGCGCGTACGCGCACGCGCCGTTAGATAATGTTCGGCTTCGCTGCGGGCCTCTTCCAATATACGAATATCGCGCACAAGATTGCCTACGCGAAAAGTGGGGAGGCCGGATTGTCGCGTGCCCAGGACTTCGCCGGGGCCACGAATCTCCAAATCCTTTTCTGCGATGCGGAATCCGTCCGAAGTCTCTTCCATAATTCCCAGCCGCTCGCGCGCAACATTCGTCTGCTTGTCCGAAGCAAGAAGGACGCAGAAGCTTTGCTCCGCGCCGCGCCCTACGCGCCCGCGCAACTGGTGTAGCTGCGAAAGCCCGAAGCGCTCTGCGTGCTCTATCAGCATCACGGAAGCGTTGGAAACGTCAACGCCGACTTCTACAACAGTGGTCGCAACCAGAACTTGAATCTCTCCTGCTACGAACCGGCGCATCACTTCATCTTTTTCGGAAGACTTCATCTTGCCGTGAAGCAGGCCGACCGAGAAATTAGGAAACACGCGGTCGCGCAGGTGCTCGTACATGCGCGTTGCGTCTTTCAAATCCATCTTCTCAGACTCTTCTACCAGAGGGTAGACTACGTAAACCTGACGGCCGGCGCGCACCTCACGCTCTACGCCTTTGTAAACTCCTGCGCGTTTGTCTTCGCCTACCACTACAGTTTTTATGGGAGTCCTGCCCGGCGGCAATTCGTCAATCACGGAAACGTCCAGGTCGCCGTAAACCGTCATGGCAAGAGAGCGAGGAATCGGCGTAGCGGTCATCACAAGAACGTCCGGGTTGAAGCCGCGTGAGCGCAGTTCCGCACGCTGCAACACGCCGAAGCGATGTTGTTCGTCAATTACGACTAGGCCTAGTTTATGAAACGCGACCGCTTCTTGAATCAGAGCATGCGTGCCGATTATCGCGTGAACGTCGCCTGCGGCCACATCCTTGTGCAGCCGTCGCTTTTCTGTCGCGCGCAGACTTCCCGTCAGAAGTTCAGTGCGATACGGAGTCTTGGCGAGAATGCGTTTGATGTTGCGCGCATGCTGATCTGCCAGAATTTCCGTGGGAACCATTAGCGCGGCCTGATAGCCGTTCTCAATCGCAGCGAGCATAGAAGAGAGCGCAACGATTGTCTTGCCGCTTCCAACGTCGCCTTGAAGCAGGCGATTCATGGGCGCATCCGATTGCATGTCATCGAAGATGCGCGAGATGGCACGCTCCTGCGCGCTAGTGAGTTGAAAGGGAAGAATTGAGGCGATGCGCTTACGAACCTTTTCAGTAATCTCTATGATAGCGCCTTTAGGCTCTTTCACACGTTCGCTACGGCGCAACGCCATTACGAGCGCGACCCAGAAGAATTCCTCGAAGATCATGCGAAGATGAGCGGGGCTTCGCGCTCGCTCGTAATCCGCAAGCGGCGCGTCTTCGGAAGGGAAGTGAATATTTCTGATTGCCTCTGCGCGGCTGACGAGTTTCTGTCGTGAGCGTAAATCTGCGGGCAGCGTTTCAGTTATCGCCTCGTCATCAATACGACTCAACACCTCGTGCATTATCTCGCGCAGACGTTTAGTCCGAAACTCTCCCAGCTTTCGATAGACTGGAACGCGCCGCCCAACATGAATCGCAGCGAGCGTAGGGTCGCTCACATTCTCTTCGCTCTCTTCACTCTCAACATCAGCGCTCTCTTCATCCGTCTCTTCGCCGCGTCCCCGCGTCTCCGCGTCTCCGCGTCCCTCGCCACCGTTCTCCTCTGCCAATCGCAGCAGCGCGTGCTCAGGCGGCGTCCACGTGCCGGGCAGCATCTCCAACTCGTCCGGCTTATTCAATCTCAATGCGAATGTATTACGCCGCGCGTCAAACTCCCACGTGCCGTATGCAATGAAACGAGCGCCGCGTGTGAAGCGCTGGCGGTTGTAGGCGATGATGCGCTCGGCTGCGCGGCCTGAGACGAACCACCAGACGACTACGGGTCTTGCGGTTCTTTCTGGGTCGCTCGCCGTAACCTCGAAGATGTAAAGCTTAGGCTGTTTGGGCGAGCGGTTCTTGCCGACCTGAAAGCCGCCCGCGACGCGAACATAAAGCTCAAGGGAAGCGACCATGCCGTTCTGCAAATCCGCAATGCGCGCTAGATTCGAGCGGTCTTCATATCGCATTGGAAGATAGTTCAGCAGGTCTTCGACCGTAGCATCGCCAGCATCTTGTTTGCCGACAAGCGTCGCAAGCGCCAGCGCAAGCTTTCGGGCGGAAGGTTGTCCCAGCCTCGGCAATTTGAAGCTGTGAAGCGTTATAACGGGTGTGTCCAGCGTTATGGAGGAGGCGTCTGCCATCGGGCAAAGATGATAGCATAACGCACGGCGCAGAAGAGCAAGGCGGAAGGCGGAAGGATGAAACAGTAGCTATTCAAGATGAGTAACTCATCTTACGCAAACTTGGGTTTAAGCCCGCGCAAGCGGGCGACAGAATAAAGCCCAGCCCGTCAGGGCTGGGTTAGAGATAGCAAGAAAATAATAGAGCTATCGGAGATAGCGACAGCCCTTTGATTACTACGCACTGTCGCCCGCTAACGCGGGCTTCGTTAATTTTAATTACCATCTTTACCCAGTGCTAACGCACTGGGCTTTATGCTGTCGCCCGCTTGCGCGGGCTTAAAGTAACTATTCTTTCATCTCTCATCCTTCCGCTTTCCTACTTGCTCTTCATCCTTCTTCATCTCAATCTCACGCTTCGGGAACAAGCGTTGCGCCGGGTTCGTTCTGTTTAGCAGGAAGACCGTTTATTCTTTCAGAGGAGTTTTATATGGGCAAGTGGGAATCTCTGGTTGATAAAAAGATTCGTGAGGCTATGGAGGCGGGCGAGTTCAAAGACCTGCCGGGCAAGGGCGAGCGTTTGAATCTGGAAGAGAACCCTTACGAAGACCCTGATCTGAGGACTGCACATAAGCTGCTGCGTGACGCTGGCTACTCACTGCCCTGGATTGACGAAAGACGCGCGATTGACAACGAGCTTGAAGAGGCCAGAAAGATTCTCTCTCGCGCTTATGTTCTGTTCAAGAAGGCGAGCGCTTCTCGAAAGGAGAGAGAGGGCACGGAGATTGTCTGGCTAAAGAGAGTCGAAGAGTTTCGCTCAATAGTTGAAGAACTGAACGCCAGGATTCGCAGGCTCAATCTCAAAGTTCCTGCTGCTGGATTTCAGCGCATGCTGGTTGATGTGGATAAAGAGATTGAAGCAATCGAGAAAGAATCTGTTTGATTTAAGGTCAACGTGCTAACAGCCCGCGTTGCGTGTGCGGCAAATATGAATCCGCTTCTTCTTCTCTCACAGCCTCCGCTTTCTCTACAGAATTCTCAAATAGATGTCAGGCGCCCACGCCGACAGGTATAGACAACATATCCTAGCACTAGCCAGATAATCCCCTGCACCAACATGGCTCTGCCGGGGCCTAGCAGAGGGAAAATCTGTGAGTTCACAACGCCCACAACTATCGCCCACACGGCTTTCCAACGCGATATACGATGAGCAACCAGAGCGGCAATGCCCAACGCCACTGGCGCGACCATCTGATACCACATACCACCGAGCACATAAACGATTGTCGGTCGAGCAGTGGAAGCCATCACCATCCAGACGGCGGCAAAGAACGCTCCGCCCAGCACAGCCAAGCCCATAAAAATTTTGAGTATCGTGCCGCGCCTCGTGCCACATAAATAGAGACCGTATAACCCGGCTAGAAAGCCTGCTGATTTAATCACCTCCAGGATTCCGTAGCCCAATAATTGTGCGCGCGGCGCAGAAGCGAATGTTTCGGTGGAAACCAGAATGGGTCGCGCCATTTCCCACAGTCCCTTTAGAATGCCGGAAAGGATTGCCGCAACCATGCACGAAAGGCCAAGCCATGCAATAAGGCCGGACTCTGACTCAGTAGACGCTTCACGTGCCGCTTCCGCTTCAACTTTCATCCGACTCAGACCTCCTGTTGTTGAGCCAGACTGCGCTCAACTAAACTCTTCAATCTGCCAAGCTCCTCTTTCGCTCCTACACCTGCCAACAAGCGAAAATAGATGAATCCAATCACTGTGGCTAAAAACGGAACAGGACTCAAGATTCCTTCAGCATGAGATACAAGCGTGCGATCACCTCTTGAACGGAATACCAGACTAAAATAGCCGCGCAGAAACCTGCCGCTCTCCTGCACTCCGCTGTAATGCGTCGGCGGACGATAGCTATACCTGTACAGATAAGCAAAAGTTAACCTGCCAACGCGTACGTAGCTCCTGACCAAAGCAGAGCGTTCATTCAATCTATTCACCAACTCGATTCTAGCAATCTCCGGGACATAAGATGGAACAGATTCAGGGTCTGCGGCTATGGCATAGACCTGCTCGATAGGAGCAACTATCTCAATCTCGTCATAGACCTGATAGCGCCGCATCTTCATCTAGCTCAGCCTACCCACTTAACTGAGCGCGTACGCAGCAAACGGATGAGCATTTGCTGCGTACGCGCGAACTCTATTAGATAGTTGTGGCCTGACGGCGTGTTAGGCGATGGCTCCGGTTTGAGAAGCGCAGAACTTATCGAAGGCATTGGTGAGTTCCTCTGCAATCTGCTCGGCGAACCTGTTCTCAATCTGGTGGCGCTCAAGTATGTAAATTAGCTGGCCGTCTTTCAGAATCCCTATGGAGGGCGACGATGGCGGATAGCCTTCAAAGTAGCTGCGCGCTCGTTCGGTGGCTTCAATGTCTGCGCCCGCGAAGACGGTCGCAACTTTATCCGGGCGCGGATTGTGTTGAAGGGCGAGCGTAATGCCGGGACGAGCCTTTCCAGCAGCACAGCCGCAGATGGAGTTGACGACAACCATCACAGTGCCCTTAGTGTTCTTGATTCCTTCGTCAACCTGTTCAGGCGTCTTCCATTCTTCAACACCCAGCCTCGCAAGCTCTTCTCTCATCGGACGAATCATTAGTTCTGGATAAGGCATAAAAGTTCTCCTGTAGCATCAGAATTCTTGGGCCTATTCTAGCATATTGTAAGGAGACGAAGAGACAAGTAAGGAGCAGGAAAGATAAAGGCGGAAAGAGTAATCGGTAGTAATGTGATTCCGTGTAGGTCTGAATAAACTAGGGCTTTCCGCGCCATCTTAGAAGAAGATATATCACTGAAGAGTACAAGAGCACGGTGAAGATTATCCCGACGACTATATTTACAATCATTGGGGTGCTTCGGGGTAGAACGAACCATGTTATAACCATAGGCCATAGCACTATCAAAATAGTCGTTTTATCCGACGGGTCACTATAACGGAACACTTTGAGCACGACTAAGGCAAACAAAGGCAAGAAAGTGATAGCGATGCCACTAGCGAGTGCTGACAAAACACGCTTCATACGATAATCACTAAAGTCGAATAGCTAGTCTTTCATTCTTCTTACTTTCGCCTTGCTCTTCCTCGTCCCTACAGATTTCTAATTGAGATCATTCTCGGCTCTTCGCCGTCGCCCGTGATCGTGATGTTATAGACGGGCGAGGGGAGCGGGTATCGTCCCATTCGTTCAGCCCACTCTATGACTATGACGGCGCGCTCGTCTGCTAGAAGCTCGTCCAGATCAACTGCGTGTGCGGCGCTCGCTCCTTCGTTCAAACGATAAAGGTCTACGTGATAGAGACGAAGGCGACTGTTGTAGATGTTAACGAGCGTGAAAGATGGACTGGTCACTTCGTCAACGTCGTAGCCGAGCGCGTGCGCCACTCCCTTGACGAAGACAGTCTTACCAGCGCCCAACTGCCCGTTGAGAAGAATAATCTCGCCACCAGTTAGACTCTTGCCGAAACTCACGCCGCGCTCGAACGTCTCTCGCTCGCTCAGCGATTTCCATTCGCCCATCTGAATCTGCTGCGACGCGCCCGCCATCAAGGCATCTCTCCTTCCGGGTCAAGCGCGCGAATCGCCGCGCTCAAATGTCTTCTGATGTCGGAAGCGACCATCGCGCGCATGCCTTGCTCACGCGCGGCCAAGTCGCCAGCCATGCCGCTCGTGTAGATGGCTGCAACGACCGCCATCAATGCGTCGCGTTCATCTCTCATCGTTCCAAATTCCTGCGCGACGAAGCCCGTGATGACGCCCGTTAGCGTATCGCCCGCGCCAGCCGTGCCGAGTCCTGCATTGCCAGTAGGGTTGACGAAGACTCGACCGTCGGGAGAAGCTGTGAGGGTGCGCGTGCCCTTTAAGACGAGAATGAGTTGAAACTTCGTGGCAAAGTCGCGCGCGGCTGTGACTCTATCCAATAAAGCTTCTTTGTCGTTTGTTCCCAAGAGTCTAAGCATCTCGCCTTGATGCGGCGTCAGTATCAAGGGGAGTTCGATTGAGCCGCGCAAATCGTCAGGCCAGGGCGCAAGAGAATTCAGTCCGTCCGCATCAATCACAACGGGCGTCGTGCGCTCTTCAACCAGAGCGCGCACAACGTTGCGCGTGCTCTCGTCTTCGGCGGTTAATCCGGGTCCGATTGCTAAAACGCCAGCTCGCTCGGCTAGCTTCTTAATCTGGTCGTAAGCGTCAAAACTTACTGCGCCCTTACCAGTTTCCACAAGCGCCGCCGTCATAACTTCCGGCATGGCGTGCGCGGCGACCATTGTTTGGGCAGATGAAGGCGTGGCGATTGTCACAAGCCCCGCGCCTGCGATCATAGCTGCATTGGCGGTGAGCGCAGGCGCGCCAGTCATCCCGCGTGATCCTCCAATGACGAGCGCGTGGCCGTGCATGTTCTTGTAAGAGTCAGGCGCGTAGCGCGTTCGCACTAGCCAATTGCGCGCGTCGTCGGCTTCTATAAGGAAGAGTTTCGAGGGCGATTCGACAATTAGATTACGGGGCGAACCAATGTCGGCCACTACAAGTTCGCCGCAGAATTCAGACGCAGGAGGGAGAACGTTCGCAGGCTTCGGAGCGGTGAACGTGACGGTCAAATCAGCATGGACGGCCTCGCCGATTGGCTCTGCTAAATCCGCATTGAGGCCGGACGGAATGTCCAGCGCGACGATTAGATAATCGGCGTCTCCTGGCCGTTTAGTTCTAGCTTCATAAAGGCTCTGAAGATACCGAGCACCTTCTAAATGGATTCCGCTGAGCGGGCGCGTGAGTCCAGTGCCGAAGAGCGCGTCAACGTAGATGTCATGATTGAGAGATATGAACTCCTGCATCTCATCTTCAGAATTACATTCATAAAATGAGAGCGAGCCTGCCGAGTTACTGAACGGCGTAAATAGCTCAACGTCCACGTGACCTGTGCTTTTCGATTCGCCTACATTGCTGCTGCCGACAATCCCGCGAACGATCTCGAAATTTGTGCGTGCGTCGCCTTTCGTATTCTCGAAGTGCCCGAAGAGAGCCAGATCAACGTGCGCGCCCATCAGAGAGAGCTTTCGAGCAAGCGAAGCGCCATCGCCGCCGTTGTTGCCGGGGCCGCAGAGCACAAGCACGCTTTTGCCTTCCAGATTTTTGGCAAAACGGGATGCGATCTCTATGGCTGCGGCTTCGGCAGCCGCTTCCATCAAGGTTATAGATGGAATAGCAAGGCGCTCGGTGGTCAGCCGGTCAATCGCGCGCATCTCCGCTGAAGTGATGACTTTCTGCACGAGATGGATGATAAAGAGAGCGGGCTGGAAAGGCAAAAGGGAAAGTAAAAGGGCAAGAGCTTAAAGGGCTGCTTTTCGCCCTGACTCTTGCCCATATGATTGCTGAATTCTTGCCGCCCGGCCTGCCGCTGCGCTAATAACCCTTGCTGTATTTAAGATAAATGCTCAATCGCAATAGTTCTCCAAAATTAAGAAAAAATTAGAAGCCGGGGTAAAGTCTCAGCTTTACCCCGGCTTCTTCCTGGAGTCTGAAGAGATAGCACTTAGAATTTAGCTATTGCTCACTCGATTCTTTGTTAGCTTTGCGTCTCTTGCGGGCTGCTGCCGCCAGACCGGCTAAGCCTGAGCCTAAGAGGAGCATAGAGGCCGGTTCGGGAACAGCAGTCGGGCCTGCTCCAGCGCCCAGATAGAAGTGCTCCGGGCCGCCCTGTGCCTGACTAATATCGGCTGAGATTCCGAACCTCAGATTCGGATTGGCGGCAAGGGCTGCACTAAGCTGCGCAGCCGACGCTGCATCAAGGCTGAATATATAATCGGCAGTGCCCTGACCGTTGCCCAGCATGGTAAGCGTTATGCCACGATTTGCCGGTGCCAGGCTCGCAGTGAAGACCACATGCCCGCTTGAGTCGTAAGCGTTCAGCGTGATGTTGTTAACGACGACGGTAGAACGGCCTCCCCCAATCGGCTCGTTAATGTTGAAGTGCAAGGCCACGTTGCCGCCACTGATGCCGAGTTCGCTGGCCGAGCGCGTCTGCGTGTTGCCGCGAATCGCGTCGCCTGTAGTGAAATCGGCGTGACCGTTATATCCCACCCCGCCCACCTCGTGCGTGTTTGAGCCGGGCGACTGAATCGAAAGAATCGTCGGGACGACTCCAACGCCCGTCGGATGATCCGTGCTAGGTCCTACGAAAACTATATCGGCACGTGCGCTCGTTCCTGTAAGCCCTAGAAGAATTAGCACGCCGAAGCAGAGTGCAAGTTTGGTCATAATTTTGTGCATCTTCGAACTCCTCCCATTAACCCCGGTTGGTGATGGCTTGAATTGTCTAAAAGCTGATCCCTTGTAGGCAAAGATTTGAGGGCGCTGGTCGCTGCTCTCTATGGAGCGCGCCTGCCGCTCTATTCCTGTTTTTTAAGCTCCTGCCAGAGAAAAAAGGTCAATAAGCCGGGGTTTCCTAAAAATTTTAGAGAAAACCTTTTAGCCACATTCAGATTTTATTGCTGCGAGAGGGCGTCAGTATAAACGAGAGACGGCTGTAAGGGAATAGAAAAATTAAGAAAATTTCCGCAAAACGCGGATGAGAAAGGGACGCGGAAACGCGGGGACACAGAGACGCGGCGAAAAAGAGAGTTTAGCTGCTTGAGATTGCTCTTCTTTCTCCGCGTCCCCGCGTCCCCGCGTCTCCGCGTCCCTACTTCCGCTTTGCTTTTCCCATGGCTCTGGTGAATCTTCCGATGAGAGTTCTAGCTTCTGAAAGTCCTAGCAAAGTCGTGATTGCGAAATAGGTCAGGCCGTAAGGTATAAGGACTAGCCCCGCCGTGATGAAAGGATGGCGCGTGCCTATGAATAGCTTTATTGCCCAACCCAGGCCAGCGCCTATGGCCGCTCCCGCCCAGAGCTTCAAGAGGTAAGAGGCTGGAAGCCCTGTGTGCCCAATTCTTCGATTGAGCGTTCGGCGCAACAGGTAGAACTCAACCCAGCCTGCAATCCCTGCTGAAGAAGTCAGTCCGGCAGCGCCCCACTGTTGCGGTATGCCAAGAAGGCGCGGCAGCGGAATCGCAAAGAGGTAGCCGAGCGCTGTCGTCAAAAAGACTCGAATCGTTGCGAAGATGAGAGGCGTGCGCGTGTCATGCAGCGCGTAGTAGGTCGAAGAATAGAGACGCCCCAGGGTTGAAGCCAGAAGTCCAACGGTCGAGCCTGCCAGAATTGCCCAGACGTAAAGCGTATCTTCGTTTGTGAACTTTCCCGTTCTGTACAATACGGCAGTGATTACGTCGCCTAAAGCCAGGAAGGCCATTGAAGATGGAACTATGAAGAAAGCAATCTGTCGCAGGCCAGCGTCCAAACGTTTGCGCAAAGCGGCGGCAACTTCCTCTGAACTCCCCTGCGCGCGTGACATTTCGGGAAGCTCCGCAGCCGACACAGACATGCCGAAGAGACTGACGGGCAGCGTGTAAAGGCTCTGCGCGTAGGTGAGCGCCGCGACTGCGCCAGTGCCCAGAAGACTTGCGAGCAGCGCGTCAACGAATGCGCTTATTTGCACTACGCCGCGACTGAAGAAGACCGGAAAAAAATTATGCACGACCTTCAACACGTTCTCTGAGGCTATGTCGAGCGCAGGGCGCAGCCGCTTGATGAGTCTGAAGACGGTAGGAAGTTGCACGCCGAACTGCAATGCGCTTCCTACTACAGACCCCCATGCGGTAACTACTGCTAACTGAGATTGGCCCAAACGATGGCCGTATGCGATTAGCGCCGTGATAATCGCCACGTTCCAGATGACAGGCGCTGTGTATGAGAGAAAGAATTTGCGGTGACTGTTGAGAACGCCAAGACACCACGCAGAGAGAACTAGAAGCCCTGCGCCGGGAAAGAAAATTTTTACAAGCTGAATCGTCAGCTCTCGTTTGTCGCCGACGAAGCCGGGCGCAATCGCGCTGATGATGTAAGGCGTTGTGAGAACTCCTAAGAGAACTATAAGCGAAGTAACCAGAGCGAGGAGCGTGAAGACTGCGCCCGCTATGTGGCCCGACTCTTTCTTATCGCCGCGCGCTAAGAGTCCAGCATAGACTGGGATGAACGATGCCGAGAGCGCGCCTTCGCCGAAGACGTTCTGCAAAAAATTTGGAATTCGGAAAGCTGCGTTGAAAGCGTCGGCAGCGTCCGATGTCCCGAAGTAGTAGGCGAAGACTCTCTGGCGCACCAAGCCAACAATGCGGCTGATTAGAATGCCTGCGCCCACAAGGAAAGCGGACTTGCCTGTGGTGGCAGCGCGCCGCTCGTGCTCGTCGCGTTCCTGTTCTGTAGCTGTCTTGCCTTCGACCGCTCCGACGGGCGAATCCGTTTCGCCTGCTATGCGACTCGCATCATCGTGCGCTCGCCGCTTGCTCAGTTTCCCATCGTTATGTGCAGATGGATTGTCGTCCCGCGCGAGAGCGTCTTTGTCGCTGACGGCATCAGAGTCTTGATGTTGACGATTAGATTGGCCGGGCTGTTCGTCTGGCTGCTGGTTCATCTTCAGAGATCGTAATCTTTAATCTTAGTCAGGAGCGTTTTGTAGCTTACGCCAAGCGCTTCCGCCGCGCGAGTCTTGTTGCCTCCGTGTTGGCTTAGAGCATCTGCAATCTTACGTCGCTCTACGAAGCGCACCGCATGGTCTGCGGCTTCCGAAAGCGCGACGGAAGAATTGAACATTTCTTCCATCATCTGTGAATCGTCGCGCGTCGCGCTTCGGTCGAGCGTGCCGCCTGCTATGCCAAGATCACGCGGCTCAATTATCGCAGAATCGGCTAGAATGCAGGCGCGCTCTATAGCGTTCTCAAGCTCCCTGACATTGCCCGGCCAACGGTGCGCTTTGATGGCTGCGATGCTCGCATCGCTCAAAATTGCAGGACGCCCGCGAAGCTCTTTGCCAAGTTGTTGGGCAAAATGGCGCGCGAGCAAGATTGCGTCTTCGCCGCGCTCGCGCAAAGGGGGAATCTCTACCGGGAAGACTGCCAGGCGGAAGAAGAGGTCGCTGCGAAACTCGCCCGCGCTGGCCG
>MNJR01000015.1:0-3365 GCA_001920415.1 Acidobacteria bacterium 13_1_20CM_3_53_8 | reverse complement strand
CCGCCAGTGGTAGTTCGCCTATCTCGTCCAGAAAGACAGTGCCGCCTGTGGCAAGCTCGAACTTTCCAAGCCTTCGGTCTGTTGCGCCAGTGAATGCGCCGCGCTCGTGGCCGAACAGTTCGTTCTCTATCAACGTCTCTGGAATAGCCGCGCAGTTGATTGCGACGAAAGGCTTGTCGCGTCGCTGGCTCAAGTGATGAACCGCGCGTGCGAAAAGCTCTTTGCCTGTGCCGGATTCGCCTAAGAGAAGCACAGTGGCTTCCGTCTGTGCGACGCGTTGGGTTTCCGCGACCGCGCGTTTGATTGTCTCGGATTCGCCTATGATTCGCGGAAAACCGTAACGACGCGACCACTCTTCGCGCAGCAGAATGTTTTCTGTGCGAAGACGTGCCTGCTCCAAAGCGCGCTCAACTAAAAGCAGTAGATGATTCGAGTCAACAGGTTTTTGTAAAAAATCGTGCGCGCCGTCCTTCATAGCCTGCACCGCTTCGTCAATTGAGCCGTAAGCGGTCATCACAACGACAGGGACTTCCGCATCAGCCGCACGC
Organism: Acidobacteria bacterium 13_1_20CM_3_53_8; assembly: GCA_001920415.1. Taxonomy (GTDB): domain Bacteria; phylum Acidobacteriota; class Blastocatellia; order Pyrinomonadales; family Pyrinomonadaceae; genus 3-1-20CM-3-53-8. The sequence goes on along the minus strand of MNJR01000015.1, from coordinate 2,817 downwards.
GCAACGCGCAGCACGTCCAGGCCAGAGCCGTGCGGCAGGCGCAAATCCGTGAGCACCAGACGATGCGGCGTGCGCTGAATCTCGGCCATAGCATCCGTAGTATCCGCGCACTCGCTCACGCTGTACCCCGCGTTCTCCAGCGTCAGGCGCAGCACGCGCCGCAAACTATCTTTGTCCTCTACGAGAAGAATGTCAGGCATACGTTAGAAGTCTGGAGTCTGGAGTCAGACTGATTTTCGATTTTGGATTTGCGATTTTCGATTTAAAAGCTTTTCGCTTCTTCCAATCGAAAATCGAAAATCGAAAATCCAAAATCGAAAATCAGTCTGACTCCAGACTTTTCTTACATCTGTTCTTTCATCATTCATCGTTCGAGCTAGTGTGTCAAGCCGGACAGTTTGAGTGCAGGGAAATAGAGAGAGGGCGCATCTATTGAATTCAATAGATGCGCCCTCCTGCGGTATATTGCTAGAGCTAAGATTACCTTTCAACGATTCCTAGAACGGGGTGGCCCAACGAAATCCTGGCCAACTCGATTGCGTGCGAATCATACTGCAAATCTGATCCTCCTCCTCCGCTCACATCGAAGGAAGGGGCCAGGAAGTCGCCTGTCGAATTGAACTTGGCGATCATCATAGCGCCGTGTATGTTTCCGTCGCCGCCGCCGTTGCGTATAACTTTGCCAGCGCCAAGAACCAGTATGACTCCGTCGAAGCTTGGCCCGCCTTTCATGGTGAGCGTTCCTGTGACGATCAAAAGACCTGCGCCGCCATCCAGATTGCAGTTGCCGTTGACGAAGGTTATCTGCGGCGAGCTTGTGCTCCCGGCATAACCGTCAAGAGAGGAGAGCACTTTACCCTTCTTCTGTGCAAGTGTTTGCGCCATGCTCAGGAAGAGTCGAGCATTGTCGGCTGTTTGAAGAAACCAGGGCGTAGGCACTAGGGCATAGCTGCTTGCCAAGATAGGGTCAAGCGGCTCGTTCGGCAAATCCAGCACGCCCATCTTCGGGTCAATGACAGTCTCCGGCTTGCAACTGCTGCATGTGTAGGCAGCCAGCGCCGTATTGATGTCATGAGGGCTTACGGCGAAAGAAGGCTTAACACCTTCGCCATTAAGTATGAAGTCATGCCCTGAATATTTCTTGGCGTTGCTCGAACCTATATCAAAGTTCATGTTCGTCGTGTGATCATCATGGCCGCGCATGACGAGCGGCGCTGGCGCGTCAATGTCAAGCGCGTAGGCCGCTATGTACATTGCAAGAGTCTTTCGCGCGCCGCGCGGGCCATAGCCTGTGGATTCGATGAGCAGACGACGAGGCTTGTACAGAGGGTCTGATGCGAGCTTCGAGCGGGTCGCGTCGTCCGGGTCGGAAACCGAAAGGCTGTAGGCGCTGCCCGTATAAGACGTGTAGCCCTGTGTGAGCGCAACGCGGTCTGCGTAAGCGCTTCCAGATGAAGTGTAGTTGTACGAAACCCAGCGAGACAGCCGCGCTGGAAAGTTTGCAGTTGTAGGATCGCCTGCAAGGTTCGATGTAGAGAGGTCGTAGGCTTTGCGGAACGTGATTACGTTTTCATCAGCGACTCCGCCCAATGGGTTCGCAACGAACACAGGGTTTGGCGAAGCGTTGCCGCGCAGCACGTTCAGCGCCGCTTGAAGTCCAGCCTCGGCTCCGTAGTAGGCTTGAGCCTCTGTGGCTGCGTCAACTGTGGTCGTCGCCGAAAGCCCTGTGGTGAGTATCAACACGCCGCCAGCGGCCAGAAGCAGCGAGGCTATAAGAAGCGTCGTTATGAGCGCCGCGCCGCGCTCGCTTCTTCTTTCACGCGCGCCGTGATTTTCAATTGAAACTTTTCGCATAGAGCAGTTCCTCACTATCTTTTCAACGCATCTTTAGAACTGGTCTAGAGAGGTTGGGGCATTACGAAGTGCTATGTCTGTAACGAGTCTAACCTTCGGCGTCGTTGCTGTGGCAGTAATATCCTGGCCGTTGGGCGCGGGCAGGTTGACAATTACGTCAACCGTCACGCGCACAGCGTTCGGGTAGTTGCCAGCCGAAGTAATCTCCACGTTTGTCGCATCCCAGTATTTAATATTCAGACTGTCAATGCCGCTTGCAAGCACAGTGGTCGTCCCGCCGCTCGCCGCAGGGTAAGCGTCATATCGTACGATAGCTTTTTTCGCAGACTGGTAGACGTAGCGCACGTCCTCGTCCTGATCCGTTAGCGCAGAGTTGCTTGTGGAGTTTGCGCGTATGCGAATAGAGGTCGCGCTGGAATCGCTAGCGACTATCCCGTTGTCAGTCAGGCCGTATCCTGAGTTGCCTGCATCGCGCGATATTATGTTGAGCGCACGTTGCGCTTCGGAGAGACCGTCTGAGCGCTTGTTCTCGCGCGTGCGCGTGCCTATCGAGGAAGATAGAAGCGTGCTTGCCGCGGCCATGACGGCCAGCAAGATTGTCATGGCTATGAGCAATTCAAGGAGCGAAAAGCCCGCGACCCTATGCGCACGTCGAGCCGCTTCTGAAGTTGAGAGATGTTTCGGGGCAATTGTTTGCATTATCTTTTAAAGCTCGCTCTTGGCTCGCTGCGTGACTAACGTAACGGACGCCCATCCGCCCTTAGCCCATCCAGTACCGCCGGATTCCGTTGTGACAGTCACCGTTATCTTTTTCGGAGTCGTCGCTGCATTCACGTCGCAGGCTGCGGTCGAAGGGTCATCGTCAATGACAGCCGTGACTGTGTATGTGCGATTATTTCGTAGCACACCTGTCTGCGTGTAAGTTCCGCCGTTCAGAACTGCGTCGGTGCCGGTCGGGCCAAA
>MNJR01000046.1 GCA_001920415.1 Acidobacteria bacterium 13_1_20CM_3_53_8 | reverse complement strand
GTGCCGAACGTGTGACGCAGGTCGTGCCAGTGCAGATTACTAATTCCAGCGAGCCTGCAAGCCGTGCCAAACGCCTTCTTCAGACTCGTGTAGGGAAGCCCTGTCTCCGGGTTAAAAAAGACGTAATCGTCCGAAGCCTTGCTCCTGCACTTCTCTAACATGATCTGTCTCACGTCCTCGTTCATGGGGATGGCGTAATCCCTCCCCGTCTTTGAATTTGGAACCCAGATGCAATTGCGCTGGAAATCTATCTTAGCGACTCGCAGCGGAAGTTGATCTGAGCGCCTCATCCCTGTACCGATGGCAACAGTCACCATCGCTTTGAGGTGCGCACGCGGCCCCGTGAACTGGGCGAAAAGAAGCGGCTCTTCCGAGTCAAGCAGGTAGCGCTTCCGCTTGTTAAAGAGCGGAAGCTTTTTCACTTGGCTGCACGGGTTGGTTTCCACTTCCTTCTCACGAATAGCAAGCCTGAAGATGCTCGAAAGCAGTTCCAGGAATTCATTGACCGAGCGCGCGCTTCTCGGCGTTCCTTTCTTCGTGATAGACTCGCGCATGAATTTTTTGAATTTTTCGATCAACAGGGGTGAGACCTCTGCAAAGGTTTTGCCCCTGAACCATTCCAAGATCACAGGCGCGTTCGATTTATCGCCGCGCCATGATCGCTTGTTCTCACGCGACCAGGGCAAGTAGACCTTTTCGATGAAATCTCCCAAGTCCCTCTCCCCGGTCGGCCTTCCATAGCGGCCATCGTAAATATCTTTCTTTGCTTGGGCCTCTGCTTTCTCCGCCTCATATTTAGTTCTCGCTTCTGGAATTGCTTGCCTGTATCTGACGCCCCGGATGGTAAAGTTGTAACGCCATCGTGGGTTCTTACTCGTACCTCTATTTTCAACCGGCATACGTGTCCTTTCCCGGAATGCAGCCACGCAGTTCGGGAGCACAGCGGGCACTATACCGTATTCAATGTGTTGAAGGTGACTTTTATTCGGGAGGTAGTTTCGGGAGTCGGTGTCGTCTATCCTTATTTTTCAAAGAAGATGTGCTGGCCGCTCGCGGAGAACGCGAACCTGCAACCCAACTCGCGCGCAAGCTGCTCGGCAAACGCTTCGACCGCGCGAGTGGTGCGATGGCCTGCGGCTTTCTCAATCGAGAAGCGTTCGACTGCGACTTTGTTGCCGTTACTCAATTCTTCTGAGAGCGCGCGCTTGACGTGCGAGAAATCGTATTTCTCTTTCATATCAGGCACGCGCTCCCTTCTTCATCCACTGTCTGATCTCCTCCGGATCAAAGCGCAGAAACTTTCCATTCTTCAGATATGGAATTCGTTTCTGGTGGACGCGGTTGTAGATAGTGCGAGGTTTGCAGCGGAGCCATGCGGCCAACTCCTCGACGGTGAGAAATTGCTCCAACTCGCGCGGCTGCCCAGTTGTCTTTGCTGGCATAAGCGCCTCCTAGCGGTGAACCGCCGGCACGGGCTGGTTGTGCTGCTCTGGCGTCGGACACTGGCACGGACGCGCGTGGCAGCATTCGGGGCAAAGGTCGGGTGCGTCTGCAATAGAGCCTAGCTTCGGATCGGGAAGGGAAGTCCAGATAAAGCTAGACAGAGGGAGCGTGCAGATCACGCCCGCTCGCTGAACGGTTCCTATGGGCGCGCCCTCCGGCGTTACGACATCAACCTCAAGTGCGATCAATTCAATAACGCCTCGCGCGCGATCTATGCGCACGCTGGCTACGGGGTCGAGTTCAAACTCCTCCGGCAAATCTTTGCGGTCAAGAGGTTCATCCACTTTCAGCATTATGTTCTCCTTTGTAATGGCAGGGCGCGCGCGATCCACACGCGCCCTGCTCACCTTCGGCCTACTACTTCTTCTGGCCGCCAGTGCGTGACGCGCGGCGATGCTTCACGCTGATAAGCCATTGCTCGGTCGTCTCGTCGAGTTTGAATTCCAACTCGTCGCCGTCGCGCGCGCCCATCATTTTCAGGAGCGGCGACGGGACTCTGGTTCTGATGAGACTTCCTTGCTGTGCGATCTTCGCGCTAAAGGAGGGCGGCGGCTCATCCGCTCGACCTTTACGTTGGTGCGTTTGTGTTCTCGGCAAAGTAATCAATTCTCCTTTCGGTTAAGGTCGCGCGCGCGACCGGGGTTGTTAAAGAATGCGCGCGGCGCGGCGGCTATCTTCTGCGACCGCGCGCCATTGACTGGCGGCGCGCTGCTGTCTGCGACCGAGCGAGCGCCCGCGTTTAGCCGCGCGTCGGCTGAAGCCTAAAAGAGCTTTGCGCATCGCGCGGACGGCTTGAGCGCCGAGGCTCTGGACATCTAGAGCCTCGGCAACAAAGTCATGGGCCAGGTGATCTGCGCGTATGTAGGTCTGCGGCTTTCCCATCTGGCCTCCTAGAACGGAATCTCTGCTCTCTGTTCTAAGACTTGGGCCAACTCGTCAAGCTGAGAGAGCGAAAGGTCGTCAATTCCGTTTTCGACTTTGAATTTTGTGTTTGCGAATTCGCGCAGGGAGGCTTTAGACCATTCAGGTTTCACTTCAGCTGTATTGAGGGCCTTACAAGCCTGCTCGATCCGCTTTAAGAGCGAGTCCCTATCGGGTGCCGCAGAGGTGAAAGTAGTGGCCTGCGTTTGAGCGGGCGGTGCCGCCTCTCCCTGGGAGAGCCAGCCCATGATCTTTTGCGCGAGCTTCCTGTCGGGCTTGTTGATGATAGCGCCGGCCAGGTCAACCATGCGCGTCTTCTCAATCGTTAGCGTGTTCTGAATGTCGAGCACGCCTATGATGTCGAACTCGTATTCAACGCCGTCGCGCTGGACGGCTGCCAGACCGATTCTCTTGGGGACGGACTTGCCTCTCTCGTTCTGCTCGACCGCGTATTCAGTCTTTACGCGCATCGTGGCGATGACGTGTAGGGGCGCCTCAAGAATCGCTTTCATGAGGCTGTTCTGGAGCGGCGTCCCCACTTTGCCCCAGCCGTCCGTGAAGGTGTTGCCGCCGCGCCGGTTCACTTGGTCAAGCACGCCGCCTTCGCCAGACCATGCGTGGCTAAGGCTGTCAATAATGAGAACAGAATAGCCCGCTTGAGCGGCGGCGTTGACCGCGTCTATGTAGTGCTGCGGATGAAAGGTCTCCAACTCGCAGCAGTCGAATGGGAAGCGGTCACTGTAAAGTGAAGCGCTCCCGCGCTCAGTATCCACTAGGGCTATCTTTCCGCCCTGGGCCAACTCAGCGGCCAGAGTCAGAGCGGTGAAAGTCTTTCCAGAACCGCTCGGCCCCATCAGGGCCATGCGAAGTTTTTTCGTCTTCTTAATGGCAGGTTTGAATTGAAGGCTCATAGTTAACTTTCCCCTTTCGCAACATCCTGGCTCGCGCTCCTAGCATTCTTCCGACGTAAGACCTCGCGCTTGCGCCAGCCCGGATATAGATCAATCTCCTCATCAGGTAGGCAGTCGAAACAGACGAACTTCCCGTCGTTGCGCAGGTAAAGCGCGTCAACCTGCTGCTTGCAGTCGGGGCATTTCAGGTTGTTGCTCACTTGGCCGCGCCTCCCTTCGCCATGTACTTGCGCCACCAGAGCGTCACGACTTCGGCGAGCGCAGAGAAAAGAACTGCGACGGCGCTCGGCTCTTCCTCAACGATTTCTAGATAGTTCCATGAAGGCGTTTTCATTGCTCGCCTCCCTTCGGCACGTATTCGCGCTCAATCTTCTTCAGATAGCGCAGGGCTTTTGAAAGGTGAATCACGATCTGTTTGCGATCATCCTTGGTTAGTTCGCGCTCGGCTCCTGCCAGCGCGCGCGCATCAGAAATTTCGTGACGCGCGTCCACAATTGTGCTATCTTCAAGCATCTACTCGTTCTCCTTTTCTTTATGAAAGGGGAAACAGGTAAGGGCCGGTGGTTACTTGGCGGTGACACCCGGCCCTTAAGTTTTCCCGTAGCCTCTAGGCCGCGCGAGCGCTCATCTCTCTCGCGCCTTCGCAACCAACAACAAAAACCAGAGAGAAACCCTCTGGCACTTCAAACGTGAAAACAGACTTTCCATCAAGCGCGATAAAACTATGCCATGCTTGGCCGTATGCTTCGTTCACAAGCACGCGGTCGCCGGGCTGAAGGCGCTCGATCTGGTAATAGGGAAATGCTGAGGCGATGTGGTAACAGGGCACGCGCGACGGGCAAAGGGTGGCGTCGCACTCTGCAAAAATCTTGTTGCCGAGTTCGTAGAATCTAACTGTGTGCGGGTGGCCCTTGTCGCATGTGACTGTATAAGCTCCGGGGCCTGTTTGCGATACGCGCGGGCGAAGGCTGCGTGCGCGGTTCGTGGCTTTTTCAAGAATCTTGGCGGTGACTTCAAATCTCATCTACTCTTTCTCCTTCCGGCTGGGCCGTATTACCTTCACAGCGTTGAAGGCGAAAAGATGATAATATAAGCCGCTTATATTTGCAAGATATAATTTAAGAATGTCGCCGGGCCACTTTTGCTATGGGCCGGGAAGGTGGAATTAGCGATGCGGCCCTGAGAGCGCGGAGAAGCCAACGCCCGTTAAGAACAGAGCGAGCAGCAGGAGTATTACGAAAAGGATGGGTATAAGCTCTGCCAAGAGCACGCCTACGGCAATCGTGGAAGCCCAGCCTTTACGGTCTACGATCACAGTCTGGGCGAATCTCTGGAAGAAACGCCCGCACTGCGGGCAAGATTCAGCACTGGCCGAGCAAGGATTACTACAGTCAGGGCACGGCGCGAGGGGGCTTCTGGTTGTCACGGTCGGCTTTTCATCTCTTTCAGGTGTGATGAGGCGTTTCATTCTCTTTATTCCTTAATCAAATTCATCGGCGACGCTTGATGCGCAGCAGGCCAATGTACTCGCCTATGCACTGGACTTCATTTACGCCCGCCTTGATCTCTTTCTTCGAGTAATCAGGGTTGGCCGGTATCAGAGTAACGCGACTCCCTTTGCGTTGCCACTTTTTCAAAGTCACCTCTCCGTCCACCTGCGCGACAACTATCTGGCCGTTCGCGGGGTCTGGGCATTCGGAGATGAAGACCACGTCGCCCGGCCAGATACCTTCATCCTTCATCGAATCGCCCTGGACAAGCAGCGCAAAGACTCTTTTGTTTCGGTCTGCGAGACTTGGAGGAAGCGTTATCGTCTCAATGTTTTCAATCGGCTCCATCGCGCCGCCTGCTGGCACTCTTCCGATTATCGAAATATCAACAGCCCCTATTAACTCCGCGACGGAAATCTGAGGAAGGCTGGCCCTTTCGCGCCTATCTTCACGCAGGTGTCTGCGCAGCCACGGCTCGCCGAAATCGGAATTCAGTTCGCGCGCCAGAGCGACCAGCGTCGCCGGATAAGGCTCTTTTGTCGCCCCGTTTTCTATCATTGAGAGAGCCGGTTGGGACGTGCCGATACGCTCCGCCAATTCGACAAGAGTCAGCCTTTTGCCGTCCTTACCTTTGCGCGATCTGCGAACTTCGCGGATGCGCTCTCCCAAGGGTCTCTTCATTTTTAGCTTGACGAATATAAGCCGCTTATATTAGGCTCACACTGACCTTCACGGTGTTGAAGGCAGAAAGGAGCATCATGCCGAGAAACGAGACCGAAATCAAGCCGCTCGACTCGAACCAGATAAGGGCACAAATGATTCTCGCCGGAGTCACTGGAGCCGAGATTGCGCGCCGTGTCGAAAAGAAGACCGGACGGCCATGCCCGCGCGAGAACGTTTCGCGCGTCATCAACCGTACCGAAGGCTTTTGGTTCCCGGAGATCATTCGTGAGTTAGCCCGCGCCATTAAGGTTGAAGAGTCGCAGATTGGCCGCGCGCCGTCTGAGCCTCAGAGGAAGCGCGCGCGCACGCTGGCGCGGAAGTCCAAGGTAGAGCCAGCGCGCGCCGCATAGCTATGTCTGTTTTCACTTTAATTTCGACATAAGGAGATTGAGTAGATGCAAGCTCTTGAATTACTGCCCCCGCCGCCAAGGGGAATCCTGCCGCCTCCAGACGCTTTCTTACGCGAGGCGATACAACCCGACCAGATTCATTTCATTGCCAAAACTTTCTTCATCCACGACGACTCGGTGCGCCGCTGGCGACGCCCGGTAGCTTCGCTGGAGGAGTTATACCGGCAAGGGCCGCGCGGAACCGGAGCGGCTTCGCCTCTTCAGCGCTGCTGTGATCTCACGCGCGCCATCGCTTCTTACGACATTAAGGCAGCGGGGCGCGTTTCCATGTATCCGTCTTTCTACTTCCAGGCCCTCGTCGAGCAATCCGGCGAGGGCTTTGCGGACGAGCACGCATGCGCGGCTGCCAACATGAAGCTGCTCGACGAAGCGAACGACGCCATAAAGTTCATGAGCTTACAGGGCTGCTGCTTAGAGACCCTGCGCGAGCAGATAGAGCTTCGTGACATCGCCGCGCAGATGATCTCGCGCACATTCGCAACCATGCTAAGGAGGGCCGCCGAATGAGTTGGAAGGCTACCGCTTACGTGAAGGGCCTTAAGCTCGCTCCTAATGGAGAGAAAGTGAAGCGGGGCGAGAAGCTTGTCCTTTTTGTTTTGGCGGACTCGCACAACGAAGACAGAAGAGGCGCATGGCCCAGCGTGCCTCTGCTCGCGCGCAGTGCTCTTCTATCAGCTAGGCGCGTCCGTGAGGTTCTTAAGCAATGCCGCCAAAAGGGAGTCATCTGTTACGAATCCCGCGAGAAAGATCACGGCGGCAACGACAGCAACTTCTATCGTTTCTGCGCGCTCGACTGCACGCACGAGCCTCTATGCGGGGCCGGTCAGACTGGCCCACCTAGTGGCGCAGGGGGTGAAAAAACTTCATCCCCCCCTGATGAAAAAATAGCAGGGGGTGGGGATGAAATTTCAGCAGGAGGGGGATGCGAGAATTCCGAGCGGGGGGATGCGGACGATTCGCATGGGGGGGATGCGAGAACGCGTAACGCCTCTATTATAGAACCGCCAATCGAACCGCCATTAAAACCCCCACACACTCCCGCGCGCCATCCTGTGGCCCAAGCGCAGCGAGCGCTACCGGGCGTGGGCGTGGGTTCTCGTTTCACTCAGGAAGAAGTCGAAGAGTGGGCGTGCGAACGCGCGCGCCGGCCCGGATCGAAAATCAGCGATCCTTACGCTGTCGCTTTCGCGCGCTACTGCGACGGCAAGGCGGACGAGGCCATAGCTAGGTGGAAAGCGAGCAAGACGCCGGAGGGCCAGGAGGCCGCGCGCGCGGATGACAGCAACAAAAATCTTTTCTACGGCGAGGCGCTGCAGCTAGTGCGCACGATGGTCGAAGCTCACGGGCGCGATCCGCTTCAGGTAATAGCGGAACTCCCGGTCGCAGATGACGTGCGCGCGCGCCTAGTCGAAAAGTTTTCGCCGAACGACCACGCGGAGATTGTGGCCGCGCTTAACTCAACTGAGGAAGGAGCAACTGATGGGGCAGAAGGGAATGGAAGTTGATCGCATCGAGATAAACGTCAACATGGCGACCTACGGCTTTCAGGGCGAGCGAATTGATCTCACGCTGATGGTGCCGAAGGGCCGGATTGATAATCGAAAATTTTTGAAGCACCTCAAACAGAAGATCGTTGCCGAGGTGCAATCAACTTTGGAGTACGGCTTAGGGGAGGCTGACAAGCAATGAAAACAACGATTGAGGTGCAATCAAAGAAAGAGGGCGAACTGATTAAGCGTGCGCTTGATGACCCTGAGACGCGCGCCTTTGTTCAGATCGTCGGGGCATTACTGCCATTCACGCAACGAACACGAACGCGCGTTCTCAACTTCGTCAAAGACCAGCTTGAAGAGGAAGAAGAATTACGCTCGGAAGGTAAATAATGAAACAGAAATACGGCCCGCCCAGAGAGCGCAGGTTCACGCCAGCGCAAGAGCGCGAGCACCGTGCGCACGAAGCTAGGGGTGATTACGTCGTCGCGCATCTAGAGCAGTTCTTAGAGCTTCTGGCTGCCGCTTACGAGTGGGGCATGCAGGAAGTGGTCGAGGCTATCGGCTCGGTCGCTCATTGGCAAGGCCGGACATTTGAAGAGCAGCTTTTCAATTGGTGGCTCGGCGCATTTCACCCGGAAGAGAGCGAGTGGGATTTCGGCGCGCTGCTAATCAACTTTGAAGTTTACCTTTCGACGCTTAGAAAGAGAGCCGCATGAAAGGCATAGGAGGCGCGACGCTGGCAAAACTACGCAGGCTCGAAGCTGCGGGCGGCTGGATGGACAGCGAGGAATGGTTCGCGCTCAACGGCAGGAAGGGCAATCGGACGCCTTTCCTGATTTTCGGCGCGAAGGTACTCGATTCATTTAGCTACTGCGATCTTCGGAGCCAACAGGCGCGCATCGGTTACCGCCTGACGGAGGCTGGCCGCTCCTATCTTGAAAGCGTGAGAAGCAGATGAAGCCAAGAAATAAAAAGATAGCAACCCTGCAAAAAGCGGTTGAGTCGGGTGCGCTATTGGGTATGACGTTTGAGGCAGAAGAAGGCTATCAACACATGCCATTCTCAAAGCACAAAATCACGATAACTAAATTGCTTAAAAAGTTTCGTGACTGGCGCAATTGCCTTTACGAATTCAAGACTGAAGATGGCGAGGTTTCAACCTGTCGCGCTCAATGGTTGCAATATTGGAAAAGAGTAAGCGAATGAAGCGCCTTTGCTATCCATGTTGGGAGCTAAAACGCTGCCGCCGCTGCGGGGCATGGATCGACGTGCATCATCTTTACTGCGAATTCTGCGGGCACCGGCCATATCAGGTTCTCTGTGATTGTCCGCGTTGCATCCCGCGTGAGGTGGCCCATAAGTGAGCGCGATTCATCTTCTGCTATTTGACCATCACGAAGACGACGCGGGCGCGCAGCCCGATCTATGCGACGGCGCGCGCGTCGCATACTCGGAAGGTTTGATGGAGCCGGGAAAGAAGAAGCGCAAAGAGCCGAGGCCCCAAGGCTACGCTACGCAGCCGGGCACAGGGCCAGAAGGCGAGACGTGCGGCTCATGCAAGTATCACGAGGTCATACGCTACTCGAAGAACTATCACAAGTGCGCGCTCACGCGCGGCACTTGGACACATGGCCGCGCGAGCGACATCTTGGTGCGCACGCCAGCTTGCTCGAAGTGGGAAGGGAAGGAGTAAGAATGGCTGAGATAGACCCATTTAATAAATTTATCGTTTCAAGTTCTGGCAATGGCGACATAGTTTTCTTGCGGCCATTGCCCCGAAGGTTGACTGAAGATGATGCGCTCCTTTTAGCCGCTTGGATCGTGGCGCTGGTTGCAGATAGCAATAAGTGGGAAGCCGTCCTTCAGGCCGTAGAGTCAACCTAAATTTTGCGTGTAGAAGCAGGCTCATTTAGGTGTTGAAAAACCGTATTCTCAACACCTAGAGAGAAAAAGAGAGGGCGGCGACCCCTTTCCGGCAATTTTTACACGGTAAACGCTGGCCGGGATGCCTGATAGGTGATGAGTGATAAGTGACAAGTTCTAAGTCAAAAGCAGGGCTTCTGGGCTGCAAAAATTTTTAATTCTTTTCGAGAGCCGACGCAGGATGATTCGAGAAAAGACAATCCGGGTCGCAAGGGAGTCGAATCTGGGCGCGATCTACCTGGTCAAGCATGCGCCAGGCTCGCTTGCGCGCACCTCTCCCTTAGCCCCGGCAATGGTCTATCTGGACAGCCTCTCGCCCAGCGGCGCGCGCTCGCAGCGTGTGAACCTCACGCGCGCGGCCAACTATCTTTCCGGCCTCTCGCCCATTGAATTCAAAACAAAGGGCGTCGGCCTAGATTACGACTGGAGGGGTTTGCGCGCGCGCCACCTCGAATACCTGCTCCCGCTCCTAAAACACGACGACTATTCGCCATCGGTCATCAAGTCCACGCTCGCGGCGCTTCGGGGCGTTGCACGCTGGGCCTGGCTCTTGGAGCAGATGGAGCTTTCCGATTACGAGCGCTTGAGAGACGTGCGCTCACCAGTCCAGGGCAGGGAAGAGCGCCGTCGGCCCGCGCGGGCACTGGCGGCCACTGAGATCATCCGTCTCTTTGAATCATGCGAAAGGGAAGCGACGCCTCTGGCGATCCGCGACGCCTGCATGATGGTGCTGCTTTACAGCGGAGGCTTGCGTCTTGCGGAGGCTACTTCGGTCACAGTGGCCGCGTACTCGCGCCGCGCACACACGCTCACTGTCTCAGGCAAGGGCGACCGACAGCGCAACGTTTATCTCGACGACGGAGGAGCGCGGCGCGCAATTCATGCCTGGCTTCGCATGAGAGGCATGCGCGCGGGCGCGCTACTTTGCCCGGTGAACAAGGCGCAGGAAATGTTGCAAAGGCAGCTTTCCGCGCGCGGCCTCTTCCGAGCACTGGAGCGGCGCGCTCTGAAGGCGGGCGTGGCCCACTTCACTCCGCACGATCTTCGTCGGAGCTTTGGCACGCACCTGCGCGACAAGGGAGTGGATATTGATCTGGTTCGCCAGCTTCTCGGACACGTCGAAATCCGCACGACGCAAATCTATCTTCTGACCTCTGAGAAGCAGAAGCGCCAAGCCAGTCTGAAGATCACGGTGCCGTTTCGCACCGGGGGAAGAAGCAAGCGCCGACGTCGCGGTCGGCGAAGATGGAGGCGGTCATGAAATTGATCAATTTTATCCGCTCTCTCATCAAGTGGGCGCGCGAGCGCCAAAGTTTACGCCGTCGCAGGCGCGAGGCTTTCAGGAGACGACACACTTAATCATCATGGGAGAACAGCTATGAGCAAGGAAGAGCAGCGTTGCCCTAAGTGCAACCAACCACCATTTACTAAGAGACGGAAGGCAGGAGAGCAGCTTCTCATTTGCGGCAACGGTCACGATTGGCCGGAGAAGCAGGAGGCGAAGCAGCCACATCCGGCGGATCGAGTCGAAGGGTTTTCAAGTGAACCCATCCCCGAATGGGAGATTACCCGGCGGGGCTATACGGAGCACGGCATCATTTTCAGAATCAACTCGAAGTCGAAGACAGTTCCCCAGGAGTTGTCTGAAAGTACACGCGACGGCGAAATGATGGTGGGCGTTGATGTCGCGCGCGAGGGCGGCGATAGAACCATAACCATTCGTATCAACGTTGACGCGGAGCAAAGGATTCGAGAGGCACTTCGAGACCGCGTCGCTCCGGGCATCAGAACGCGCAGGCGTGCAACCGAGTGCGGCAATCCCGACTGTCCGGTCTGCTAAATGGAGGAGGGAAGCAGCCGACCACGAAAATGTGATACGCTCTTGATCTGAAAAAACTTGTGCGCTCAGTGCGCCATTCTAGGAGAAAGAATGGCTACAACGCGCACGAGCAAACCTTCAGCCCTACAGGGCGGACTCTTCGACCGAAACGGTCAGGCGCGCCGTCGTCCTCTCAAAGTCAAAATACCGCCGCCCCTAGAACACGACGAGCAGGCCGCGCTCGTCACTTGGGCGCGCGCGACCGCTAGACTCCAAGACGACCCGGACAAAAGGGAAGCGCTCGAACTGTTTCATGCAATACCGAACGGGGCGAAGCTAACGCGCAATTATCAGAAGGTAAGTCGTAAAACGGGGAAACCCTACACGCCGCCGGAGGCTTTACGATTGATCGCCGAAGGGCTGACTAAAGGCATCGAAGACCTTTGCCTGAACTGGCCGCTTCGCAACGCTGAAGGCTTTATGACGTGCGCCGGTTTCTATATTGAGATGAAGCGTCGCGGCGAAAAGCCCAGAGAGGAGCAAGAGCGCGTGATGTCATTCCACCGGCGCATGGGCTACCGGGCTGGCTGGTTCCAGAGCGCGCGTGCAGCAGCCGCAGCCATCGTCGAACACATGAAACTTGAGAGGTACGCGCCTCTGCCAGCAGAGAGGGGATAACTGAAACTTATACCTTAAAGTAAATCCATAACGTCTGATAATAGTTGTTATGTGAAAGGTCGGATTTTTACTAAATAGTAAATTACTAAATAGTAATCAGCTTAGTCGCACGATCCGCCGAAAAAAAATTCTTCACTCCTTTTTGACATAATCAACATCAGCCGCTTATACTGCTACTCGCTTGGGGTCAGGGGTCGTGATTCGATACCCGCCTCGCTTGGAGGACGCCGCGCGGAAGGACTGGGCGTCTTTCCGCGCGGCGAGCCTCAAGCCTGACAACCAAATTTTTTAAGAGCGCGCCGAGTGCGCCGAGGGAACAACAGCGGTCAGAAACCTGCTGCCCCGGTTCACTCGGCGCGCTCTTTTTTTGTGCCAACGGAAAGGCTTGCAATGCTATTCGACCGAAAGAAATTCTTCGACGCCACGCGCGCCGCCTTCGGCACGCTCTCGCCCACACAGGTCGCAGGTCTTAATTCCCTTCTTGATTCGATTGCGGCGGACGGCGCGTGGGATCGCATCCGCCCCGACGTGGCAATCAATCGCATAGCCTACAGCTTGGCTACTGTGAAGCATGAGACGGCAGATACCTTCCAGCCCATTGACGAGCGCGGCGGCAACTCTTATTTCGAGTCTCATTATGGCTATCTGACCAGAAAAGGGCGCGAGCTTGGGAACGACCAGCCCGGCGACGGCGCGCGCTTTCACGGCGAGGGCGACGTGCAGCTAACGGGCAAGCGTAACTATCGCTTCGCCGAAGGAAGAATCCGCACGCTCTATCCCGATCTGGTCAACGCCGTCATTCTAAGAACCGGAAAGGCTTTCGATCTGGTTCGCTTCCCCGCGCTGGTCAAAGAGCCAGACGTGGCCTACGCGATCATGGCTGCCGGCATGACCGAGGGCTGGTTCACCAGGAAGAAGTTCAATGATTTCATCAATGCCACAAGCACAAATTATTTCGGCTCGCGCAAGATCATCAACGGTCTGGATTGCGCAGAGAAGATTGAAGGCCACGCGGAACACTTTGAGAAGGTACTGCGCATTGCTTTCGTCCTCGACCTAAAGCCCGCGCCAGCGCCGACACCTGCGCCCGCTACGCCGCCCGCGCCTTCAGATGAACAGAATGCACAAGCGCCCGCTCCGGCTGCTCAAAACTCTTCAGTCGCTCCTCAAGCCGAAGAGCAATCGGACTCGCTGCTTGATGAAATCCCCATCACCAGCGAGACGAAAGAGATGGGCAAGGCCGCAGGCCGTCGTGTAGGCCGCCGATTGATCGGCCCCGGCACGATCCTTCTCTCTGCCTTCGAAGCCGGGAACATGAAGGCAATCACTATTGTCGTTCTCATCGGGCTGGGCCTCGCGCTTCTCATCTACTTCGAGCGCAAGCCGCTCGCGCGCATCATTCGCAAACTCTTCACAGGGGAGGGCGCAAAGTGAAGAAGAAGCTTTGGGCCACACTGAAGATGCATGCCGGCGCGCATAAGTTCATAACGGGCACCATCGCGCTCGTCCTCTTAATTCTCGTCTGGCAGTTCGCGGGCGGTCTCATCCAGGGCGCGAGAAACACCGTCACGTCGCTTCAAACCAACTCCTCCGAGTCACAAGCCGGACGCGAAGTGAAACAGGCCACAGAAGCCCAAACGAGCGCGAACAACACTGCCACAGACCGCAAAGCAGAAGACCTATACAGAGAGCGTGCGCTGCGTCCAGAGGTCGAGCGAACGCGCAGGAGCGCTGAAGAGGCGCGCACGCGTGCCCGGAGCGCCGAGGTGAATTATGAGCAAGCTAAGAAAAATTCTAATCGCAGCCGTCTTGATCGTGACTCTTTGCACCGGCGCAATTGCGCAGACCTCCGGGAACTCTACCCCGGTGAATTCTTCCCCGGTTGCGACGAGCGCTGATAGTGCGGAGCAGGTGATCGCGCGCCTCATAAATGAGTTGAAGGCCGCGCGTGAATTGATACAGGCCCAGAAGGCGCAGATGGCCGCGCTGGAAGAGCAACTGCGCGCTGAAGCTGCGCACGGCGCTTCCCTTCAGACCTCATACGATCAGGCAAAGACCGAGATCGCGCTGCTTCGGGAGTCAATCACTCATCTGGAAACGGCGGTCGCAACCTACGAGAAGGCGATAAAGCTTCTCGAAGAGCATACAGAGCAGGTCGAGCGCGCGGCGAAGAAAAGCAGAAAGCAGGCAACGGTGGCAACCCTTGTGGCCGTGATCTTAACGGCGCTCAAGTTCGCTCGGTGAAGTTATGGCGTTGATAGAAACAGAGATTCCTGGGAGGCGAGCGGGCCTCGTGAACTGGCCGCCGCTATTAAGGCATTTGGTCACGCTCATAGTGGGCGCGTTCGTCGCATACGGCGCGTCGCAGTATTCGGCTGCGCAGCGCGAGGCGCGCTTAAAGACTGCCGAAGGCAAGATCGAAGTGCTGGAGAGAAACATCGTGCCTAGAAGCGAGCAGGACGCGCGCTGGAAGGCAATCGAAGGGAGCCTCAAGCAGATTCAGACGGACGTGCGCGAAGGAAGGAATACGCAGACGGAAATCCTCCTCAAACTCGCGCAGTCGCCTAACAGGTAAACAAAGGGGGCCATGCGCCGCGCGCGAGCCGGCCATGCCCTCTCACCTTTTCAATAGTAATGCCAAGGAAACAAACAACGCCGCTCATACACGATATGACGCTTGAGGTCTGGCCCATCGGCAGGCCCAAGTATCACCCCAAGAACCCGCGCCAGGGCGACGTCGGCGCTATCTGCGAGAGCTTGGACGCTAACGGTTTCTACGGCGCGATCCTCGTGCAGAAATCGAGCGAGCTAATCATCGCCGGCGAACATCGCCACAAAAGCATGAAGGCGAAGGGTGCGCGCAAGATTCCCGTTCTGGTCATAGACGTGGACGACGAAAAAGCGCTCGACATCATGCTCGCCGATAACGCGACCGCAGACCAGGCCGACTACGACCGCGCGCGGCTGCCGGAGCTGCTCGCAGAGATTCACGAGCGGCGCGGCTCTCTAGAAGGAACAGGCTTTACATCGGAGCGCCTGCAAGAACTTCTCGACGATCTTAATCACCAGGAGAAAGAGCGCGAGCAGGGGAAGCAGGGAGAGGACAAAGAAAAGAGCGCGCCCAACCTCGACCCCGGAGCAGACAGATACAAAGAGCAGTACGGCGTCATTGTTGTCTGCAAATCAGGAGCGGAGCAGGAGCGCGTCTATAACTCGCTGCGCCTCGAATACGACGACGTCAAGGTGGTGGTCACTTAAATGCAGATAGAAGTTCATAACCGCTGTTCAGATTTCAATTCATATCGTGCCGCGCGCGTCAAATCTCTATTCAACGCGGAGTCGGGCTGCAACTTCGACCTCTCCGCACAGCTAGACGTAGACGATAAAGAGTGGCGCATCGGCATTGTGGTTGGCCCATCAGGCTCCGGCAAAAGTTCTATGGGCCAGAAGTTCTTCGGCTCTGAAAGTTTCTATCAGCCGCACGATTGGCCCACAGATGAACCGATAATTGACGCCATACTGCCCGACGGAGATTTTAACGAAGTCACAGCGGCGCTTGCTGCCGTCGGCCTCGGCTCAGTTCCCTCTTGGCTTCGTCCTTATCACATCCTTTCCAACGGCGAGAAGTTTCGCGCAGACCTCGCGCGCATCATCTGCGAGAAGCCGGAGCAGATAGTCGTTGATGAATTCACGTCCGTAGTTGACCGGCAGATCGCACGCTTCGGCGCGCTCGCATTCGCTAAAGCATGGCGCAGAACCAAAGGCCAGGTTGTTCTTCTCTCCTGTCATTACGACATCGTCGAATGGGTTGAGCCGGACTGGGTTTTCGATACAGCCACGGGCAGGTTCGCTCGTGGCCGTCTTTGGCGTCGCCCCTCTTTCGACCTTGAGATTCGGCAGACTGACTGGTCCTGGTGGTCAATGTTTGAGCCGCATCACTATTTGAAACTGCCGAAGATGATCGCTGCGACCAACTACGTCGGAACCGTTGAAGGAGAGCCTGTGGCGCACGTCGCGTTCTCAACTCGGCCCGGACTTATAGAGGCGAGGGCCTGCCGCCTCGTTGTCATGCCCGAATGGCAAGGCGCTGGCGTCGGCCTACGTTTTCTCAACGAGCTATGCGCGATGTGGCTGCGCGGGGAGAACCGATACAGAAAGCCCATGCCTTCGCTCTTTCACACATCGCACCCCGGCCTCTGCGCCGCGCTCCGGCGCGACGCGCGCTGGGTTCAGGTCTCGGCCAACCTTTACGGGGGAAGCAAAGCCCGGAGCCGCGCGAGCATTTCAAAGAGCGCGCGTGCGAAAGGCAAAGAAACAGCCATGAGCGGATACGGCGGACATTTCCGAGCCGTGCAGGGCTTCAGGTTTTTAGGGGCCAGAGCGAAATGAAAAATTTTTTCAGGGCATGGCGTGATTCATGGATGGCCTTATCGACGTGGGCATTGGTCGTTTATTTCGCTCTGCAACTCATCGTTCTTGCTTTTGCGCTCGCAGTGCTTTTAGGGGCTATTAAGTGAAGATTTTTTTATCAGGACAGAAATCATTCGGCGCGGCGGCGCTCGATCTAATCATGCGCATGGGCCATGAGGTCACAGGTGTGGCCGCGCCTTGCGACAAACCGGACGCGCTCGCAGCCAGCGCCGAACTTAATCACATTCATCTTCTACCCTCACCCCTTCTGACAGCCGACCGTTTGCCGGAAGGGACGGAGCTGATCGTCGCGGCGCACAGCCATGCTTTCATCGGTCGAAAGACCAGATACAGAGCGCGGCTTGGTGCCATTGGCTATCACCCTTCCCTTCTCCCGCTTCACCGAGGCAGAGACGCCGTGCGCTGGACTATAAAGATGCGCGACCGCGTCGCCGGCGGCACCGTCTTCTGGCTGGGCGACCGCGTAGACGCGGGCGCAATAGCTGCGCAGGATTTCTGTTTTGTACGCCCTGAAGATACGGCCTCGTCGCTCTGGCGACGTGAGCTATTCCCGATGGGCCTTCAGCTTTTAGCGCTCACGCTTCACGACATCGCGCGCAATCGAATAGTGCGCATTCCCCAAGACGAAGCACTAGCGACGTGGGAGCCTGCGCTGGATGCTCCGCGCCTGGCGCGCCCCGACCTATTGCAGTTGGGCGATGGCTCCGAACGATTCAGAAACTTCCGCGTCGTTGTTGAGCGCGGAATCTATCACGAAGACAACCTGGCTAGTCTCACCGCCCCCTGCGGACTAAAGACGGCCACAGACCGTCTTTTAGCAAAAATTTCTTACTTGATCGGCTGGGTTCTTAATTTCGCCATCCCGCGTCGCCGCCGCCTGGTCAAAGCGCAGCGCTCGCTAGAGCAGATGGTGACACGCGCGCGGGAGAATTACGAGAACGCGCGCCAGCGCTGGAAGGCTATGAACCGCCACGCGCGGCGAGCCTATCTCTCAATACGCTTTCGTCACAGGTCGCATTGCAGACCGCTCAAATCGCCGCGCCTGCGCGCCACGAAGCTTACGTCCGATCAGCTTGAGGACAAGCGAATAAAACTTCACGGCGCGAAGCTGCACATGCGTGTGCGTCAAGCCGAGCGCAAACGAGAGAACAGACAGTGGAAGAAACTGCGCCGCCTGCGCAAGCGAGTAGATGAAGCGGCCACGCATGAAGAGGCGCGCCCGAATGTAATTGAACTGAGAGGCCCTGGGAGAATCTTCGTCAAGGATGGCGACGAATACAAATTCCTGGGCACGACCGGCGGCGTTCAACTAAAGGAGGCCGCATGATGCTAGAGGGCGCGCCAGGCAAACCGATGGTTCCCGTCTTCGTGATGCTCGCCCCGGATGTATGCGTCGGCTTCGTGAGGAACTTGCCCGGCTGCGGCGCTATCGCAAGCACCTTCGAAGAATGCGAAGACCTGCTGGCCGATCAATTCGCCGAATGTATAGCAGCGCGCGCCGCTGAAGTTTATCTGGAGCGCGCTGGCGCTAGATGTCATTAAGGAGGAAACACGATGATTACAATTGAAGAATTGAAAGCAGCGCTCGCTGATAGAGAGCGCGAATATAGAGACGCACCTGATCACTTCGCAAGTCAAGCAGAGCGTATGCAGATGTCACCCGATGAATACGGCGAGCTTGTGGGAAATGATCTCGCGCGAATTATCGAAGATATTCGGGACGCTGGCTGATGGAAAGTTGGGAGAGACAGGTAGGAGAAAGCGCGCGCGCATTTGAGGCAGCGCAAATCTATTTCCACATGGGCGCTCAGCGCTCGCTCTCTGCGGTGGCCCAACAGTTAACCAAGAGTGACACGCTCATAAAACGTTGGTCGCGCAAGTTCAACTGGGTCG
>MNJR01000057.1 GCA_001920415.1 Acidobacteria bacterium 13_1_20CM_3_53_8 | reverse complement strand
AGACCCCGTCGAGTACGTGCGCATACGCGGCGACCAGTTGAAGGAGCGCGGCGGTCGCTACGAGCTTCGCGTGACGAACGAGTTGGAGGAGACGATGTTCGTTGACCGCCTGCAACTGATCGCGGTCGCGCACCCCTTGGGCGTCGAGGTCTATCCGAACGAGGGCATGAGCGACCCGCCCCGCCCCTTCCGTATCTATAAGACGAGAGGCGCGCACACGCCGCTCGCCGCGACGGACGACCGCGGAGGCGACGTGCTCTCAAAAATCGCGCGCATGGATCGCCAGTACCCCGACGACTTCCGGCGCGACCGTGTTCGCGGCTACGCAGACGAGCACACGCTGACGCTTAAACTTGATAACGGAGTGCCGCCGAACGCGCGCACGCTTCTTCTCATGACCGGCTGGACGGATTACGCCTGGTCGAGCGACAACGTCGCGGCTGCGCAAGGGGGGAAGAAGATGACGCCGCCCGCGCTCCAGGTCAGGGACGCGCGCGGGCTTTGGAAGACCGTCATCGAGGACATCGGAATTCCCGTCGGTCGCCCGCAGACCGTGACGGTTGACCTCACGGGCAAGTTCCTCTCGGCGAGCCGGGAGGTGCGCGTCGTCACGAACATGCGCGTCCTCTGGGATCAGATTCTAGTGGACACGTCGCGCGGCGACTTCCCCGTGCGGGTAACTAAGCTCGACCCCGCGGCGGCACGCCTTAGCTGGCGCGGCTTCTCCGCGGAGGTCACGCCGGA
Organism: Acidobacteria bacterium 13_1_20CM_3_53_8; assembly: GCA_001920415.1. GTDB lineage: Bacteria > Acidobacteriota > Blastocatellia > Pyrinomonadales > Pyrinomonadaceae > 3-1-20CM-3-53-8. The sequence continues at coordinate 7,860 of MNJR01000057.1, read as the reverse complement.
CGGGCGCGAGCCTTACGGCTACGACTACGAGCAGGTCTCCTTCGCCTCGCCCTGGAAGGTCATGCCGGGGCGCTACACGCGCGAGGGCGACGTGCGCGAGCTGCTTCTTTCGTCGGACGACATGTTCGTCGTCTCGCGCCCCGGCGACGAGATCGGTTTGTCGTTCGACGCCTCGAAGCTCCCGCCCCTGCCACGCGGGTGGACTCGAACCTTCCTCCTCTACGCCGACGGCTTCAGCAAGGAGATGGACATCAACTCGGCGAGCCCGGATCGGGTCTGGCCGCTGCCGTTTCACGGCATGACGAAATACCCATACACCGCGCCCGAACACTACCCTCTGACTCCGGCCCGGCGCGCGTACCTCGAACGCTATAACACGCGAGTCGTCGCGTCGGAGTTGCCGTCCATTGACGCCGTTTTAGCCGTCGGCGCAATGTCCGGTGCGGCTCCGCAGCGCGTCGAAGCCCCGCCTGCTCCATGACACTTCATGTCGGGCTTTACGCCGAACGCTCTCTCGATCATCGCGCTTTGTAGTCCCGACGCAGGGTAATCATCTACTTGACGAACCCGGCCTTGAGGGGCAGTGCGGCGGCGGCGAAGGCGCGCGCTACGGCGAGCACGGCTTGGTCGCCCTGCTCGACGAAATAGATGAGGGGCGAGGTGTCGAAGCCCAGGTGGGTTACGCCTGCGAGCGCATCGTCGAGCTTCATCGAGGGCGTTGATCCCATTCCCCGCGCAGGCGGTTAACATACTCTTCGGCGTCAACGCCGTCCCAGATTTCTTTTCCCAGCCCGTGCAAGTCCATCAGGTCGCGCGCCCGTTTCTCCTCCGCCGGGTCTTGCGCCAAGCCGCGCGCCAGCATGTTGATTAAGCGCAGGCGTTCTGCGGGCGAGAGCGCTTGCAGTTGTTCGCGGTAGAGCTTTTCCAGATCGGTTGCCATCATCCATTAAACCTCTGCGCGCATTTTATCATTTTCCTCTGCCGGCCAGGCGGCAGATTCGAGGCAAGCCAGAACGTCCCCGCGGCTCAGATGTGATTGGTTAGATTAGCAAAATTAACCCTCTACTTTAGCCCTAACCCAACTCAGATCACGCCCAATAAGTAGCTCGGTCATTTCCGCATGATGGGTGTTTTTCATTGAGACAAGCTCTGTGTCAAAGTTGTACTTCTCTGCAAGCTCGCGCACGTCGCCAGCATCATCATAAGTCATTAAGAAATCGCCAGCGGCTTCACTAATCACTCTAAAAAGCTCTTCATGGTTAACCTCAAAATGCGCATAGAGTCGGCTTCCGGCTCGTTTGCCTCCTGCTGTATAAGGCGGGTCAATGAAGAAAGCAGCGTGGCGTTTGTGTGCGTTCCGTCGTATAACTTCAACGCCATCATCTTTAATAAACGTGATGCGCTCTCTCATCGCGTCAATTCCAAGGATGCGCTTCTTAAGCGTCTCAGGATACCAGCGAGACGAGATGCCTTTGCCGTTCTCCCCGTGTTTCAGCGGGGCGCTTCCTGGCGCGAGGATGCCGCCGCGATAAGTTCGGTTCTTTAAAATGGTCTGAAACGCGCTCTCTCGAACAGAACTTGCTTTCTTCGACAGGGCTTCTTTGAGAGTATCGTGCGTCAATTTAAAGCACACAATCTTTTCGGCGAGCCACGCACCTTCCCCGTGTTCGATGATTGCTTGCCACACGGCGGCGACTTGGCTATCAAGCTCAACCATCGTGACATGCTTGGCGAGCTTCTCTGCGGCCACAGTCAGGCTCACGATACCGCCACCAGCGAATGGCTCTATGAACTCAGAAGGCCGCCCGCTGCGACCCGCAAGCCATTGACGTATACGTGGAACAAGCCACGTCTTGCCGCCCGGATAGCGAAAGGGACTGCGCTGTGGGACTGACGCCACATTAACAACTTTATTGAGTCCCATATGTGAGAAGAGTGCTGCTTGCTCCATGCCAACCTTATAAGTTTTCAAGCTCTTCTAAGCTCGACTTTATCCATTTTTGATCTTTGAAAGCAAAACGGAAGGCAGCGTAAGCTGATTGACCAACTCCGCCAAGAGAGGTCTTTCGATGCTGCCACTGCCTTCCGAACTGACGAGCCTGATTGTAGGCTTCGCGCCACTGTTTTCCAAGCCTGTCTGGAAGCACGTTCAAGTCTTGCTCATCGGTGCCATTCCTGCGCCGGGCAAGCGGACAGTCACATCCGCCTTGCGCGTTATGGGCCTGCGCCGAGAGCGTCACTTTCAGACTTCCCACCGTGTGCTGAACCGCGCCGTGTGGTCTTCGCTTTCCGCGAGTCACATCCTGCTCTCGTTGCTCGTTAATGCATTCGTGCCCGAGGGCGCGCTCGTCTTCGCACTCGACGATACGATTGAACGACGACGCGGGGCACAGATTAAAGCCAAAGGCATCTACCGCGACCCGGTGCGCTCGTCGCACTCGCACTTTGTCAAAGCGAGCGGGCTGCGGTGGCTTTCGCTGAGGCTGACGGTACGTATTCCGTGGGCTGAAAGAGTCTGGGCGTGGCCGGTGTTGACTGCCTTGTGTCCGTCCGAACGCTACTACGAAGAGCGTGGTCGCAGGCATAAGAAGCTGACCACTTGGGCGCGCCAGATGTTGCGGCAAGTTAAGCGGTGGCTGCCTGAGCGTGAGGTCGTCGTGGTTGCCGACAGTAGTTTCGCTTGGATGCTGCGCTCTATGAACCGGCACCGCCACGTCAGCCTGGTCAAAACGGGCGACCACGCTTGAAGGGGACACGCTTGCCGACACTTGCCGCCGTGCTCAAGGACGCGCGGACGCGCTGGACTGAGCACCGGGTCGGCGGCTGGTCCGGCGGCACAGAGCGAGTGGTTGAGATCACGTCCGGCACTGCCGTGTGGTATCACACCGGACTGCCGCCGGTTCCCGTCAGATGGGTGTTGGTGTGCGATCCGGTGGAAGAGTTTAAGCCGCAGGCACTGCTCTCGACCAACCTTGAGAATGCTGCGGTCGAGATGCTTGAGTGGTTCGTCAGACGCTGGCAAGTTGAAGTCACGTTCGAGGAAGCACGCGCCCATCTCGGCATGGAGACGCAACGGCAATGATCTGAGAAAGCGATAGAGCGCACGACTCCGGCAGTGCTGGCGTTGTTCTCGATGGTCACGTTGCTGGCGCATCATCATCATGGTGCGAAGCAAGAACTGTTCGTGCGGCAAGCCGCGTGGTACGTCAAGCGACTACCGACCTTCGCAGATGCATTGGCGACTGTGCGACGGCAGTTATGGCACGATGCAGGTTTTCGCACGTCACGTTCTGAAACCGACAGCGTGAAAGTAGATCGCGCATTGTTCGACCGTTTGACAGACGCGCTCTGCTACGCTGCTTGAATGGATAAAGTCGAGCTAAGGGCGAAGCTGAGGCCGCTGTGGCGAAGATGAAGCTGGAGAGCCGGCAGCGTAAGTTCGGCATTGAACCCGACAGACCTATCAAGCCGACGACCATCGGCGAAGCCGTAGATAGCTACGTTAAAGTGTTGAAGGCGAAGTGGCGCAGCAAGCACGGCGACCGCTACGTCAAGCGCAACGTAGGACAGGTCAGCACACTCCGCAACTGGGTAGAGTTCGCGGGCCGGAAGCGCTTCGTTAGCAGCATCACTCGCGACGACTTCATCTTCTACATGGAGCACGAGTCGAAGCGCGGCCTACAGGCATCTTCCATCGCGCGCCACATCAACGCCGTCCGGGCAGCCATCCACCACGCCATAGACACGCGACCTGACCTCGCTTCATTTCGGCTACCGCGCCGCCCGTCGTTGCGCGAGGCTAATAAGCAGCGCATGAGGATTCTCGATGAAGACGAGATTAAGGCGCTGTCCGCCGCGCTGGCCGCCAGACCGGAGTGGCGTGACGCCTACGATTTCTTCCGTGTGGCTCTGGGCAGCGGCGGGCGTTTCGATGAACTCATGCCTGTGGTCGAGCGTGCCGATATGTCGTCGGCCGGAATCCGCTGGGTGGACGTGAACAAGCACTTCGGCACGGTAGTGCTCCGCGCGCATAAAACCGGCAAGGAGCGAGTGCTTCACATCCCCGCCGTCGTTGAGGTTTTGATGGCGCGCAAGCGGGACGGACTGGGCAATAAGGTCCATTGCTTCACACGACGCGACCACTGGGTTCGCGCCGTGTTCAAGGAGGCGTCAGAGCAGTGCAAGATCACATACGGGCAGCAGGTCGCCGGCGGCTGGACGGTTCATGACCTCCGGCATACCTGCTTGACCCACTTATTGCAGGAGGGGACTGACCTCGCCACCGTGCGGGACTTCGCCGGCCACCACAGCATACAGGAGACTACGAAATACGTTCATCCGACAGCAGCCAGCAGGCGGCGCGCAGCCACCGCTTCATCGTCCTTAGTGACTCTAGCCAGTCAGGGAAGCTCTTCAAAGCCTGCCGTAATAGGTTTAGAAGGCGCAGACAGTGCAATTGGTCGGAAACTGAAAAGAGCAAAATGAAAAACGGCTGATGCGGGAATTGTGCATCATGTCGCTTGACTCTTAGTTCTTTGACCCGTCGTTGGGAAGATCGTCAAGAACCCATCCCTGTTTACAAGTGATGAGACGGCCTTCAAGCGGCCGTACCTGCCTCGAAGAACGTAAGCAATAAGTGGACAATGCCGATAAAGAATCGGAGCGCGGCGATGAATCAGTTCGCGAGCATCTCCCGATGATCTGCGCCTAGCCTTGGGTTTGAACTTGATACTGTCCCGCAACCCCTTCTTCTCTCACAGAGTTGCGGCTAATAAGCACTAACTTGCAGAAAAACCTGTCGAACCTTTCAAAAGAGAGGTAAAATGGAGATGCTATGGCTACTAAGACCGCACCCAACGTTACGGCTCTTGAGGCACAGGGGGCCGCTAACTTCTTCCTCAGCGAGCATCTGGGAGATCGCTTCCTCGCCGTGCGTCCACAGTTGGATGAAGGCGGCGACGTGTGGCGCGTCCCCGTGGTGCTGACCTATGCTGTCATCGGCCCTGTCGGCGAAGTCGGTGAAATCGTAGTCAGTGCCGGCAGCGAAGAGGTCGTCTCGCACACGCCCGTCGAGGAGATGAAAGAGCGCGCCCGCGCCCTCTACGAACAGCGCCGTGACGAGATCGAAGCCCCGCTTCCATAAACAAGAGACCAGCTATTCATGCGTGCCAGCGTGCCTGCGGATGACGTCACGGAAGAGCGCCTGCGTGAGCTGTGCGATTGTAGCCCCCTGTTCGGGACGGTCGCGATGAGGGCGGTCGAAGCGGTGCGCGGGCTTGGCTTCGCCGGGACGGCCAAGTACACGCTCCAATATGATGAACTGCAAAGCCTCGTGGCGGGCGGTCAGTATCCAATAGCCTATCTGAGTCTAGAAGCGATTGGCGGGACGGAGGAGGCTCACGCCGTCGTAGTTGTAGAAGCAGACGATCAAGCCGTCACCGTGTACGACCCGCTGCACGGCGAGCGTCGCATCTCACGGCAAAGCTTCTCAACCGCTTGGGTGGCACGACGGAACATCGTGATCCTAATCGAAGGCTAGTGTTCCGTAACCGAGACTGTTAGAGAAATGTTTCGCCTTGATTATCCTACCAGATTAAGGTGCTGCATCATGAAGAACATTGTACTGCGGTGCCGGCTAATAATTGTCGCTGCCTCATTAGCGTGTTTCTGTCATACGCCAGTGCAAGCTCAGACACCTGATTTTGAGTCCTTGGCTGAGGCTAAGGCGATTTCATTTATGGCTGACGCCGCCCTCACGGAATTTACCATCGGCCCTGATGCAGCCGGCCATAAAGCCGTCCTCGATAAAGCGTTGGCCGTCGCCATTTTCCCAAATCTTCGCCGGACGTCTTTCTACATACGTAGCCGAACGTATGGCTTGGGCCTAGTCACCCGGCGCACGCGCGAGGGTTGGAGCGCCCCGGCCTTCTATACGGTTAAAAATGGACGCTGGGGCTTCGGGTTTGGCACTTCACGCGATGATTTAATCATCCTCTTTTTAAATGAGGACGCCATCAATCAACTGAGCAAAAGAAAATTTCGGCTGGGCAGCGAAGCCTCTAAAGAAATGATTTCGTACTCAAAGTCAGATGGGTTTAACGCTGGCGTGAAATTGCGGGGCGCTGTAGTCCGCCCGAATGACACCCTGACCGAAGCCGCAAGTGGCGGCCTCGAACGACTGGACGTACTGTTCACCCAACCCAAAGAAGCATTGGCAGTCGCCAAAACGAACGGCACGGATATTATGCTGACTAGGCTCACGGCTATTTCACCGGCTGTAGCCCTGGCAGGCACTGTGTATGTCCATATAAAAGTTGCGAACAAGACGAAGTCATATTATGTGTACTTGCACGAAGCCGGGCCGACGTTTCATATTGAACCTCAGACTAATGGCCCAGTGGAGGGCGGAAAGATTACAAGTGACCCACCTGTAGAGCAGTGGACACCCCAGTTAACAATTGTTCCCGATGAGAATTCTGAATGGCACGTCGAACGTTTACCGAAAGCCACCACCTATCATTTCGTTTGTGTCGAACAAAAAGACCGATATAAGGAATTAATTCTAGACAAAGATTGTGTTAATGACTGCCTGCTTACCTGTAGCGATGTAAGTCCCCCACAGACTACAACTCCATCACAGAAGCCAAGGCAGCAGAAAGGGGGCAAACCCAAGCGTAAGAAGTAAGAGCTATATTGAACGCCGCCGTTGTTCGCTTAACCAAGCTTGCCACTTCCCGCTTTACGTCGATGTGATGGGCTTCGCTAGTCGGTCATGCCGACAGCCACTTAGACCGGGTAGGGAAGAGAAGCCGTTCAGTCACATCCACTTTGCAGGAGAAGGTATGGCTCGACAGATTGAGTGAGTCTTGATGACCCTATATATCGTGTTCGTCTGCGTGCTGGCGCTGCTGTCTATCACCTTGGTTCAGGAAAAAGTGATCCCGTGGCCATTAGAGAATCTGGGCCTGATGGGAGCCTTCTTCAGCATTCTGAGTCTGCAGCTTGCGCTGGCTCTCCGCGCACGACTTACAAAATATTATCTTGCTTGTTCTTTTATCTTAATGATTGTCGGTTTACTAGGTTTCTTTATCTTGGAAGTTAAATATGTCAACACCGCTAAGGAGGCTGTGAATCAGCCTAACTTCCATTACATCACCGGATGGAGTACTACTAAAGAAGGCGACGATATTATCCGATACTTTAAGGACAGGGATAGGCAGAATCCAGACCTTGGAAATGGACCAGAAAAACTACCTGATATTTATAACGGCTTCTGGACGATCTGTTGGCTCTACAGACTCGTGTATGTCCTGATGTTATCTGGTTTCGTGCTCGCTGTCGGTGGAATCCCCGAGCCGATAGATACCGACATATCGGTGCCAACCAGCCAAGAGCCGATTGCCGTCGACGCGCCTACAGCGCCAACGCCCGTCAAAGAGGCGGACAAGGAAGTCTTCATCTCCTACGCTTGGGGCGGCGAGAGTGAAGACGTTGCCAATGAGTTAGAGCAAGCTTTCAAAGATAGAGGCGTGACGATTGTGCGCGACAAACGTGATTTGGGTTTCAAAGGTCGGATCAAAGAGTTCATGGAAAGCATAGGCCGGGGCAAGTGTGTAATTCTGGTCATCAGTGATAAATATCTAAAGTCGGCAAATTGTATGTTTGAGTTAATACAGGTGGCACGACACGGGAATTTTGCCGAGCGCATTTTCCCTGTCCTACTGGCCGATGCACGCATTTACGACCCCTTGGATCGCATCAGCTACGTGGAGTATTGGGAGCGGCGGCGCGACGACTTGGACGCGGCCATGAAGAGGGTTTCCGCCGCCAACCTGCATGGCTTCCGCGAGGACATTGATC
>MNJR01000072.1 GCA_001920415.1 Acidobacteria bacterium 13_1_20CM_3_53_8 | reverse complement strand
CGTTCGGGATCGCGCCGGCGGTTCTCGTATACGCTTGGGGCTACGGGTCTGCCTTCGGAGAAATAAGCGGGCTGCACAGGCTCGACTGGGGCAGTCAACTGGACAAGCTCGGCTGGTTTGTGTCCTTCATGTTCCTCATCTGCGGCGCGTTCCGCCTCGCGCGCTTTAACGTACAGGCGACGCGCCCACGAACGCTCGCCGAAGGGACGGCGAAGGTGGACAAGAAGAACTTCGTCGGGCTGCCAATCCCTATGGCCGCGGGACTGCTCGCCGCCGTCGTACATTTTTCGCCGCGCCCGCTCATCACATACGGCGGCTACTGGTCTGCGCTCTACAGCGGCCTCGTGATGGCGCTGGTCGCAGTCCTCGCCGCGCTGATGGTCAGCACGCTGCGCTACTCAAGCTTCAAGACGGTTGGCGCGGGCAAGCGGAGCACTATAAAAGTCATGCCTTTGATTGCAGCCGCGGGGATGCTCGTGTGGCTCTTCTCACGTTACGTGCTTCTCGCGATAGTCGCGGCTTACGTCGCGCACGGGATAATCTTTCGGCTCGCCGCACTCTTCCACATACGGAAGCCCGCGAACCAGTGAGGGCGATCTCCGCCTCAGCGCGTCTGCGGGGTCGGCTCTTCCGCCGGACTGCTCATGGATTGATCCGGCTGGTTCGAGAAGGCGTATAGACCTTTCCGCGTCGTCAACAAGAATAGCTCCCCGACGAGTAGAGGCGACGCCTCCGTGTTGTTGTCTTCGCCGACGAAGATGCTGTTGATTCTCTTTCCGTCCTGCAGGCTCAAAATCACGCACTCGTCGCCGGCGAGGGGCGAGAGAAGCACGCCGTCGTCCAGGACGAGCGGCTGGGCTTCTACCCTCCCGGCCAACTGCCGTTTCCAGACCTTCTTCCCGTTCTCAGGCGAGAGGCAGTAGACGAAATTATCCAGGGACGTTGTGAGCAGACACTTGCCCGCGGGCAGGAGCGACTGCACGGCTGCGCCGGTGCGAACGCGCCACCTGAGGCGGCCCGTCGAAACGCTGATGGCGTATACGGAGCCGTCACTCGACCCGACATAAGCCGTGCCTTCGATTATCGCGACGGGGGTTCGCGAAGATTTGCGAGTCCGATAACGCCAGAGCGTTTGGCCTGTAGCCTGGTTGATTGAAAACAGGTTGCCCTCGCGGTCGCCGATGTACAGACTACTTCCGCTGAGGACGGGGGCCAGATTAAAGGCGGCGGGGTCATACTTCACCCAAGAGACTTCACCTGTCTCCTTCTTAAACGCATACAGGTGCCCGTCCGAAGTGCTGCCGAAAATGTTCGTGTCACTTGAAAGAAGTGCCCCGCGCAGTGGTGAAGCAAGCATACGCATCCAAAGAGTCACCCCACTCTGGCGGCTCAAAATCCGTATGGCGCCCGTGGCCCTATAGTACGTGCTGCTTGGGACGGGGAAGCTTTCAGAAGCGACGTAGACCCCCTTCGCATCAGCGACAGGAGCTGCCGAGACTACGCCCCCTATATCACTCTTCCAAGCGTAGCTCCCGTCGGTAGCGCTCAGTGAAACGATGTTGCCGCCGCTGAGCGGGATATATATTTTCTCTACGCCGACGGCTGGTGTTAAATTCGTGAAGTTGTTCACCTCAAAAAACCAACGAAGGTGAAGGGGGCGCGAAAGTGTCGCGTGGCCTTGTCCGAAGGCGGCGCATGCCAAAATAATTTGAAGAAAACAGGTCGAAATGAGTGCGGCCATCGCGTTACGGAACATATTTTTTGGTGTAGTAATCATACGTGCCTGATAATATAAACACCCCTTGGAGTTGGCCGTCCGGACTTCGGAAACATATAATCGTGATTCATACGGCGGCAGTTTCAAGCGCGTTCCTCTGCCGGACTTCCGGGCGCGGAGTTATTTTCCAAATTTTAACCGAGAAGGAGATGGATTTTGAATCAACCGGGGAGCTCCCACGAGGCGATAATAGTTTTAGACTTCGGGTCTCAGTATACACAACTGATCGCGCGCCGTATTCGTGAGGCTAATGTTTATTGTGAGATTCTGCCCTTCAACGCCCCTGCCGAAACGGTCGCCTCGCGTAAGCCTAAAGGGATCATCCTCTCAGGAGGCCCCGCCTCCGTTTATGATAAGGATGCCCCGAAGCCTTCTTTCAATATTCTTGAGGAGACCGATTGTCCGATACTCGGCATTTGCTACGGGCTGCAGGTCATTGCGTCGGATTTGGGCGGCGAGGTTCTTCCTTCGAACAACAGGGAGTACGGATACGCACGGCTTTTTATAAGCGAGCGGGAAAGTCCTATCTTCAAGGACCTGCCGGGCGAAATGGATGTCTGGATGAGCCACGGGGACCAAGTTACGAAAATCCCCCCCGGTTTCCGCGTCACGGCCCATACGGAGGGCACGCTTAATGCTTTTGAAGATTTAAGCGGTCGCATATTCGGCGTGCAGTTCCACCCTGAGGTGGCGCACACGCCCTTCGGGGGACGGATTTTACAGAACTTCCTCTTTCGAGTCTGTCGGGTGAGCGCGGACTGGTCACCGCGAACGATCATCGCCGAGCAAATCCAAATCATTAAATCCCTGGTCGGGGATGAAAAGGTTATATGCGGTTTATCCGGCGGCGTTGATTCGACGGTTGCGGCAACGATTGTTCATGAGGCTATAGGAGATCGACAGACGTGCATTTTTGTGAACACGGGACTCCTGCGGGAAGGAGAATTCGAGACGACTTGCGCCTTGTTTAAACAGAAGATGAGCCTGAATGTGATCGGGATCGACGAAGAGGGGGAATTCCTTTCCGCCCTTCGCGGAGTTACTGACCCGGAAGATAAAAGGCGTGTAATAGGGAAATTGTTTATAGACACTTTTGAAAGGGAGGCTGGCGCAATCGGTAATGTTAAATTTTTGGTACAGGGAACGCTTTATCCTGATGTTATAGAATCAACCTCTGTTCGAGGGCCTTCGGCGGTAATCAAAAGCCATCATAATGTCGGGGGGCTGCCCGAACGAATGCGCCTACGGCTTATAGAGCCGCTCCGCGAGCTTTTCAAAGATGAGGTGCGGATTATCGGGCGTGAGCTTGGCATCCCGGAGGAGTTCTTAAGTCGTCACCCTTTCCCCGGCCCCGGGCTTGCCGTGCGTGTTATCGGTGAAGTTAATCCCGAACACCTTCGAATAGTTCGCGATGCCGACCGCATCATTGAGGAAGAATTAAGATTGGCGAAGCTTTATGATAGCGTCTGGCAGGCTTTCCCCGTCCTCTTACCGATTTTCACGGTCGGGGTGATGGGTGACTTCCGAACATACGAACGCGTTGTCGCTATCAGGGCGGTGACGAGCGCCGACGGCATGACGGCTGATTGGGCGCGCCTGCCTCATGACGTGTTGGCGAGACTCTCGTCGCGCTTGATTTCTGAGGTGCGGGGAATTAACCGCGTCGTTTTTGACGTAAGTTCTAAGCCCCCTAGTACAATCGAATGGGAGTGACCATCAAGGCGAAGAGGAGCCGTCCGACACCTCTGGCGTCTTCGGGGGATTAAGCACATTCTTATTTAATAATAAGCACCTGCTTAAACCTTAAAATTCATAGTGCGCGGAGCGGCTGCTTCTGAAGTTCGATGGCATTCAGGCGTATGTCCGCAACCGTCTTTGGCGGGGCGTATGTGGATTCGGTAATAACTCGAAAAGCTCTTTACACAGAACTTTTAAGCTTTCAGAAAAGGTTATCGCGGGGGCCGACGATATTCTGCTAGACTCTGGCCGAGAGGTTTTTGACGTGAAAAAGACGCGTGTTTATTTAGAGACTTTTGGCTGCCAGATGAATGTCGCAGATTCTGAGCGTGCGGCGTCGGCGCTTCATGCCGCCGGTTTTGATCTTGCAGATTCTTCGGAAGCCGCGGAGGTGGTTATTATTAACACATGCTCCGTGCGAGAGAAGGCGGAGCAGAAAGCTATACGTCGCATCGGAGATATAAATAGGGGGCGTCCTGATGATGCGCCGATAATAGGTGTGATGGGTTGCGTCGCACAGCTCGAGGGCGAGTTGCTGTTTGAGAGCGCCCCTTCTGTAAGGGTCGTTATTGGCACCGGGGCGACTGAAAGAATCCCTCAGCTTTTGAGAAGGGCTGAGGAAGGTTTGGGGAGGGTAATTGATTTAGGAGAGCGTCGGTCGGAAACGTTTGAAGATATCGCCCCGTCTGAGCGCCACTCAAAACATGTCGCATTCGTCCCGATTATTGAAGGGTGTAATAAGTTTTGCACGTACTGCATCGTCCCTTACTCGCGTGGACGTGAGCGTAGTCGCCCCGCGAACGAAATTATCGGCGAGGTAAGAAAGTTGCTCGCGCAGGGTTTTCGAGAAATCCAACTGATCGGCCAGAACGTTAACAGCTACCGTCCGAAGTCCGAGGTCGGCTTGGAGAAGTTTTCGGGGGCCACACCCTTTTCTAAGCTTTTACGTGCGGTAGCTTCGACGGGCATGCCCCGTGTTAAATTCACCACGTCGTTCCCAAGGGATTTCCATGCTGATATCGTAAAGGCCATAGACGAGAATGAGAACCTGTGTAACTGGGTTCACTTGCCAGTTCAGTCCGGCAATGATCGTATCCTACGCGCGATGCGCCGCGGCTATAGAGTTGAGGACTACATCAGGCGCGTCGACGCGGTAAAGAATGCGCGCCGCAGAATTGCGCTTACGAGTGACGTAATCATAGGTTTCCCAGGCGAGTCCGAAGAAGAATTTAAAGACACGTTGCAGCTCCTGGAGCGCTGCAGGTTTGACGGATTATACATTTTTAAGTATTCGGCGAGGCGCGGAACCCCGGCGGCAAAATTGTCGGAGACGGTGGACGAGTCCGAAAAAACCCGGCGCTTTCTGGCCCTGGAAGAGTTGCAGATGACCATCCAGCGAAAGATATATGATGATCTGGTCGGCGCGTATGTAGAGGTCTTGGTGGAGGGGCAAAGCGCGAGGTCTGCGGCGGACGTAACGGGGCATACTTCGTGTAATAAGGTTATAAATTTTCGCGGGAGCCCCGGCCTCGCTGGTAAGATAGTAAACGTGCGCGTGACGGGTTCTAAGTCCCATAGCCTTTACGGGGAGGTCTCGAACGTTTTGTAGAAGGGGAGGGCGGAGGTCTTTATGGAGATCGAAGTAAAGATCAGGGGTTTGATGATGGACCCGAGCAGCGGTACGCCGATCATTATCCTGAAGGACGTTAACAGCGATACGATGTTGCCGATATGGGTCGGCGCATACGAGGCTAATGCAATCGCCCTTGAGATCGAGAAAGTTTCGCCGCAGAGGCCTATGACCCACGACCTCTTGCGCAACGTCATCCTGGAGATGGGCGCGAGCGTGGAACGCGTAACCGTCACGGAGCTTCGGGACAACACGTTCTACGCAGCGATCATGATGAGGAGTCGTGTGGGCGAGGCGCTCATGATTGACGCAAGGCCCTCTGACGCGATCGCCCTGGCACTACGTGTCGACTGCCCGATCTTCGTTAACGAGGAAGTGATCAAGGCTTCTCGCAATACGGTCTCCGGCGGTGAAGAGGAGGACGTTGCGGCGACGGAAGATGAGTGGCCCGACGTTATAGGGGAGGCGGGGGACTTGCCGATGTAATCCGGGAAGGAATTTATAGAGGCGGGAACATACTCTTTGAGGAAGATAATTGCAATCGCGAATCAGAAGGGCGGGGTGGGCAAGACTACAACCACCATCAACCTTGCAGCCGCGTTCGCCCGACGCGGCAGGCGTGTGCTTTTAATAGACCTAGACCCTCAGGGCAACAGCTCGATCTCATTTATAGACCCTCAGACGATTCAGGCCTCCGCATACGAAATGATGGTTGACGGGGAAGAGGATCTCTCGCCATATATTTATAGAACTACAATCGGGGGGCTGGAGATAATTCCCGCCAGAATTAGTCTCGCCAAACTTGAGTCTAAATTGGTTGGGGATTTCGACGCGCCTTTTCGCTTGAAAGACCGGCTGGACTCTTTAAGCGACCGATACGACACCGTCTTAATAGACACGCCGCCCACACTGGGTCTGATAACGGTAAACGCTCTGGTTGCAGCCTCAAACGTAATAATTCCGATTCAGTCCTCCTTCTACGCTCTTGAGGGTACGGACGATCTACTCGAAACAATTGAGAAGGTGAGGGCTCGTCCCAACCCCAATCTACGCATTCTGGGCGTCCTCGTTACATTATTTGATAAACGGACAACGCTGGCCAGGGAAGTGTACGAACAGATAAAAGGTGTCTTCGGCGCACAAGTTTTCGAGACTGTCATCACGAAAAGCGTCCGCCTAGAAGAAGCACCTGCCTACAGGGAATCTATTTTCTCTTTCGCCCCACAATCCTCTGGGGCTCAAGAATACTCAAAACTCTGCGACGAGGTAATAAGCCGTGTCTAGAAGGGGGCTTCCCACAGGCATAGGCATGCGGCGCGATGCGCATTACGTCGAGGAACTATCGAGCCAGAGCCTTATTCCAATAGGCCGTATGATTTCGGTTGACTTACTTGACCCGAACCCTGAGCAGCCCCGCGTAGAGTTTGGCGATCTGTCCGAACTGACAGCCTCAGTCAGAGAGAAGGGTGTCCTTGAGCCGCTCCTCGTTAAACCCTCTACGACCAAGGGTCGTTGGATGATTATCGCTGGGGAACGAAGGTGGAGAGCTGCAAGGGCGGCTGGTCTACGCGAAGTCCCGTGTGTTGAGATGGACGTAGACGAGTGTTCTGTGGCTGAAATCGCCCTGATAGAGAATATGCAGCGTAAAGATTTAACCCCTTGGGAAGAGGCAGATGGCTTGGCCGCTTTATGTCAACGCTACGGCTACACGCATGAGGACCTGTCGAAGAAGGTAGGGAAGAGCCGGAGCACGATTACGGAAGCGCTTTCGCTGGCGGCGATCCCTGAAGAGATACGTGAGGAATGTCGGCGCGCCGACATACATGCTAAATCACTTCTACTACAAGTAGTTCGGCAGCCCGATGTGGCTTCGATGCGCGAAGCGATGCGTGAAATGGCTGATAGAAATATAAAAAGGGAAGAAGTCCGCGCGCCCAGACATGTGCGAAAAGGGGAAGTTAACGCAGGGCTCCCGCGCAAACCTTGTATATTTAAATACGCTCTGCCTGAGGCAGACGTTGAAGTAGAGGTTTGCTTTCAAAATTCTGTTGTTGAGGAGGCTGAGGTCGTCAAGGCCTTGCGATTGCTTCTGGCCAAGCTTGAGGTGGGGAAGAGTGAAAGTGCTTCATGAAGTTGTTTGAGACTGCCGACGGTTTTCTTCAAAGGTTCTTTTTCTCTTTTTTTGCTTTGCGTTGGAGGGTTCGCGCCCAACGTTCGAGGACAGGTTGGAACGGCCTGAACAGTCGCGCTCTGAAGCCGTGCTCACGTTCATTCCACCTTTTTAATTGTTTCTCCGTATACAGCCTTATTGACGATTCAAGCTGCCCCTTCTTTACAGAATGGTGCAAAGTCAAATAGTGGTGTTGGCCTATGAGCGAGTAAATCACCGCGGCCAGATTAGCCTTGAACGAAAGCCTCGGAAGAACTCTTTTGTGGAGTGGGACATCTTTGGGCAGAAGGACATCCAGGGCAACCTCGATCCAGGCCAGTTTTGGCCCCTGCTTGGGATGGTATAAGCCTGGGAGTGCGGCGATTCGACTTGGAGTACTTCGGGCTCGCGGATCCTTTATCGAATCTACGAG
>MNJR01000039.1:58476-95247 GCA_001920415.1 Acidobacteria bacterium 13_1_20CM_3_53_8 | reverse complement strand
CCGCTGTGTTCTATGGCGACATCCCCGGCGACGATGCGCTCTCACGATTGAGCGTGCCCACGCTCTTCATAGCGGGAAACAGAGACAACTGGATTACGCCGGAGAAGGTGAACGGGTTGAGAGAGGCCGCGCGGAAATTCAGTCTGCCCGTAGAAGTCCTAAGCTACGACGCCGACCACGGTTTCTTCAACAATACGCGCCCCGAAGTTTACAACCCTGAAGCTGCAAGAGATTCATGGCGGCGCGTGCTCACGCATTTCAGGGAGTATTTGCAGACATAAATAAGTCTGGAGCCAGATTGATTTTAGATTTTGGATTTTAGATTTTAGATTGGAAGAAGCGGCGAGATTTTAAATCGAAAATCCAAAATCTAAAATCTAAAATCAATCTGGCTTCTGAGAGGTGTTGCGCTTCTCAAAAAATCATCTAACTCCGCTCTTGTTGGCAGAAAGGCGCGCGCGCCTAATCCTCTGCACTTCAATGCGGCAGTTGCGTTGGCAAGCTTCAGACTTGTCTCGATGGTTTCACCCCGCAACAGGCCGTACAGGAATCCAGCGTGAAATGCGTCGCCCGCGCCCGTTGTGTCCCGACAGCCACCGGGCACACTGTAAGCTGGCGATTCAAGAAACACGCCGCCAACGTAAAGAATCGCGCCGCACGCGCCGAGCGTCATCCCTACAATCCGGCAACCCGTTCGCGCTCTTGTTTCGACGAGCGCAGCGCGAGCGTCGCTGATTCCCGTCAGACGATGAGGAAACTCTTTCGACGAAATCATAATATCAATCTGCGGCAATAATTCATGCAAGCCATCATAGATGTTATCAATGTCAACCGAGACGATTGCGCCCGCGTCATGCGCCGCGCGAGCCATACGCGCGCACGCGTGCGGATCGTGCGCGTCCATGTGCAGCACAGAGGTGCGCGAAGATAATTCAACCGGAGCATCTTCGCGCAAATAAGCCAACCTCTTATCTCTATCCCAGATGATAGTGCGCTCGCCCGTGCGCGCATCAATGATGATGAATGCGATCTGATTGCGCGCACCTTCAATCACCTCTGCGAAATCAGTGTTCACGCCCTCCTTGCGCAAAGTCTCTAACCCGAACTCTCCTTCCGCGTCCGAGCCGAAGCGCCCACTGTAAGCCGTCTTCATCCCCAATCTTTGCAGCGCGACCATAGCCGAAGCAGTCTGCCCACCAGCCGCGCGCACGTGCTCCGTCAATCTTATCTTCGTATCAAACTCAGGATATTCGGGCACGACCACCAGATGGTCAACGGCGTTAAGGCCGAAGCCAACGGCGTCGAACTCTTTTTTTTCGGAAAATTTGAAAGGGAAAAGCACTTCCTGCGTCCTCACGGTTTTTTGGGTCAATAGGCTATCATCTATCAGAAACCATTTTACAAGAATTTTTAGGCGAGAATGACGGCTGTTTTAGAAGAGAAGCTCAAAAATTTGCCCACATCGCCCGGAGTCTATCTGCACAAGGACGACGCGGGCAAAATTATTTACGTCGGCAAGGCTAAAAATTTGCGCAACCGTGTGCGCTCCTATTTTCAACAGGGGCGCGGGCACGACCGCAAGACGCGCGAGCTTGTTCGCCGCATAGCGGATCTGGAATTCATAGTCACGGACACGGAAGTCGAAGCGCTCGTTCTTGAATCTACTCTGATAAAGCTACACAGGCCGCGCTACAACGTGCTCTTGAAAGACGAGAAGCAATATCCTCATCTTAAACTGACAATCAACGAGCCGTTCCCGCGCCTGATGATAACCCGGAAAATTCAGCGCGACGGCGCTCTATACTTCGGGCCGTATCTTCCGGCAAGCATAGCACGCCGCACGATTGATCTGGTTCACAGGAAATTTCAACTGCGCTCGTGTGATATTGAGATTGATGGAAAACTTCCGCGCCCCTGTCTTGAATATCACATCAAGCGATGCCTTGGCCCGTGCGTGAAAGAGTTGTGCGCGCCTGCGGAGTATCAAGAAGCTGTGCGCGATGTGCGGCTGTTTCTTGAAGGAAGAAACAAGGAGCTTGTTGACGATCTGGAAACGAGAATGATGGCCGCGTCGGAAGAGATGAAGTACGAGCTTGCGGCCAAATACAGAGATTTGCGCAAAACTGTCGCCGTGCTTTCCGAGCAGCAGAAGATGGCGACCGCAGCAGACCGAGACGTTGACATCTTCGGCTATTACCGCGAAGGGCCGCGCCTTGCGTTGCAGCTTTTTACAATGCGCGAAGGGAAAATTGTAGGCCGACGTGAATTCTTCTGGGAGGATTTATCGGAAGACGAGTTCGACCCGTCCGCGTTCTTGGGCGATGTTCTGGGGCAATACTATTCTACGGACTACGTGCCGCGCGAGATTAACGTGCCTGTGGATTTTGAAGATCGCGAAGTTCTTGAAAGAGCATTAACTGAAAGGCGCGGGCGGCGCGTGCGAATCCTTGACCCGCAGCGCGGCGAGAAGCGCGACCTTATTGATCTGGTTGAGAAGAACGCGAAGATTGCTTTCGAGCAGCGATTCAGAATCTTGAAGCCGGACATGGAGCGAGTGCTCGAAGAGCTTCAAGAGGTTCTGGAATTGCCGCGATTTCCTGCGCGCATTGAATCCTTTGACGTGTCGAACATCTCAGGCTCGGAGAACGTAGCCGGAATGGTCGTGTGCGAGAACGGCAAGATGAATCGAGCGGAGTACAGGCGATTCAAAATCAAAACGGTCGAAGGCTCGAACGATCCTGCTTCTATGCGCGAGGCTGTATCGCGGCGTTACCGCAGGCTGCTTGACGAAGGGAAACCTCTGACCGATCTTGTGATGATTGACGGAGGCAAGGGACAGTTGAGCGCGGCGGCCAGCGCAATGCGCGAGCTTGATCTTGAAGCTCTGCCGATGATTGGTGTGGTGAAGCCGCCAGGTCGTCACAACGAAGTCTCGCATCTCTTAATTAAAGGCAGAGAGCACGAGCCTGTCTTTCTTGATTCTCATTCGGCGAGCTTGCGCCTGCTTCAGATGATACGCGACGAGACGCATCGCACGGCTGTCGCTTATCACCGCAAGCGGCGAGAGTTGCGCGACTTCACATCAGAGTTGACGGCAATTCCGGGCGTGGGCGAAAAGCGCAAGACCCGTCTTCTGAGAAATTTTGGTTCTATCTCGCGCGTGGCGAATGCTTCCATAGCTGAACTCACACCCTTCGTAGGACGAAAGACCGCAGAGGAGATTTCAGAACATTTCACTAGACAGCGCGCGTTGGCCCAAAGTGGTGAAGACGCGGAGACGCGGGGACGCGGAGACGCGGCGAAGGTCGAAGATGATGAAGCTAAAATGTCAGAAACAGCGCGTGATGATTTTGATGAGGAGCTTGCTGTTATGAGCGGCGATGTCGTGACGCCTGAGAGTGTGGAGACGAATCTGGTTGACCCAGAAGGCGAGGCGGAAGACTTGCAACCGATTCGCTCTGTGAATCATGAGGGCGAGGTGCGACCGCTCAAGCGCAAGCGGCGCAAGCGCTCTGGGGAATCCTCACACAGTCCGCAGGGAAAAGATGGCAGAGACAGAGCGCGAAGAGATTGAAGAAGCTTGACACAAACTTGACAGAAAATCGCCTCAACGTTGATTCACCAAGGAATAAGTTATGGGTTACGCAGTTGAACGAGCGTGTCAGTACCGCCTGCGGTAGCGGGCGGGTGATTGATGTGATGACTACCCGCCCGCTACCGCAGGCGGTACTGACTTTTCGTGTGAAATAAAGCTTGACGCGCCGGTCGCAGAGTCAGAGAATCTGCGTAAAAGATTTCCGAAAAGAGATGCCGGGCGAGAATTTTCGTCAACAGCATAGATTCGCCCATGCGTTGAAACGGCTCGCCCCAAACCTTCTGACCATCTGAGAGGAAAACTTGTATGGCAAGCAAAGCAAGCATTGCAGGACATCCCGTTCATCCTATGCTCATTCCTTTCCCACTTGCTCTCTGGACGACTTCGTTCTTCGTAGACGTGCTCTACTATTTCATCTCCAATAGCAGCCTTCTGCTGGTCTCGAAATTCCTGCTGGCGGCGGGCATACTCGGCGGATTGGCTGCCGCAGTGCCGGGGATAATTGACTGGCTTGCGCTCAAGAGCGACGAGGTCAAAAGAATCGCGAACTGGCATGCGCGCCTTAATGTCATAGCGCTAATCATCTTCGCCATCAGTCTATACCTGCGCACGCGCTACGGTGCCGGGCTAATCAGCCACTACATGAAGATTGCTTTCCTGCTCTCCTTCGTAGGCGTGATTCTGATTGCCATCTCAGGCTGGCTCGGCGGTAGCCTCGCTTACGATCACGGCGTAGGCGTAGCCCCGCAAGACGATACGCCGGAGGAAGAAGCGGCGAAGCTGAGATTCAAATAAAGGCAAAAGGTAAAAGGAAAAAGGCAAAAGTGAGGGGAAGCCAAATTTTTATTAAAATGGTTTCCGCCTTCCTTTTGCCTTTTACCTTTTGCCCTTTGCCTTTTTACTTTTGCCTTATTGTTGTCTTACCGCGTTGAAGTCGTAAGTGATGTGAAGGCGCAGGGCATTGTCTGTGACTTCGGCTCGAACGTCTTTGACCTGCGCCTGTAGAGTGCCGTTGCTTGCTTTGACGGGAACGGCCAGGCGTAGCTGCTGCGCTCGCAGGACTTCAATCGGGTTGACGCGCTCGTTTAGAGTGTTTTGAATGAGCGGCGTGATGATGCCGCTGACGATGGGCGAAATCCCTTCCAGATTAACAGACTCTATATTGATTCGACCGTAAACGGTCTGCTGCGCCACGTCGAAAGACAAATCCATACGTGCCTGCGCCCAGCCTTTGAACCGCCAGCAGTTTCCCAGCAGGTTGTAACTTCCATTAAAAGCAAGCGGCGCTTCTATCTTCCCCTGATTGAAGCGCACGCCCGTCCTCACGTTGCTCCCTTCAGGCAATAGCATAACCTGATTTGTGCACTGCTCTTGAAAAGCTGCTTGACGAAAAGCAACAGAACCGTTCGACGAATCACTCACGTTCTCGCCAATCTGTAGCGGGAACGACGGCGCGTTCAAATCACGGAAGATAGTGCCTAGAACAGCGTCGAAGAATTTGTCGTCGAGCGCGACGATGGCTGTGCCCGGCGGGTCGCCTCCGGGGTCTGGTGGCTTCACGAGCGCACCCGGCGATGGGTGAGCGCGCGCGCCTCCAAGAAAGAAGAGCGTGGCGACGACGCCGACCAGCAACCCGCATACGAGCGTGATTAGATATTTCATCTTTTTGGAAAACTCCCGGCTCAGTGACTCGTCTGTGACGCGGAGGGCGAAGGCGATGCGGTAGTGGTCGTCACTGTGGTCGTTGTAGTCGTGCCCTGCTGTCCAAGATTCGTCAAGAGCGCTTTGACGATTGCTGCGACCGTTCCCGTCAAAGCATCAATCTGCTGGCGCACCTGTTGAGGCTCTACCTTTGTGTACCCTTGAGGTGGAACTTGAAACAGCGATGGGTCAGCCGTCGTCTGAATGTCACGCATCTCTGCAACAAGCCTTGCGCCACGCATGCCTTCGACCTGTCCCGTCGCTTCCGAGAAAAGCTCTGCGTGAAGCGGCAGCCCCGTAGCCTTGTCTATGAAGATGTTGATTTCAGATGTGACCGTTCCGGCCTGCGTGTTCGTCTGCGTCGCGCCCGTGTAGTGATATTTTTCTGCCAGATGTCCCTGATATTGTTCGTCGCCAACGTACTGGAATCCTTTCTGACGCCTAATCATCTCGGCAATCTGTCCGGGCGTCATCAATTTCTGAAGCTGAAAGCCTGTTGCTTCGGGCGTTAGCTCCGCGTACTGCTTGCGGCTCTGCGCTATGACGTAGTGCTGGTCTGCGTGGTCAATGTAGATGAGCGTCTCATTGTTAGGCAGATTGAATTCAACGCGGCGATCCGCGCCGTTGCGAGCGACCTTCGCAGACAATTCAGGCACGCCCACTACACGGTCGCCACCTTCTGTTACAGCCGAGAGAACAAGCGTCGCCGTGTAGCTATCAGGCTCGCGCGCATTTATGGTCGCAGCGCTGCCAGTGGTGTTGGCGTTCGTGTTCGTCACGTTCGCGTTCAAGTTTGAAGCGTTGGCGTTAGTATTTGTGTTCGTCGCTGGCCCCGGCTGACAGGCGATTGAGAATGCTGCGAGTAAAAGCGCGGCGATTAGAAAATGACAGGTTGAAGTTTTCAAGACACAGATGCGCATTAGACCTCTCCTCACACGAAGCGGCGCGAGGGCGCTGTTGCTGCCGCCTGTATTTCACCTGATTTATACAAAGGGGGCCGAGACTCAAGAATAACACGCGCGGCAAAGGAATTGTTGTTGCGAAAGTGAGAAGATTGTAAGGAAGAAGAGTGTATGAAAGAAAGAGGGGAAAAAGGGGAAAGGGGAAATGGGGAAAAGGTAAAAAGGAGTAAGCAGTTAGACTTTACCTTTTCCCCTCTTACCCATTTACCCTCTTCCCCCTTCTTTTTATCTGCGCCGTCTGCGGCTGCTGTGGTGCGTAGTGGCTCTTCTGGTTGATGCCTTGCGAGCGCGTGGATGCGGTGCGCCGCCGTCGAAGTTCAGGCGCGTGGCCGCCGCAGCCGTGTCGGCGGGCGCGTAGGATAAGACTATTGCTCCAAAGCTCACGGCGAGCAAGAGGGCGAAGAAGATGCTGATTACTTTTTTCACTTTTTCTAACTCCTTTTCAAAGAAAGATCGGAATCATGTGCTCTAACTCAGGGCACAAAGGGTTTTTAGAAACGTTGCCGTTCTTCTATGCCAAATACGGCGCGAAGTCAATCTTTTGCCGGAAAATTTTCAATCCGCAGCCTCTGTCACATAACTCGTAGGCGTGTCAGCATGCGGGACGAAGCATCTGCGGCATCTAGCCTCGTACATGCCGCCAGCGCCTACGGCCACGCGCTCTTCGGATTCAAAGGTGCGCTGCGAGTAGTTTGCAGGCTGGCCGCAGCGAACGCAGATGGCGTGCGTCTTCGTTATGTACTCGGCTATTGCGAGCAGTTGCGGCATAGGCTCGAAAGGTTTTCCAGTGTAATCCTGATCCAGCCCGGCGACTATGACGCGCAATCCGCGCCGCGCCAACTCGTTCACCACTTCAACCAGCTCTATGTCGAAGAACTGCCCTTCATCAATGCCTACGACCTGCGTGCCCTGCTCTATGGCGGCGAGCAGTTCCGCTGCGGTCGAGACCGTTCTAGATTCATGTCGCATCTCCGAATGCGAGACTATGTGATCGTGCGAGTATCGCGTGTCAATCTTCGGCTTGAATACCTGAACCTTCTGGCGCGCAATCCTGGCGCGGCGCAGTCTGCGTATAAGCTCTTCCGATTTTCCAGAAAACATTGAGCCTGCTATGACCTCTATCCAGCCCGGCTCCGTGTGCAGGTGGCTCATGTGCTCGTCGTTTCCAAAAGATGTGAACTCTTCCATCTCTGAATCTCTGCCTTTACGAATTTAAGAAACTATTTCAAACCTGTATTATCTGCTCAACCTCTTAGCGAGCTTATCTCTTTCCTTTGCGCCTTTGCGTGAACCATCAATTCTATTAAAGCTCAAGATTCATGTGAATTGATGGTTCACGCAAAGGCGCAAAGTTAAAAACTTAAGCTCGCAAAGAGCGAAGAAGCGCAAAGCAGGTTTTGAAACGCTCTCTAAGTATAAAGCTTAGAATTATAAAAGGGGGCGAAGGCTGCCACTAGCGCGACCTCGAAGCTCTGCGCTCTGGTTAGAAGGTCGCGCGAGAGCACGCCCCAAGCGCCCTGACGGCTTCGTACGTCCTGCTCGCCAGCTATCTCGTCAATTATCTCGCCAAGCTCGCGCCGACCGTCAAACACGCGCCGCGCCAATGAATCCGGCACGGTTATAGAAGGCGAAGCGCCGAAGCCCTCGCGCTCGCCGTCCGTGGCGTAAGCCCAGCCGCGCAGGAACGTGTGCCAACGCCCGTCAATCGAAACGGAATGAAAGCCGCCTTCCATTCCAACGAAAATCTGCGCCTGCGTTCTAGACTTTTCAAGAAGCTCGCGCACCGCCCTTGCTCTGGCTCGTGCGCCGCGCATCAAGTCCCAGTCCGTGAGCGGCATTGCTGGAGCGTTCGTCTTCACAGCGCGCGAGAGAATCTCGGCCTGCTTCCATCTGGCATCAATAGCGCCTATGCGCTCGACCGTAGCCTTCACAGCCTGAAGCTTCGCCGTGCGGTCTGTGCCGACCGCTATACGGAACGTCTGGGCTGCTTGTCGCTTCGATCTGCTCAAAGGCTTATGATGTCTCTGGCTCTAGTACGCGCTCGGCCAGGAAGACGAGCGAAGGCTATAACAGAGTGCGGCTGCGCGTCAAAAGTAAAAAGGTAAAAGGCAAAGGAAAGTCAAAAGGTAAAAGTAAAAAGTAAAAAGTCAGGGGAAGCCAATTTTTTATTAAAAGCGGTTTCAGCCTTCCTTTTACCTTTTACCTTTTTACTTTTGCCTTCTTTAGTTTGCCTTGTCTTGACAATCAATGCGACGCTTGTTGTAATCGAATCTCTTCATGCACAAGGCTAATTTGCACGCGAGAATTTTTTGAACGAGGTATCAAGCGAGTGCCTTCGGATGAGTTGATCTACGATTGGAACAAGGTCGCGCCTGCCGTTGACAAGCCCGCGCGCCACATCTCTTTTGATGACGAAACATTGCGCGACGGGCTGCAATCGCCTTCGGTGTGCGATCCGCCGATTGAGCAGAAGTTAAGGCTTCTGCACCTTATGAACGAACTCGGCATTGACACCGCCGACATAGGGCTGCCGGGCGCTGGCGGCGCGCACGCAACGGGCGTCGAACGTCTTGCGCGCGAGATTGCCGACAACAAGATGAAGATTCGCGCCAACTGCGCCGCGCG
The DNA here is from genome assembly GCA_001920415.1 of Acidobacteria bacterium 13_1_20CM_3_53_8. Taxonomy (GTDB): domain Bacteria; phylum Acidobacteriota; class Blastocatellia; order Pyrinomonadales; family Pyrinomonadaceae; genus 3-1-20CM-3-53-8. Next base: position 86,364 of record MNJR01000039.1, on the reverse strand, counting down.
CACGCACCGCAACGACATCATCCCGATAATAGAGATTTCCCAAAAAACCGGAATACCGATTGAAGCCTGCACCTTCATAGGCTCTTCCCCTGTGCGCTTCTATGCAGAAGACTGGACGCTCGATAAACTTTTGAAGATGACCGAAGAAGCAGTCTCTTTCGCCGTAGGCGAAGGTCTCAACGTGATGTACGTGACCGAAGACACTACGCGCGCAAACCCTGAGACCATACGCGCGCTCTACACGACGGCTATACGCGCTGGCGCTCGTGCCGTGTGCGTGTGCGATACCGTCGGTCACGCTACGCCGGACGGTGCGCGCGCGTTGGTGCGCTACGTGAAAAGTATTATAGAAGACGAGGGCGGAGGCATTCGTCTTGACTGGCACGGACATCAGGACAGAGGTTTGGGAGTCATCAATTCCATCGCGGCGATTGAAGGCGGCGCGGACGAAGTTCACGGCTCTGCTCTTGGCGTAGGAGAGCGCGTCGGCAACGCGCCTATGGATCAACTGCTCGTTAACCTGAAACTGATGGGATGGATTGATAACGATCTTTCGCGCTTGGGCGAATACTGCAAAGTTGCTGCGGAGAGTTGCGGCTGGACTATTCCATACAACTATCCTGTATTCGGGCGCGACGCTTTTCGCACAGCTACGGGCGTTCACGCGGCGGCTGTCATCAAGAGCTACAGGAAGGGCGACACGGAACTTGCAGACCTTGTTTACTCAGGCGTGCCCGCTGGACTCTTCGGCCTGAAGCAGAAGATAGAGATAGGTTACATGAGCGGAAAGTCTAACGTGGTCTACTGGCTAGAATCGCGCGGCATTGAAGCGAGCGATGAGCGTGTGGAGCGCATCCTGACGAAAGCCAAACAATCGCCATCGGTTCTGAGCGAGGAAGAGATTATGCAGTTGGTCTAACTATGACACTGACCGCCACGTTTGCGCATGAGACGATTATTCGTGACCTGCTTCATACGGAAGCGGTGCGACGCGCTTTTCAATTTTTCGAATCTCGCGCTGGCGCAATCACAGAAGAGCACGCGGCCATCTGTAGAATCCCATCGCCGCCGTTTGGCGAGCGCGAGCGCGCAGAGTATTTAGTCGAAAAATTCCGTAAGCTTGGTCTAAACGATGCGCGAGTTGACGAGGAAGGGAACTGCGTTGCTCTGCGTCCCGGCAATTCGCCTTCACCTCTGCTCGTTGTAAGCGCGCACCTCGATACGGTCTTTCCGCCGGGAACGGATTACACTGTTCGACGAGAAGCGGGAAAACTGTTTGCGCCGGGAATTGCGGATGACGGTTGCGGGCTGGCCGCTATAATAGCTTTGGCTCAAGCTCTACAGGCATGCTCAATCGAGACGGAAGGCTCTCTGCTCTTCGTCGGAACCGTAGGCGAAGAGGGAGAAGGAAACTTGCGCGGCGTGCGTTATCTCTTTCAGACGAGCGAGTGGGCAAATCGCATTGACGCTTTCATAAGCTTCGACGGCCCAGGCGTCGAGCGCATCACGCACGCTGCTTTAGGCTCGCGCCGCTATCGTGTGGTTTTGCGCGGCACGGGCGGGCATTCGTGGGGAGATTTCGGCGCAGCCAATCCTGTGCACGCAATGGGGCGTGCTGTTGCGCGACTCGCAAGTTACCCGGCGCCGGTTGATCCGCGAACGACCTTCAACGTTGGACGAATAGAAGGCGGCGCGAGCGTAAACGTCATCCCGCGCGAGGCCGCAATGGATGTTGACCTTCGCTCGGCTTCTGCCGAAGAGTTGCGAAGGTTGGATGCATTCTTTCGTCGCGCAGTGCGTGAATCTGTTGACGATGAGAACGGAGCAAGGCGCATGGGCGACCCTCCGCTCGAACTGGATTTGAAGTTGATAGGCGATAGACCAAGCGGAGAGACTTCGCCAGATGCTTTAATCGTTCGGCTGGCGGAAGAGGCCACGCGCTTCTTCGGTTATCAACCGCGACTGGATCGCTCTTCAACCGACTCGAACATTCCAATCTCGCTAGGCACGCCTGCAATCACGCTCGGCGCTGGCGGGATTTCGGGAAACTCTCACACGATTGATGAATGGTACGACCCGCGCGGGCGCGAGACAGGACTCAAACGCGCGCTGCTGGTCACGCTCGGCCTGGTCGGAATCAAATAAGGAAAAAGTAAAAAGGTAAAAGGCAAAAGTAAGGAAAAAGGTAAAAGAAAAAAGGCAAAAGTAAGGCTGAGACCATCTTTTAATAAAAAGATTGGCTTCACCTCACTTTTGCCTTTTACCTTTTACCTTTTTCCTTCTTTAGTTTATTGGAACCGTGACGGTCGCTGTGCCAGCTTTGCCAGCAGGGAAATGTTTTTGGCGTGCTATGCGTAGCGCTGTTGCGTCGCTACCCGATGCTTGAGTGACGCGCCCGTTCTCGTCATAAGAGACTTGCACTGTAACCATTCTTGGGCCGGGCTTTGGAGCGGCCTGAGTTTGCGCCACGCCTGCGGGAGCTTGTTGTTGTGCGGGTTGGTTTGTCGCAGAGCCTTGTGCGGCCTGCTGTCTGGCTCTGTCTTCGGCCTGCTTCTGTTGACGCTCTCGCTGCTCACGCTCATGACGTGCTGCGGCTGCGGCGCTGTCATCTGTGGCAGAACCATTTTCTGAAGCGGCTGGCTCAGCTTCTGCCTGAGTTGATTCCACGCCAGCGTTAGCTTCTGTAGAAGGCTGAGCAACGGTCTGAACAGATGCTGCGGCTGCGGCGTTGGCCTTCCCTTTGCGCAGGACGATGGGCACGGATATGGCTGCGATGATAACTAGCACGGCAGCCGCTATAACGCCGAAGACCAGTGAACGATTGCGGCCTGACCCGGTTGCGCCGCTGACTGTAAGAGAGAGTGGCGACGCATCATTCAAATCGCTAAAGCTAGGCTCGGTTTCAAATGATTCGACGACAGATGAGACCGCTTCGGCTTCCTCTTTAGCTTCGCTCAACTCTTGCTCGACCTGTTCGTCTTCGACGACGGACACGTCCGTGGCGAAAGCATCTTTCGGCTTGATGCCTTCGTCAAGACGACGTAAGCCTTCAAGGGCGACATGCGTCCAGGGTTGGTGAATCGTGCGGCGCGTGGCTTGGAACGCCGTGCTGAATTTGAAAGATGCATTCGCTAAAGTGAGCGCGTAGTAGACGGCATCAACGCCCCGAAGATTTCCTATCTTGGCGTCAACGAGCGAGCCTTCCTGTATGAAGAAGTAGCCGGGCGCGCGCTCGTACATCACCTTGAGTCTTCCTGTCTTGCATTGGTTGCAGAAGAACTCAATCAGTTCAGCCAACGAAAGGTCGCTCAGTTGTCCTGTCAATGCCATCGGGATAGTCCTCTTAAAATTAGCATGACGCGAGAGATGATTCCTCTGGTCGTGCGCTCGAATCCTTTATTGATCCAGTTGGAAGTTGTAGTTGATAGTGCCTGAAACTTTGACCGCCTGGCCGGAAAGTTTCGTTGGAGAAAACTGCGCCTGACGTGCGGCCTGCACGGCTGCCTGCTGCAAGGTTGCTGGCCCGCTCACAGCACGCGCAGAGATTACATGACCTGTTTCGTCAATGACGACCTCTACCACCACCAAGCCAGTCGTATGACTGCGCTTCGCCAGTTCAGGATAAGCGGGTCTGGGCAGGTTTCTGGCCGCGCCGTTTAGTACGCCGCCCGAAACCGGTTTCAGAATGTGCGCTGCGGGTCTTTCAGGCGGCGCTTCATCCGTGCGGTTCATAGCGGCTCCGCTCGAAGAGCCAGACGCGGGCATGACTGGCTGAGCACTGCCGGACACAGCCATTAGACTAACGTCGCTTGAAGAGGCTTGAGGCAGCGCCCTTGCTCTCTGCTGAGCTTGCGCGGCGGGTTGAGAGTTTGATGTCTGTTGTGTAGTCAAGCTAGCCTGACCGCCGTTATTGTTAGTGGTTGCAGCATTGTTCTGTTGCGGATTTTGCGCAGCCTGCATCATGCGTGTGAGATTTTCGTCCAGATAGTAGCTGATAGTGCGGTAGGTGACTTCTGTAGGCTCGAACGTGATGTGACCATTCTCTAAGACGGCGACCGACGTGGTCATCTTCGTCCAGTTGCCAACGAAATCGAATTCGTAGGTGTAAACCTCTTTAGTGATGAGCGCACCGCTCGCATCGTGCAAAGTCATCTCGCTGATATTGCCGCGCTCGTCATAGCTGTAAACTTCACGGCCTGTCAGCGCCGCTCCAGCGATTGGGAAATACTGGTTCTCAGTCTTGTGGCCGTTTAAATCGTAAGCGCTCGATTCAAGAAGAAGGTGCTGGCCTTCGACCATCTGCCCGTTCTTGCTCGTCAATTTCGCCATCTCTGTGCGTACGCGGCGCACAGGCCCAATCAACCCGTCCTGCACTCTTTCGCTGTTGGAAGACGTGGGATTAGCTGGCCGAGATGAGTTCGCAGGCTGCGAAGCGCTCGCAGTGGTTGACGCGCCGCTCGCGGGCTGAAAATTGTTTGCAGTGCTCCTCTGTTGGGCCGAAGCCTGAAGAGAGAAGCAGAGCGAGAAGGCAGAGACTGTCATCGTTAGTATGCTCTTTTTTAACATGGCTTGAGGCTCCTGAAATGTTCTTCGAGAATGGCCCAAGATCGGCGGGTGAGAAATTTGAAGACTCTGGGGCACGCAAACCCTTGCGGCCAAATTGGTGGGGCCGCACATACCCCACAGACAGACTTCATGTTACTCTGTCAAACGACGTTTGTCCAGAGCAAACGATGAAAATTTTTAAGAAAAAGGCTCGGATTTTAAGGATTTTTCAAGTTTGCTGCGAGAGGGAGGAGAAGGTGAAAGAGTGGTATGCTTGAGTGGGCAATGCATCAGACGCGGCATCTGTCAGACCGAGGCGATGCGGCGAGGAAGGTAGAAATAGCGCTTGCTTTACCGTATAGATGAGCGTATGTTGTGCGGGCGCGGTCTTGTTTTAGTATCTTCGCCACCCTCGTTTTAGTACCTTTGCCAACTCAATATCCTTGCTAAAAGGAGTTCCTCAATATGCGATTGCGCCTCATTTTACTGCTCGTCCTCGTCGGTATTCTTCTTGTCGCCAACGGCATTAAGCATAAAAATTCGGTAAAAGCTCAGGGATTGCCAGTAACAAGAAATGTTTATTTAGGCGGGGCTGTCCTCCAGCCAAATTCTATCCCCGTGACTGGCTCATCCACATTTATCGTGTCCGTTGCTACGGGGGCGGAAGTCCCTTCACTTGGCGATGACGGCGCAACCCCTATCAGGGCAGTCGTCCAAGTAGTCGCAAATAGTAACGCCAGCGGCATCAATTACACGGTAACGCCTTCACAACTTGTGAGCGTAAATCTTGCTGGCGGGGGCAACCCTTCCACCCCCGACCCTCCTTTCACCGTCACGATAGATTCCCAAAATGCCAAGGGCGGGAGCATCACTTACCAAGCGACGCTAGTCAGATTAGAAAATGCAACTGGTCTCGCGCAAGCATCTGCTCCACAGACGATGAATGCTACTTTAACGGTATCACCAACGCCAACTCCGACACCTACGCCAACTCCACCTACAACTCAGAGCGCATGTATAGCTATAGGATGGCACTGGAGTCTTACGAATAACACTTGTACCGAAAGTTGCCCAACTGATGCCGGAAGTCCTTTGGATTGCGAGCAGTTCGCCCAAGTCTGGTGCGATAGCCTGTGCAGATGTACAACTCAGACTTACTGCAATAATAATCACAGTCCGATCATAATTGACCTCTCTGGCAAAGGCTTCGATCTTACAGACGCGCAACATGGCGTTAATTTCGATTTAGACGGAGATGGCTTCCCTGAACAAGTATCATGGACGGCGGCTAATTCCGATGTTGCTTTTCTCTTCCTTGACCGTAATGGAGACGGGAGGGTGAATAATGGCATCGAATTGTTCGGTGATGTGACGCCACAGCTGCCTCCACCACCGGACATTCTCCCCAACGGCTTTAATGCCCTTGCCATGTATGATAGGCCGGGATACTTTGGCGGTAACGGCGATGGTGTGATTGACAGCAGAGATGCTGTCTTCTCTCAACTGCGTCTGTGGCAGGATAGAAACCATAACGGCATTACAGACCCAGATGAATTACATACGTTGCCGGAGCTTGGCATCGAGTCAATCTCTTTAGATTACAGGGAATCGCCCAGACGCGACCGCTACGGCAACGAGTTCCGATACCGTGCGAAAGTCTACGGCAAGAATCACACAGACCTTGGGCGCTGGGCATACGATGTATTCCTTGTTCCTGCGCAATGACCGAGCAAAGAACAGATGCCAGAATAAGTCTGGAGTCTGGAGTCTGGAGTCTGGAGTCAAAAGCCAAATGCTTTTTCTTCAGACTCCAGACTCCAGACTTTCTTACTAGCATCTGCTTTTTCAGTGTTGACTATGGTAGGTAGTCAAAAGCGCAGCTATGTCGTCAATGACGTGCGTGCTGCTTGTTCGCTGGGTTTCGTCGTTGCAGAAGATTGCGAAGGCCAGCCATTCGTTGTCTGCGGTCAGAGCGTAGCCGGACAGAGAGTTATCGTAAGAGAGCGTGCCAGTCTTTGCCAGTATGCTGCCCGGCGCGACTTTGCGCAGACGAGATTCGAGCGTGCCGTCTCGTCCGGCCACAGGCAGCGAGTCGCGGTAAGCGTCTGCCGCAGGCGATTTCGTCATGGCTGCAAGCAGAAGCGCAGTTGCTTGCGGTGTGATCAGATCAAGACGAGACAATCCTGAGCCATCGTGAAGCGTGAACCCTTCCGTCGAAATACCTTTCTGCTGAAGCCATTGAAGAACTACTGCCACGCCTGCTTCATCATCGCCGCGCGTCTCGTTGCGTCTGGGGTTTGGGTCAGGAGCCTGCGCGCCGCGCTCACGCCCCAGCGTGCGAAGCATAAGTTCAGCATTGAGATTTATGCTCTCTTTGTTTGTAGCGCGCACAACCTCGCCCAGAGTCCTGCTGCTTTCGATTGACGCAATCTCTACGGCGCGCCCGGCATCAATTCTCTCTTCATCCGGCACACGCGCGTCCACAGTGCGAGCCGCGCCGTCAACAGCGATGCCGTGAGCTTTCAACTCGTCACGAAATATCTCAGCAGCCCAGAGCGCTGGCTGGTGAACGCTCAGGCGCGCCGTTATGCTGTGGCCTCCTGTGGGGAACTCGCCCCACACGCGCACCTGGTTGTCGGAAAGCCCGCGTGTGACGCCAACCGTCATTAACTTCGAACGCTCGATCGTCTCCGTATCGTTCTTCACTTGAAAATATCCGCCCGGCAGATTGAGCTTCACTACGGCCTGATCGCCAGCCTTAGCGGCGGGCGTGACGGTAATGTTGATTTCATTATTGTTTACGGTGAGCGCGCTCACCTCTGCGCCGAAGTACCACTGAACGTCGTTCCAAAGCCAGCCGTCGCCCAGCGGCTCTCCCTTGAAATAACTTTCGTCGCCAACAATCGCGCCGCGCACGCGCCGCACGCCCCGTTTATAAAGCTCGTCTGCGAGTTGGCCCAGTGAATCGTTCGTGTTCCTGGAATTGTAAGATGCAAGGTCAGGCGAGCCGCGACCATACAATGTGAGGTCGCCGCTGATTGTCCCTTTCGCGTCCGGCTGTGAGCCAGCGTAAACGCTTGTGCGCCACCTGTAGCCAGCGCCGAGCAGATCAAGCGCCACGCCTGTTGTGTAAAGCTTCATGTTCGACGCAGGCGTTATCAACCTATCGGCGTTGCGCGCGTAAAGAGCGCGCCCGTCGCTCAATCTCATCACGTATACGCCCCATCGCGCAGACGCAAACTCGCTCTCGTCAATCAAATGGTCAATCGTGTGCCCAAGCTCTACGGCTGCCGCTGAATCCAAAGTCGGCGCAGGGCGATTCGCGTTGCTTGTCTTCGGTGCTGCGGTCGGAGTTGGTGTTGCTCGCTGTGATGTAGAACTCTTTGGATTGCGGATTACGGGATTCGGATTTCGGATTGTAAGGCCGGAGAGTAGCAGCAGGATAGCCACTACGCCTGTAGCTGCAAGATATTGCCTGCTCAATCCACCCTTGCTCATTCTTAACAGGTTAGCCCCATAGACCGCGCCGCATCAACTTGCGAAGAGCGTGGCCGTGCGCCCGCTAGCCAAAAGTTCGCGCGCGGCTAGGTAAACTTCTTCGGTCGTAACTTCATCAATCATGCCGCCTCTAACGATGCGATGTCTTCCTTCGACGGGTATGTAACTATCGGGCGCGCTCTTGTCCAGTAGAAGCGTGACCGAAGTGCCTACGGCAGCAGCAATGTGCATTGGCCCTGTGTCGTTAGAGACGAAGACCGCTAATCGTGCTAGCGCAGAAGCAAGCTGCGGCAGTGTGAGCCTGTCGAAGATGATAGAGTTGCGCGGGAATTTTGCACGAAACTCTTTTATCAGAGATCGCTCTTCCGGCCCCGCGAAAATAATCACTCGCACGCCGTCATTGCGCACGAAACTGTCCGCAAGCTCAGCGAACTTTTCAATCGGCCAACGTCGGCTTGAGTGTCCAGCGCCCGGAAAAAGCCCTACGAGCGGTGTGCCAGTATCCGCTCGCTCCTTCTTCAACATGCGCTCCACCGCCTCGTCATCTTCCGCTCTGGTTTTAAGTCGCGGCACACGCGGCGCGCCCTTCACACCGAGCGGCGCCAGCACGTCAAGGTAACGGTCAACAGCATGTCGCTTAGAATCTTCAAGAGGTGGCCGCGTGCTGAAATTCGCCAGAAAATCTAGCGAGCGATTCGGTCTTCGCGCGTAGAGCCGTTTCGACGCGCCTGAAAGAAAGCCCAGGATGTTCGTCTCCGATAGACTGTGCAGGTCAATCACGAAATCGAACTTTTCGGCGCGAACTTTTTTAACAAACTGTATGATCTTCCAGACCGAAAGTGGCTTTGGCCCATCGCGCAAGCCTACGCGATCAACCGCTGATATAGTATCTGCGTAGCCAGACATCTCTACGACAGGCGCGCACGATGTACCGACGGCGACGGTGATTCGCGCACGCGGAAATCTTTCTCGAATGGCACTGAGCGCGGGCAGACTCAGCACCACGTCGCCCAGTTGGCCGAAATCAATGACGAGGATGTTACGAGGGTCAAAGCTCATGGCAAGTTAGATAACGAATAAAGTAGGCATCATGTTTCGAGTAGAGAGCGCGACGAATCATTCGCCCTCATGCTCAAGCGCCACCTGCCGCCTGCGAATCATATTCGCCAGCCCTTCGAGCGTTGATTAAACCCAGAAGCTCTTTCTGTACAACTGCTCTAATCTCTTTCTCTTCTGCTTCAGTCATCATTCCTCCATAAAAAAAGAAGAAGTCAAAAGTCAAAAGGTAAAAGGCAAAAGTGTGGACACGCCTTGCAGGCGTGAATTAAAGATTAAAAATCAGAGTTGAATGCTTTGTCTTAACTTTTGCCTTTTTACTTTTACCTTTTTACTTTTGACTTCGCAAATCTCGCCCAGTCATCTCGGCGGGCTGTTCTATGCCTAGAATTCCTAAAATCGTTGGCGCTATGTCTTCGAGCGCGCCGCCTTCGCGCAAAGTTATTCCACGTGATGCTTCATCAATCAAATGAAAGGGCACAGGGTTGGTCGTATGCGCCGTGTGCGGCTGCCCCGTTGTGCGGTCAATCATCTGCTCGGCGTTGCCATGATCGGCTGTGATGAGCGTGATGCCTTTATGAGAACGTATTCCTTTCGCTATCCAGCCCAGACAGGTGTCAACGTACTGGCACGCTTCGATTGTTTTGTCTAGCTTGCCCGTGTGCCCGACCATGTCCGGGTTGGCGAAGTTGATTATGAATACATCCGTCTCGCCTTCGTCAATAGCCTTCAACATCTGGTTCGTTACTTTGAAAGCGGACATCTCAGGCTCAAGATCATAGGTCGCAATCTTAGGCGACGGCACGAGCAGTCTGTTCTCGCACGGATACTCTTTCTCTACGCCGCCGTTGAAAAAATATGTGACGTGCGCGTACTTTTCGGTTTCGGCTAGGCGGAAATTTTTCACGCAGATAGCGCCCCAGACTTCGGCCAGAACATTTTTGTGCTCCTTAGGCGGGAATGCAATGGCGAGAGGGAAAGTATTGTCGTACCGTGTGAAGCAGACGAAATCAATCTTGGGTCTCTGCGGCGTAGGGAAGGCGTCGAAGTCCGGGACGGCCAGAGAGCGCGTTATCTGGCGTGCGCGGTCTGGACGGAAATTGAAGAAGATGACAGCGTCGCCTTCTTGAATCGTGGCTACAGGCTTACCGTCTTCGCGTTCGATGACAATCGGCTCTACGAACTCGTCCGTGATGCCTCGCTCGTAAGATTTTTTGATAGCTTCAACAGGATCAATCGCTCGCTCGCCTTCGGCATTAATTAAAAGTTTGTAAGCGCGCTCGGTTCGCTCCCAGCGCTTGTCTCTATCCATTGCGTAGTAGCGACCGATGACCGTAGCTATACGACCGCAGCCTATGTGGCTCGTCTGCGTTTGCAGAGCTTCGACGTAGCCGTAAGCGGACATGGGCGGCGTGTCGCGCCCGTCCAGAAAGCAGTGAACGTAAACGCGCCTGAGGCCACGTTCTTTCGCCATGCGCAGCAGCGCGTAAAGATGTTCCTGCGAAGAGTGAACCTGACCATCCGAGACCAAGCCCATAAGGTGAAGCTGTGTGCCGCGCTCTTTCGCGCCGTCCATAGCTTTAACGAGCGCTTCATTTCTGAAAAACTCGCCCGTCTCTATGGCGTGATCAATGCGCGACACGTCCATGCGAATCACTCTACCAGAGCCTATGTTTAGATGGCCGACTTCGGAATTGCCCATTATCCTGTCGGGAAGTCCTACGCGCGTGCCAGACGCTTCTAGAAGCGTGTGCGGGTACTTTTCCAAAAGTTCATCGTAGTAAGGTTTCGCGGCGAGCGCTATGGCATTGCCTTCGCGCTCCGTAGAGTAGCCCCAGCCGTCAATAATGATGAGCGCGAGCGGCACCTTCTTGTTAGTCAAAATATTTTCTACCCCTTAAGAACAGTTTTCAGTTTTTAGTTTTCAGTTTTCAGTTAAAAGCCGGTTCCCTTCGTTCTGAAAACTGAAAACTAAAAACTGTTTTATGCTGTCATCTGGTAGCGCGTTCCGCAAGTCGGGCACTGCGCCAATTCTTTCACGCCGCTGATGGGGATGATAGGAATGATGAAGAAGAGCGTGATGAAACGCATCCCTTTCTTCAAGGTGAAATGAGCGACCGTCCCACACTTGCCGCAGCGCATCTCGCGCGGCGTCTGCTCCGAACCCCATGTGAAAAAGTGTGTGCCGATGATGAAGAAAAAGAACATAAGTTTGCTCCACTTAATTTCACTCAGCGCGCCTGCTCATCATCTTTCCAGTAGTCCGGTCTTTCCTGTGTGTTCGGGTCGTGCCGCTCCATCCATCGCTCTGGCCGCTTCAATTCCATGAATCCGAATCGGTGGTAAAGACCATGCGCGTCTTTCGTGGCAAGAACCCAGCGACGAAAGCCTTGAAGGTCTGGATGAGAGACCATAGCCTCCATCAGCCATTTCCCCAAACCCTGACCGCGATATTCGTCAAGCACGAACACGTCCGCTATCCACGCGAACGTAGCGTAGTCTGTCACGACACGCCCGAAGCCAATCTGCTTCTCCTCATGATAAAGCCCGAAGGGGAGCGAATTTTCGATTGAACGCTTCACAACATTGAGCGGTCTGCCTGTGGCCCAGTAGGTCTGTGTGCTCAGATAGTTGTGAATGAATTCTATGTCAAGGCGCGCAGGCTCTGTGCTGATTAAATATTCGCCGCGATGTAATTCGTAGGCCAAGTTGAATCTCCCGGAATAAGAAGTTTAAAGGAAGGCAAAAGGCAAAGGAAAGGCAAAAGTAAAAAGGTAAAAGGCAAAAGGGATAAGGACGAAATCAATGCTATTACTTCTTCTCATTCCTAAATCTGTAAAAGCGGTTTCCTCCTAACTTTTGCCTTTTTACTTTTACCTTTTGCCTTTCCTTTGCCTTTTACCTTTTGACTTTTCCGCTTGCGACGGTTGCTCAATTTGATAAAACGCTGCTCGCCCCGGATAGCGAGCGGCGCTTCGCAAGTCCTCTTCGATGCGAAGTAGCTGGTTGTATTTCGCAATGCGGTCGGTGCGCGACAGGCTTCCTGTCTTTATCTGTCCGGCGTTCGTTGCAACTGCCAGATCAGCGATGAATGAATCCTCAGTCTCACCAGAACGGTGCGAGATGACGGCTGTGCGCCCGTGCGTCTTTGCCAGTTCGATGCAATCTAATGTTTCCGTCAGAGTTCCGATCTGGTTGACCTTTATTAGAATCGAGTTGGCAACGCCGCGCTCTATTCCTTTGCGCAGGAAATTCGTGTTCGTGACGAAGAGGTCATCGCCCACAAGCTGCACGCGCTGACCTATCTCGTCTGTTAAAGTCTTCCACCCGTCCCAATCATTTTCGGCCATGCCGTCTTCAATCGAGATGATAGGATATTTTTCAGCCCAGCTTTTCCAGAACGCGACCATCTCATCGCCGGACAGTTTCCGCCCGTCAGATTTTTTGAAAACGTATTTGCCCGCGTCGTAAAACTCGCTCGCAGCCGGGTCAAGCGCCAGCATCACGTCGCCGCCAGCTTTGTAACCCGCCTGCCCTATCGCCTCTAGAATCGTCTCAATCGCTTCTTCGTTCGATTTCAAGTTCGGCGCAAATCCGCCTTCGTCGCCAACGCTCGTAGCGTGACCGCGTTTTTTTAGAACGTTCTTGAGAGCATGAAAAATCTCAGCGCCTGTGCGCAGCGCTTCGTGAAAACTTTCTGCGCCGACGGGCACGATCATGAATTCCTGGAAATCTACATTGTTGTCTGCGTGAGCGCCGCCGTTGACTATGTTCATCATGGGCACGGGCAGAGTGCGCGCGTTCGGCCCACCCAGATATTTGTAGAGAGGAATTTCCATATATGTAGCAGCGGCGCGCGCAGTAGCAAGAGAAACGGCAAGCAGCGCGTTCGCGCCCAGTTTTGATTTCGTCTCCGTCCCATCAAGGGCTATGAGCGCCGCATCAACTTCGGCCTGATCGAGCGCGTCCATCCCTACGAGCGCGTCAGCAATAATTTCGTTGACATTCTCTATAGCCTTCAGCACGCCCTTGCCGCCGTAACGCTTCCGGTCGCCGTCGCGCAATTCAACTGCCTCGTGCTCGCCCGTAGAAGCGCCGCTAGGCACGGCAGCGCGACCCACCTCGCCGCCAATCAAAACAACTTCAGCTTCAACCGTAGGGTTGCCGCGAGAATCCAGAATCTCGCGCGCGCTGATCTGCTCAATCAAGCTCATCAGAAAGTTTCTCCGTCAAATAATTTCAGGAATTTAACGCGCAACTTTACCAAAAGAAAAGATAAAAGGAAAAAGGCAAAGGAAAGGCAAAAGGTAAAAGTAAAAAGTTAGGAGGAAACCGCTTTTACAGATTTAGGAATGAGAAGAAGTAATAGCATTGATTTCGTCCTTATCCCTTTTGCCTTTTACCTTTTTACTTTTGCCTTAACTTGCTGCCGCGCTGTTGGTGGGGGTTTCGTCTTCGGCGTGTTCTTCCTCTTCTGGGCGTTCAAGGCGAACGCGGGCTATGCGTCGGCGGTCAACGCGCTCTATGTGAAAGAGAAGGCCGTCATAGCTAACGACCTCGCCGGGCTGAAGCACACGCCCAGCTTCGTTCATGAGGAAGCCAGCGACGGTCGTGTAAGCCTCGGATTCTGGAAGCGAGAGATTCAAGCGGCGATTGAGGTCGCGCACAGCAAGTCCGCCGTCTAACACGAAACTTCCATCGCGCTCTTCGCTTATCTGCTCGTTCACCTCTTCGTCGTGCTCGTCGGAGATGTCGCCGACAATCTCTTCCAATAAATCTTCGAGCGTGATGATGCCTTCGGTGCCGCCGTGCTCGTCAACGACGAAGCCGAAATGCGCTTTGGCCTTCTGCATCTGCTTGAGCACGTCCTCCAAACGCGCAGTGTCAACAACGTAGAGCGGCGATTGCAGCACGTGTTCGAGCCGGAATTTTTCGGGCTTCAAAAGATACGGCATCACGTCCTTGCTATGTATGAAGCCCACTGCGTTATCCAGCGAGCCGTGATAGACGGGCAGACGCGAGTAGCCGTGTTGCTGGAAAGCTTTTGCAATCTGTTCGAGCGTGCAATCGTCAGAGATTGCAGCTATCTGCGTGCGCGGAACCATAGCCTCACGAACGAGAGTATCTGAAAATTGAAAGATGCGATTAATCAATCGCCGCTCTTCATGCCCCAGATGACCACTTTCTACGGAGATGTCAACAAGCTGTTGCAACTCTGCCTGTGTGTAAACCGCTGTATGTTCGAGCGAGGATTTCAGACCAAGCAGATGACCCAGACTCGTCCCGGTCTTGTTGAAGACCCATATAGGCGCGCGAAAAGTTTTGGCGAACAGTTCAAGCGGTGGCGCGGCTATGAGCGCTAGCTGCTCTGCGCGCTCCAGCGCAGCCATCTTCGGCATCAATTCGCCTAGCACAATATGAAGAAATGTGATTGCTATGAACGCGATTGCTATGGCCGCGCCGTGCGCCACGTAGTTGGCTGTGCCGGAAGCTGCGATTCGGTTGGCGAGTGGCAGAAGCAGCGCTGCAACGGTCGGCTCGCCTATCCAACCCAAAGCGAGCGAGGCGAGTGTTACGCCTAGCTGTGTGGCGGAGATGAAGACCGTAGGCTCGCTCAGCAGTCGCAGTGCGGCTCGTGCCGCCTTGCTGCCAGCTTCGGCTCGCGCCTCAAGGCGTGGGCGGCGGACAGTGACGAGCGCAAACTCCGAGCAGACGAAGAAGCCGTTGGCGCAGACGAGCAGCAGCACAGCCGCTAGCTTCCAGATTGCGCTTCCGAACGATACTGTCTCGGCGTGCGTGGTCTCATCCAGCAAAAGGCTCAGGAAATAACTCGCAGGTTCGTCCATCTTAGTCTTAGCGTGGGGTTATTCTTCAATCCCTATTCTAAGCCCTTCCGGCCTCTTCCTGCTACCTTCACGAACTACTTTGTGACGCGCCCTGTGACGCGCGTCTCTTTTCCAGCGCTGATTACTTTCTCGTTATCAAGTTGGGCCACAGCGTCCGCAAGGCTGATTTTAGAGACATGCTCATAACGCTGCATCGCTCGGCTCAGCGCAATCACGTTCTTCAGATACAGAGAAATAGCGCTCTAGCAACTATATGAGCTTGTAAGTTTCGCAGTTGTTTCTGGGTATAGAGATAAAGTGCTCTCAGTATCATATAGCCACCCGCCCAGAAAATACCACTGCCCAGCAGGTCTAGGGTCTATTCATTCTTAAAAGAAAAAGAGTTATCCACTAAATCACACGAAGCGACACGAATTTCATCTGGCTCGTTTCGTGCTGTTTCGTGTGATTTAGTGGATAGCTTTTCCGCTCTGACGGGAAAATACGGTTGTAGAAATAGAGAATGAATAGTCCCTGCCATCAGGTCAATAGTATCCGGCAAGCGAAAGCGCGCACACTCACCTCGCCATAGATTGCTTCGTAAGCTTTGCGCCAATTCACATCGGCGACTCTCAGGCTCAAATCAGGTTCGTTAAGGAACTTGGCAAGAAAGCAGGCGTGTTTCAATCCGCTTTCATCGCGGCATTCATTCTCACACGACTTCCCAAATGATTTGGCGCGCTAGGTTCTAGCGTTTCAATCCGCTTTAGACGCGGCGTTCATTCTCACGTCAACCATTGGAACTCATTGAGTTCGGCACGGAGGAGTTTCAATCCGCTTTAGACGCGGCGTTCATTCTCACAAATCTTTCGGCAAAGGCAGGTAAGGCGCAATGAGTTTCAATCCGCTTTGAGCGCGGCATTCATTCTCACGCGTGACCCCAACTTGGAGGGTAGGCCAACTCCTGTTTCAATCCGCTTTAGTCGCGGCATCCGTTCTCACGCCGCGCGACATTATGGCGGCACGCTCATGGATAAGTTTCAATCCGCTTTCAACGCGGCATTCATTCTCACCCCGTAGCGCCTCGTCCTGCAGCAGCTCCGGCACCGTTTCAATCCGCTTTCATCGCGGCATGCATTCTCACTGTCGCTATCGTAAACCCTGAGCCTGGATAATCTTGCCGACTGGATTTCCCGTACCCCGTCTTGCCATGCTTCGGGATGCCGCCATTTATCTAATTTTTTAGATATAAAGTCAATGTTTTCAGCGAGTGCGAAACCGTGCATCTCATCTGTCCTTCTAAATGCTGCCTATCTCCTTTAGAGATACTGCTTTCTTTTCAGGCTCAATCACCTGTATCTCTTTTTGACACGAGGTTCGCACCGCAAATGCAAAATCTCGCTGTCCAATCTCATCTACACGCTCGCCACGCTCCTTCAATGCCCAAAGCGTTTCGGTAATAATTGCCGGAGTTCCGCCCGCAACGCATAACAGGATGTGCTTTCGTTTTTCCATATCTTTTAACTTCGGATTGGTAAACGATCAGGATTTAATCTTGTGCTTCTTGCGCCCTTTGGCTAGAAAGCTCTGGATGATTTCATACGCCCAGCCGCCGTTCGCGGAAAAGCTTTTAGACAAGCGTTCTTCAATCCACTGCCATTCTTCTCTATTTGCGTACTTCAAAATCGCTTCTTTCGCGCTCGGCGCAAGGTCTATGCCTCCGAGTTCTATGTCTGCGAGTTCAGCGCGCAGCAAAGTTTCTAACCACTCGCGGCGAGTTTCCGGGTCGGCTTCACTTTTCGCCAGACATTCGCCCATGCCTTTGGCAAAGTCATCAATAATGATGGCAATGTCGCCGTCTTCGTCCATCTCAGAAACTATCTCGACATAACCTTCGACCGTTTCATCAAGAAGCGCGTGATAGATTGCGCCAGCGTTCAACGTGTCGCCGCCTTTGGCAAGACGCGCGGCGGTGTCTCTGAGAGACCGCAACTCTCTTTCGACGCTGCGCGGCGTTTCGTGTTGCATCGCACGACGCGCTTGCGTTCGATAAACGGAAACATTCAGCGGCTTACCCTGTTTGATCTCCTGCGTCTCTTTGGTCAACTCGACGACTGAAATCAAATCGGGCTTGTGCCTGAGCATATCTTGAATGATAGCTATCAACTCATCTTTGCTTTTATTGGCAAGCATCTTGTCGAGCGGTTCAAGGACGCGAAAGGCTTGCGGATTGTGAACGTAGGCGAGCAGCAATGCGACGATGTGTTTACAGATGCCGCCCCAATCATACGGGCAGGTGCAGGAAGTTTCCGCGACGCCCTTTGCTCCGAGCTTGACGGAGATTTGATAAGGCTCATACTCAGAGCCTTCACACTCCGCCCTCAGTTCCAAGCCTTGTCTGAGAGGCTCAGCAATTGCGCCGTCCTGATAATAACTTTGACCGCGCTCAAAACTTTTCTCATTCGCCAGCGCACGGACTTGCGCTTCGGATAATTTAGGTAGTTTTTCTTTCGGCATAAAGCCTCACTCAAATTTCCATCTTTACAAGATTATCTTCGTTATCAGCGTCGGCGATTTCTGCGGGTTGCAGCGAAGTGGAAATGACGACTGTTATCAGCGCGTTTGTCTCTGCGATCTCCTGCGGCGTGAAGGCTTGTCCGTCTTCTTTGAAAATAGGTTTATCAGGGTCTTGGCTAAAATACTGCACATGACGATCTTTCAATAAGGTAGCAATTATCAACCCTCCGCTCATGGCGGCGGTCCCGCCTGTAAAATCTGCAATGATCTGTTCCGGCATCAAGTTTTCTCCCAAAGGCGCGCTCTCATAAATTTTATTTACGACCTTTGCCACTTCGCCCACATCATTCATGCTCGCAACCTCTCGTTTGTGGCACTTCACTTTTTTGCCCGCAAAGTGTTTTATCACTTCTTCAGCCTTTTCAAATTGCAAAGCAGACCCCGCTTGGCCTTGTGTGCAGATCAACCAGCAATGTTTGAGAGTTGAAGATTGGGCGTGATGTTGAACGGCAACAACTAACGGCCCCCAATTAGACTTCAAAAGCTGCTCTCTCGTATCCGCATCGTCAAGATAGATTGTATTAAACGCCCCATATCTGCTTTGATCGCGGTGCTTGTACGGACCCAACAAAAATATCAGACCGTTATGCGGCGATGGTGTCTCGAACAAAATCGTTTTCGTTTGAATTGAGTTGGGTTTCAAATGTCGTTTCATCAGCCAATATATTCCTGAAAAAGCGATAAGCGAAAAAGCAAGATTCAAAAACGCAACTCCCAAAGACCACTTCCAATCAGCAAGCAGTTTGTTTGCGCCCAGCAAGCCGAAAACACCTCTGCTCAAAATATCAAAAAGGCCGTAAAGGGCGCTCACAATCCAACCCAAACAGATGATCCCCAGAAGAAACAAAATAATTGATTTGCCTGTCCGGTTTCTATTGACATCCAAAAAGCGTCTTAGTGTATCAATAATATCTGCACGTTCGGGCATTTTAACCTTATCCTTTTTCTCTGATATAGGGGTCGCTTTCTCTCAAGATTTTCGAGTCAGTAAACCAAACTCATACCCCATCTCTTCCAACTCTTCACGGCTTAAAACTTTTCCTTCCGGCGGGCGACCTTTGAGTTTGAAAATCAAAGCAGCATCATCAACGGTTTGTTGGTATTCGGTGCGATTGACGGCGACGGCAATTCCGAGCAAAGCCGAAAGCAAATCTGCCGTCGTCTGATGTCCTATGGCCGATTGAATGCTTTTCCCCTCGCGCTGAAATTCGCCGACAAGCGCACGCGCTTCCTCAAGCGAGAGAGGCTCATATGTGTAAGTTCCAAAGCTTGTGAGAATGCTGGTGTTGAGTAATGTCAGTTTCGTAGCGACCATAGCAGAGCTTTGATAGCACAACTATCGCGGAGCTTATTGCTTGGCAAGCTTGCCAAAAGAAAAGTGAGTCAGCTTTGTATAAGATCAATGCCTTCTCTAGAACGGAGGCTCGTCAAAATCAATCGACGACTCATCGAACGGCTGATTGTATTTTCCCACTTTCCAATCTCTCTCAAACTCCCGGTTGAACTCTTCACGCCTGCGCTCTTCCGCTTCAAATTCCTCAAGAGTCTTGTAAAAGGAGAACTCGAAGCCTTCATCCATACTTGAGCCGTCAAGACCCCAGAACACAGGCGTGTCAAACTCTACGGCCAGCGCCTCACACATCTCGCAATCTTCATCAATCACATACTCCTTTGCGGACATAGTCATGTTCACTCGCTTACGTTCCCATTCGATAACGTGCGATGGCCTTCTACTGGAATAATCTTTATGTGGCACATCCAACCACGCGGCTTTAAGTTTCTCCAAACGCTCGATCTCCGCCTCTGGCGAAAACCCCCGCCGCATATCTTCAAAACACTCGCCGAGCAAATGACGAACCATGTCGTAATAAACGACAATCTCATGCGAGCCGAAACCGGAGAAACGATAGGCATTTGAGCTTAAAGACAGAGGCATCGGGCATTCTTTCGTGAAAGACTATTGCAACGCTCTCGAATGTAAATCGAAATCAATGAACTCCCGCTCCTCCAACAAAACCTCACGCGGCGTCCTGCCCCGCAGGTCTTCTCTCGCCGTTATCAACCACTTCGCGTGAATCTTCGTGAACAACTCTTCATCATCTGAACCTCGCGCCTCAAAACATTCCCGCGCGATGAATTCCAACAACGCTCTGCCATACAAAACCTCGCGCGCATCAAACAGTTCGACCACCAAACGCTCCTCACGTCTTCGCTCACAAACGCCTTCGCATTCAGGAATCGAATAAACGAACAGCCAATCATCAGACAGACGATAAGAAACA
The DNA here is from genome assembly GCA_001920415.1 of Acidobacteria bacterium 13_1_20CM_3_53_8. Lineage (GTDB taxonomy): Bacteria > Acidobacteriota > Blastocatellia > Pyrinomonadales > Pyrinomonadaceae > 3-1-20CM-3-53-8. Next base: position 66,581 of record MNJR01000039.1, on the reverse strand, counting down.
AAAACATCCTCTTCCGCAAACTCACTCTGCACACGAAAACTGCCTTCCGCCGACGCTTGCGAATAACTCGAATCCGCAGCCACAACCCTCGCCCCCAGATCAATCACCACCACGCCCGCATCGTAAGGCTCAAAATCCTCCCCCTCCCGAAACCCGGCAAACGGCGACGAATCGCCCTGCGGCTTAATAAACCTAGCCAACGCCAGCGCCAACTCCTCAACCGTCTCCGGCTCCGCCGTCAACGCCGCCATCAACGCATCGCCAAAATAACCGTGAACCTCACCATTGATCGTTTGGGTCTGGTCTATGATGTTTAATCGAACATAGCTCATTTCACCCTCGCATTTTGCCCTGTTCTTCAAAAACCATCGTTTCTAATTGCCTCGGTAATTCTTCAACTGCATTCAAGATTTTATTACTAGGGCGTGGCTGTGTCCGAAATCCACAGCAGGTGACTGGCTAATAATCACCTATTCCAAGAAAGGAAACGATTTTCATATACACCTTAAGCCAAAGATTAGATATTCACCTATGGTTATGTAAAGGCTTGTAGCATTTAACTTTTCAACATGATTTGAATCGGTGCGAACCACCTTTTTTCTTCAAATCTCTTTTGTTGCTTGTTTCCTAACTTCGTTGTTCGCGTAACAATCAATTCAGCAACGCGCTTTTTGTGTTGGGCTTTGATTGTCGAGTTAATTAATTTGTTCGCATATTCTCCCAGCTCGCCCGGAAGTTTACTATCGGGAATGCTTTTGATTTTTTCAATCAATGCGTCGGCAAATGATTTGTCTTCATCAACGAGTATCGCGGGCTTGTCTATGATTTCCATTCGCCCGTAGCCGCTCGAAGTTTTGGCACCGATTCCTTCGCATTTCAATGCCTCTTCGAGAATTATATGCGCGGCGTTAAGCCACGCTTCACAACCTTCGGGCGCGGCTAAGGCGATTAAGTATTCGCCCGTTGTAGAAATGAAAGGAATAGGATTCGGGTCGTCCCAATCTGCTGGCGGAAGATGATGCCCCTTATCATCTTTTTTCCCTTGATAGTAAGATTCGTGATGAACGGTCATGATGTCGAAGTGAAGAGCCTTTTTATCATGTCCTGAATTTGGAACGTAAAGCGCGTCGAAGAAGGTCACATAACCAGCTTCATCATTTGTTCCGAACACGATTTTGTAATAGCCCTTTGTAGAATCCTGCTGCCAATCAACGCCGCAGTAATGACGGGCAAACGCCGCCGTCAAGCCTTTCAAAGCGCTGCCTGGAATATAAGGCACGCCGTAAGTTCTATGCAGCGCAACACTCGTTTCAAGAACACCATCCGCGCCCAACCCGACGACCATGCGATTTTGAACTTTAGCCTTGCGACAATCTGCGTTGAGCTCTTCTTTTAGAGTCTTTTCCCAAGAATCATAGAACCTTTTGTAAACTGGTATCTCGTCGGGTTTATTGGCGGAAGGCTCTTCTATCTCTGCAACCTGACGCGCAAAATCAGCACGACTTTTAGTATCCGTTGCATCTTCCATATATTTATACAACCACAAACCCGCGTTAGGTCGTTCGCTGATGTTTAGATTTATAGTTGCGAGAGCATCGCGTCTTGAACTCATGTCTAATCTCCTGCAATCTCTTTAATCGTTATCGCTTTCCTCGCCTGCTTCAACTTTCAACACTGATTGGGCAAAACGCTTGTACCATTCGAGAGCCGCCAATGATTGCTGAGTCAAACGCATATAAGCCCCGAGATGCGACGTTCGACTTTCATCTAGCAACTTCGCTTTAGCTTTTATTGCATTCTCACCTTCATCATTTGTGAATCCTAGCGTTAAGGCGAGATGTTGAAGTAAAAGTTTCTGCTCGTCCTTCCCGCGTGATTCAACGAATTGAAGAGCCTGAGCCAACCCCGCAACGCGAATCAACACGGGGAGCCTATGAGCCATCGAGCCGTATTTCTTTTGCGCCGGACGCAGTTTCGGTTCTATCTCGCGTGCAACTTGATCGTAAATCGTCGCTGCGTACTCTTGTTCGCGTGTCAACATAACTTTCATCCTCCGTTTGGTGCCGCGCTGTTACTTATGCTGACGCGGCAGATGCCGCGCCCGACAGTAGCCTTGCCGCCGAATTGCAAAGCGTTCTCAAGCTTCGGTTTTATCGCATCAAAAATTTGTGTGTCTGTCATCTGCGTTTTCGGATTAGGAAAACTTAGAGCCAAGCCGAACAAGACTGATTCCGCCGGCAAAGCCTCTTCGTACCACAAACCGCCTCTTTCAACTGTCTTTGCATCGTCTTGGATTTTCACTCGCGCAGTGATTTCCGTTGCGGTGTTGAGAATGAAAGAGAGAACGTCGTCATGCACAACACAAAGTCTTTCGCCCAACATTTCTTGCCAGGGATTGCCCGCAGGAAACACTCTACCCTTGAGCCAATCTGCCCAATCTTTCACTAACGTTGATTCTGTCGGCGTAAGGTCTAAGTCTTCAAGGCAAACTTTATCAACGCCGGAGACGATCAACTTGGTGACAGCAACGCCGTTATCTTCGGAATGCACCTCGCAACGACTTTCACTGCTAGGCTTAGGGATGTCTGCGGGCAAATCATTTGCGCCTGCATCCGTCGCATCTCGCTTCAATCTTCGCAAGATGTAAGGCGAAGTCACCCAAGCGAATGTTCCCGCAAGACTTCGCACAGGCAACAATAGAAGCGTTTGGTCTGTAAACTGAATTGCGCCCGCGTAATCGCTTGCGTTATCTTTTTCGGGTCCGAAAATTTTGTCGCGTTGCAGATCACCATTGAACTCATCGCGTAGCGTCCCTTTCAGAGACGAACCGGGCAAATAAGGCAAGCCCGTAGCTTTCTCTTTTGCTATCGGTAAATCAATGACCCCAACGCCCTGCCCCGTCCCTGCGTGCAAAGGCGAAAGTGCGTGAACAAAAATCAATCTCTTTTCCATAATAGAAAACTCCTATTTTAGTTTGCCTAAAAAAGCTTGCAAGACATCAGCATTGCCACCAAGCGGTGTAATGCTGCTTGCTTCTGTTGGCGTTAAATCTGCTTGGACAGTCGGATTGCCGGGCGCATCGCTCAAGATAATTCCGCTAGGCGGCAAACTCGTTCCTGACAAAACAACTGCAAGACCAACGGCTTGATTGTTAGCGCAAGCCAATGGACGCAATATCAAAGGGCTTGCCATTCGTTTTTGACTCTCATCTTTACCTTCAAGCGTCGTTTCTTGCGGGTCGCCATTGGGCACATCGTTAGGGCTAAACTTAAAAATTAGGTGATTATCTACTTGACGCGGGATAAGCCTTATGTTATCATGCTTTCGTGTTCAAGAGCTATCACCATCCGGTTCGCAATCTTCGGGAGCATCATTGCTCCGCGCTATCTCTCTTAACCGCTCCGCAATCTCCGGCGCAATCGTATAATCCAATAGTTCATCCGATGTCATATCAATCGGATGTTTCTGTTTGCTCAAATCCAACGGTTCACTCTTTTTCTTCTCAGTCATAGGAGACTCCTATCATGGCACGTAAAGCTAAAGTCAAAGCACCGAAACAAGAGATGGATTTAATGAAACTGTTTGAGCAGTTCGGAACGGATGAACAATGCCGCATCGCTCTTGAAAAACTGCGCTGGCCGGACGGCGTAAAATGCCCGCGTTGCCAGAGTGACAAGATGTCGCGCGAGTACAAACGTAACCAGTTTGATTGTGAATCATGCGGTTATAAATTCTCCGTAACTGCCGGAACAATCTTTCACGATTCGCACCTTCCTTTGACTAAATGGTTCGCGGCTATTTATCTCATCTGTGAATCTCGAAAAGGTATCTCCGCTAATCAACTCAAACGCACGCTTCACGTAGCATATAAAACCGCGTGGTATCTCTGCCATAGAATCCGCGCAGCCGTGAAGGATGCTGATACATCGCTTCTGAATGAGATTGTAGAAGTTGATGAAACATTCATAGGCGGCAAAGCAAAGAACATGCACAAAAAGGACAGAGAGCGAAAGATTCAAGGCAGAGGCACGGTCAACAAAGCAATGGCTCTGGCTATCATTCAACGTGACGGAGCGGTTCGCATCAAACTTGAAAAGACGCGAGACCGCGAGACTCTTCATAACTTCATCCGTGAACAGACCGCGCCAGATACCAAACGAATTATGACTGACGACTGGCCTGCTTATAACGGAATAGAAGATAGCGACACAACGCATGAGACTGTCAATCATAGCGCAGATGAATACGTGCGCGGAGACGTTCACACGAACACCGTCGAAGGCGTGTTCTCTCTCTTCAAGCGTTCGATAGTTGGCGCGTATCATCAAGTTAGTGTAAAGCATCTTGATCGTTACCTTGACGAGTTTGAGTTTAGATTCAACAATCGAAACAACCCTTATCTATTCCGTGATACTTTGCTTCGGCTCATCGCTTCGTCAAACCTTGAGTACAAGGAATTGATAAAGGACGAGGCCGCATAAAGGAGAAATCATGTCTTGGTATAAAATAGCCCTTCCATTTCCATCAGCAGAAACCGTGAAAATTGCCGCCAACATGGCAATGGCAGCACAAGTGCGAGACGTTCAACTTGGCAGCCCTGCTGGCTTTGCCATATTCAGCGGGACAGAATACGAGGACGAAAACACAGCCGCCCTCTGCTATTATTTTTCGCCAGTAGCCGCCACTTCTTGCGCTGATATTCTTGCGCCGTTTTCGCCTATACCTTGTGACGTACCCGACCCTGACGACCCTAAGATAGTAGGATTTGGATTAACGTATGGAACGTTACAAGGCTCAGGCTCATGGGACTTGCTAAAGTAAGCGAATAACTCCGGTCTGATTGCTGTCCCTATGTGATTTACAATGCGACCTTCTTTGCCACAGCCTTCGACTACTCCGTTGGCGTAAATCCTTATGTGCTGCTCCGGCGTGATTATTTCAAAAATCGGATTGCTCATTGCTGGCTTTCTCCTAATCATGTAAGATTCAAACCAGCAACGAACCCTTATTCAGTGTTCAGAAGGCGATTGAGTTCTACCAAAACTCGTCGCCTTTATTTGTGCTTCACCTTGCCCGGCAACCGTGCGGGCAAGTCCCTCTTGTCATCAATTAACGTATCCGTACAAACTCCCGCCACTCTCGCATACTCCAAAAGAATCCTTAACGGTGGCTCTCGCGTTCCCGTTTCATATCTTGAAATCTGGTGATAAGTAATCAAGTCCTCCACTCCCAAACGGTAAAGCATCTCTGTTTGAGACAACCCCAACGCAAGCCTGATTTGCTTTAGCTTCTCAGCTAAACGCTCTTGCTTCATGCGCCCCTTCCCTCCCACTAGGAGTCACCTCCTAGTAAACGGGGCACGACTAGGTTGCTTTTATTACCATCTGGTAATAATATGCATTCCCTCAAGTTGTTCGCCGTGAGTGAAAACCTTTCATCTCGAACGGCGATGCTCATTACTCCCTTGAGGTTTTGAGGCGTCGCATGTAGCCGTCGCTAATTTTCAAAGACTAGAACAAGCGCATCATAACACGCTTTTACTTCACCCTATGTTTTCAATGCACTAACTAAATTCCGGTTCGGGAGACGCTCTTGAGGGAAAGCGTCTCTCGATAACCTGCACGCCTGATAGTGTGGGTAGGGCTTGTGCAGGAGAGGCCGTCGCGTTGACCTCCCACGTCATGTTGCGCGGCGGCCTTGCTCTTTTCAAAGAACCTACCTTTTGAGAGCAAGAGACCCACCAGAGAGTCTAATTGCGGGGTCATAATCAATGGCTAAGTCAACGGTATTTGAACTTTGCCTTACGGTTTCCATAGTCACACGCAAAAACATCCCCCAGCCAAGTCTAGCATCACGTGATACTTCTAAATGACCATGTAGCATATAATGTTCAGTCGCGCGCCCCGATGGAATCTCTAAGCCACTTGGCTTAACTTTTTCTGTGCCCTCACCTTGATCTAGATATAACTGTGGTGGTGTCAACGAGGGGATTTCCGATAAACCCACATGACTTTCATCTCTAAAGAGCAACACTTTTATGTCTAGTACCGAATCTGAATAAATGTCGCGGTTTATAAAACGTATTTTGATGTCAAAAGAGATAGCCCAACTCTCAGCTTGGCCGCGAATTTTTACGTGATTATGAAACCCTTCTTCAACTTCAAATACTAAACTGTGTTCCTGACGTTCTTCTAACTGAGTTTTGAGTGATGCAATTTCCGATTCAAAGTTTGAGACCTGTTCCCTATGTTGTGTTTCAAGAACTTGTATGCGCCTGTTGCTAGTCACTTCAAGTTCATGTAGTCTCTCGTCGGGAGATGGTTCTTTGATAGCTGGTTGTTCGGCGTGAGGAGCTTTAATTAGCCTTTCTTTAGGCTGCCTACCATCCGATGCTTTCGCGTTTACCGCATAGGCTACAACGAGAACGAAAACAGTCAGCGCAATCAACTGTAATACGTCTGCGCCACGAGGCGAAAACAAATACCGCAAGAAGTCAATAAACTTTGGTGTATTGTCTTGGATAAATTGAATACGCTGTAAGTTGTCAATGAACTTCTCTCCGAACGTGAAAAACGTCGAAGCCTTTGTTAGCAATACAAGTAATCCTGTTCCCAGCACTTTCTTATTCAGAATGAAGCGAGCTAGAAGCGGGTGACGCTCCGCGAAGGTAAGAGATGTTTTCGGCGGCATGTTTTGTAAGGACATGCGCCGCATATTATTCTTCTTACCTATCCCGCGTCAAGTAGATAATCACCAAAAATTATAGGCAATCCGAAAGCAGCTCTTGGAAACTTATTAACATTTGAAGATTTTGGCGGATGATACTTAGCATAGCTTGTCACATTTCTTATTGCGTCAGGCTCATGCCAATTACTACGACTCGGTTTATTTTTTGTAGAATTCCAAGGGCGGTCTTGCCTGAATTTCTTCAACTCTCCAATCAGATACTCCCAAACGTCAGGAACATTGTTGTGGGGCGATGTGATTTTAATCAAAGTAGAATTGTTGACGAGATGCGGAACATTAGGCGGAAAAGTGTTTCCGGCAAGATGTTTTGTAAGACCACCTTCAATGTCTTTTTGAACACTATCAACAGTTGGTTTATAGCTCTTTTGCTGTAAAGAGCCGAAACCGCGCCTTGTTCTTCCGCCAATTCCGCCAAACATCTCCCAAGCCCACAAAGCCGCTTCAATTTCCGGTGTAAGGCTTGCGGGATATGAAAGAGAGATAGAGAAGCCAACATTAACGACGGTGCCTAACTTTTTTTCTCTCAAAGGGAATGCTGCGTAGCCGTAGGGAGAGCTAATGTCAGATATGTGAACTTGTTTGCCTTTATAATTAGTCACCAAAGATAAATCCTTTCCGCGATTTGCCATAGTTAAATCAATCTGCAATTGAGACGAGCTCGCTTTGTCGCCAATACTGGCTGAGCCGAAAATCTTATCTTCAGCCTCTTTCATTCTTTGCAAACCTAGAGAATCGCTGCCGAATGGCCCGCCGCGAATTGCCCGCCACCAGAAGCGTAGTTGTCCGCGAATGCTTGGAACGCGGATGATGCTAACAGGGTCGGCCTTTTGAGTTTCAGTGCCGCCGCCGAAAAGCGGTGTGATGAGTTCATACTCTCGTGCTTGTCGGATGAGTGCGACATCTTTCCCCTTGATTCGCTTGGCCTGCAAATTAGGTGTAATAGAATCAGGTGCTGTAACCGTCGGTACTTTTCTTCCCATATCTTTTACCCCATCTCCAAAAGTTTGCCGTCCCATGCTCCAAGCACGGCTAGACCGAACCCGTCTTTGCGAAAGTCTTGTTGATTATTCGGGTCGTCATCGCTGACGCAACTTAACCAAGTTTTTTCAACCCACTCTTTGCGTTTATTTACATCGCCATCGAGTTCAAGGAAAAGAACCGCGCCCGATGGAACGAGCCTTTGTGTCGGCTTCGGCTCTCCCCAAATTGTTCTTCCGTTTTTGACATTGACTTTCTCAAAGTTCCAGCCGGAAACGACTTGATGGCGATTGTGCGCGATGGCTTTTAGTTTCGGTGTGATGCCATGTTGCGTCTGCAAAAGCTTTTCGGGATAAGAACCGCTTTTGAAAAACGCAGGT
>MNJR01000039.1:0-58454 GCA_001920415.1 Acidobacteria bacterium 13_1_20CM_3_53_8 | reverse complement strand
CTTCGCGCCAAACGACAAGGCGACGTTCACCACCGAGCGGAGCAATGCCTTCTTCGACATTTTGCGCTTGCGCGTTGTCTTCAATGAACACGACCAACGCGAGGCGTTTTGTATCTTTTAATTTTTCCTCGCTCAAGATGCGTCGAAACTCCAGTCCGCGAGTTTGAAACAGATTGTTCTCGCCTGTTTCGCCCGTAGTTAATGAATCGTTAATGCTTGCATGAACGCGAGAATCCTTTTCAGGCCCACTGTGTCCTAAATTTTTCAAATCGATTGATTGATCCCGTGATTCAATCAACCAATCTCTGAATCTATCCCAACACCAATAACGCGGGGCTTCATCAAGCGGCTTGCCTTTTAGTGGATCAACTATGCCAATAGGAAGCAAACCGTTTTCAAGATTCATCAAATCCTGTGCAACACTTATCGGTGCGAGGCGTTTGATTTTGGCTCTCCTATCATCGCCCTCAACACGCATCAATAGAGCATCCGATGGCGCGGGCATAAGCCAATCACAAATCTCGCCGTTGTTATCCAACTCAACAAGTAGTGGGCCTTTAATGCCGATTCCTTTGACCGCGCTAATCAGATTCGTGTCGAAGATACCTTGTGCGTCTAAGCCTGCGCGTGTGCGAACGCCACCAGTCGTCGTCGAAGGGAAAGGGAAATCTAGCGACGTTGCGCGCATTCCTGCGCCTAACCCGAAAGGTCTTCCGTCGCGTACGATCAAAGAATCTCGCGGCTCAATAATCCAAGTCTTCATGCTTGCGCCACCTTCCCAAACGCTTGATCGAATGCGTTTGCGAAAATACGCGCAACAATTAACTCGTTAGCCAAATCTTCAACTGAAGCCTTTTCGCTTTCAATGTCTTTTGCCAGCGCGTCTAAGATGTCTTTGTTTTTTATTTTCTTACGTCCCAAGATTCGCACGGCTTCTTTTCTCATTGCTTCTTGAAGCTTTTTGTATTCAGGTTCGTGTTTTTCGCAATTCAAACGCAGAAATAGATCGCGCAGTTCGTAAGCCGCTCCGTCAGGAATCTCGCCCGCACGATGAAGTCGAATGAAATTAAGAAGGCGTTGGTCAAGCGGCTCATAATCGTCTATTTTTTGCCAACTGCCTTTTATCGTTTTATCAACGCCGCTGCGCTTGCTCAAGATGATTGCGAGTGCTTCTTTGCCCTCGACTGTCTTTGCAGTTTTCTCCGCCTTGCGAACAAGCGTCAGGGCATCTTGCAAAGGCTCTAAGTGATGCGCGATGACGACTCCGACTGATAATGTTGGTTGATAATCTTTGCCGTTATCTTTGAGAGCAAAACCTTTTAATTTACCTTTGAACTCATTCGCTAACTCTCTAGCGCATTGCAAAACCGTGTGGAGTGGAACAAACGCAAGCACGTCATCGCCACCCGCATAAACGAGGGAGCCATTGTGATTGTTGATAACCACGTCGGAAACGCTCTTGGCAAAGGCCGAAAGTTCTTTTGAAAGCTCGCGGTGACGATTGATGTCTTTGATGCTGTCAATGGCTTTGCCCATATTGTCGCCATCTGCTAATAGTAGAGCATAGTAAGGCAGAGGCTTCTCATCATTGAGAGCGGCTTTCAAAAACTTGTTCAGTTTATCTTTCGCTTTATCCAGATCGTCTTTTGCTTTGTTGTTTTTGCCTTCAATTAAGTCGTCAAGGCGTTCTGCAAATAGGATATGCCCGTCGTAGCTGATTTTCTGACCGTTGACTATGCGTGAAAAAACATTGTGCGGTTTGTAAGGCGCTTTGAAGGGAACTCTGCCTAAGTCGGATGATTCTTTATCGAGACGAAGTGCTATACAGAGGTCATCAACATATTTTTCAATCAAATCTCTATGCTCTTGCGTCTTCAATCTTTCAATCAAAGGCAAAGCCGCAACATGCGAAGTGCTGAAAAAGCTATCATCACCGCGATTGCCGTTGCGCTTAAGTAAGCCAACACCGCAAAGTCTCTCCCCAGAACGCACGCGGTAAATCGTTCTCAACTTCTTAGCATCCAACTTCTCAAAAGCGTCTTCGTGAATTACGGATTCGCGTTGACCATCAAGCGCGGACTTAGGCGCGTTTGATGCCCAGGCGGTGGAGGATTTGAAATCTCGTGTGGCTTTGCGGGCGTTAAGGAGAAGTTCTGCGTTCTCTCTTGCTTTAGCGTACTCGTTTTCATTTTTCCATTCATAAGCTGCCCAAAAAAATTCGATCATGTCTTCGACCTGTTTTTCTGCAATGTCTTTGCGGAAATAGGAGTAACCGGCATCATCCTTTTCGATTTTATCGAAAGGGATTTTGCTAATATCAAGCAACCGCTTTTTCATAGCCTTCAACACGGCATCGCCGGTAGCCTTTGGGTCATCAACTACTGCCAAAATTTTATTGACCACATTGAATGTCGAATCGGGAATTAGAGCATTAGGGTTATCTGTCGCGGGAAAAATAAGTCGTTCTTTATCGTTATGAACAACAACTATTTCGTTAGCGGCAGCTTTTGAAAGCTCACTCAAGAGCCAAGAGCCAAACCACAAATCGCGGCTACGGCGTGCGCTGGCGATGAATACTTGTACAGGTCCCACAGCAATTGTTATTAAGTGTTTCATATCCTTTCCCTCTTTCACTCCGCGATGTGGTAACGCCCCAGCCCGAAGGCCGTGCCGCTGCCGACGTGTAGGAATTCTCCGGCGACGAGGAGGGGCAGTAGCTCAGATATGGCTTTGCCTGTGAAAACTGCTTCGCCCATGAAGCCGTCCTGTTCTATCTGCTTCTCCTGGCGGTTCGAGTAGCGTTTGAGTTCCTGTTGCCAAAGGCTCTCTGCCTGAGTCGTTACCGTGCGCGCTTGCGCGAGCAGGGCTTGATGGTCGTAATCGAATTTGTCCGCGCTGTATGTTTGCGCCAGCATAGTGAGGCGCAGCGAGAGGCTTTTTACCAATTGTTCAAAGCATAGTCGTTCTTGCACGTTCTTTTGGAAGCGTATGCGCGTCGGCGTTAGGAATAGAAGCCGCAGCGTGTCCTCCAAATCAAGTTGCGCCAGCCTATCTTTCACCATCTCGCTCAAATTTCTACGCGCGTCGTGCGGTGCTATGCGCGCCATTTCCGGTGTGTAGACCTTCAGGCGTGTTGTTGACCCATCAAACGCCGATACCTGTAGGAGAGCGAACGGCGTGCGTTGCGCTCCGAAGCCGTGCCGCGCCATAAGGCTGATGGCATAGATGATGTAAGGTAACTCTTCAATCGCTGGCCCGATGAGCGTCAGGCCGAAACGCAGTTCGTCGCCGGCAGCGAAGCGCAATGGTTCGGCAAACAGTCTCTTTTGTCCGTTGGATTTTCCGCCGTTTGCTTGCGCGCGTCCGATCTCCGTGCTTAAAAGACTCGCTGAATATTTCTGGCCGGGAAGCGGCGGCTCGAAGATGAAAGGGCGTGGGGCGTTCTGTTGCTGCTTGAGAAGACCGTCAGTCTGTTGGACGCGCGGCTCGAACAGGCGCGGGTATAGACAGCGTTCTACCAAAAAACAGCGCGAGCAATCCTGATGCGGCATTGAACATGCCACAGCCTTCAGCGCGTAGCCGAACGAGCCACGAAATGTTGAACCGAGGAACGGCGGCAGTTCGCCTTCCGCCAGCACCGCCAGTCGGAACTCATACTGCGCTAAAGAGAGAGCTTTCAGATGTTCAAGTGTCAAGCAGACCATAGTCAATCGGTCAAGCACTACCGCTTGGCGGGGGCGACCTTTGACGAGGAATGACGCTTACCGCAGCCAACCTGCCGCTTTAGATTTCTGCCTGTTCAATGGCGCGCAATGATAAAGAGGTGCGCGCTTACTGTCTGCTTGTGCTGCGATGATGAATGTGAGAGGCCGAAACGTGGAACTAAATCTGGCTGTCGAAGCGGGCAAGAGATACGATCTCATTCTACAACGGAAAGGCGACCTGTCTCTCTCTACGCCGCGCCCACATTCAAGAAGCTTTTACCTGATAAAACGGATGTTCCTATTGTTCGCTCAACCCTGTGCCAAGATCAGTGAAGATACTTGATAACGTAGTAGAACTTTAAAGACCAAAAAGTTATTGCGTCGAAATCGGGCACACTATAATCCCGTAGATTCCACAGACGCAAGCTTTTTCTGAGAACAACGGTTTTAGCAGGAATCCACTGAGCAAGAGAATTTGCTTGCGCTCCCAAACGTGTCAGCCAGACCTATATATGAAGATGCTATCGCATCCGCCGATGTAGAGTTTAGATTCACTTCAGACATGGCTTTGAGACTTACCTGAGGACCATGCGAAGCGAAACATCTCAGCAGCAGTTTCAATCCGCTTTCAGCGCGGCATTCATTCTCACTTGGTGGCGAACGAGTTAGTAACACTCTGGTACGGCTTCAATCCGCTCTAATCGCGGGTCTTAACAGCAACCTTTCAGTGCTATGTTATAATCGGCCTAGAGGTCGAATATGGCACAGCGAAAACCGAGCATCAAGACAAAGAGAGGTAATCCGTCAACTCACGAGATGGTGCGCGAAATTTATGAGGGCAAAGTCTATGAGTATTACCCTTTAGGTGAATACGTCGTGGCCGCGCGTGGTGTCTGTGGCGGTCGCCCCACACCGAAATACACACGCATGGATGCGCGTTGGGTGATCGGTTACTTAAAACTGGGAAGAACCGCTGAGGATTTAGCTGCGGCGCACGGCGTCCCCGTTGAAGCCATTCATGAAGTAGTTAAACTCCAATCCGCGTATGATTATGAGAAAAGCTACGTATGATCGTGCTCGACGAGCAATTGAACGACGCGCAGATTGCGCGCGATATTGCCCGCTGGTACAAGGGTGCGGTCATCAACATATTGCAACTGCGCCCGCACACACGCATCTTTGATGATGCAATCCCAACGCTACTGCGCACCATAAAGCAGCCGATCTTTGTCACCATTAACTATACGGATTTTTGGAAAGTCGCGCCCGCCTCTAATAACTACTGCATCATCTGTTTCAAATTGTCCGCCAACGAAATGTACTTGATTTCTGAATTGCTGCGCCGGGTGTTTAGTCTTGAAGAATTTCGGACGAAGCGTTCACGTATGGGCGCTGTCGTCTCCGTGCGAGGCAAGTCTCTACAGACGTACCGCGCATCTTGAGCCATAACATCTTGCGCTCAATGGTGCGCGATCAATAAAGCATCACCTATTTTGTAGCATGCGCGGCAGCTATGCGCCACGTGCGTTGACCCGTTCGCCTCATCTACCCTTCTCAGCTTGCATTGCTTCTCACCAGTCCAGAAGTCAGCTTCTGTTTTTGACCTCACACAGCCGATCCTTATTCGTCTCAACTGGCTTTCAACGCAATCTCACCAGCGACTCGGATAGATGATTATTTAGAAACAGAATTCGGCCTAGTTTCAATCCGCTTTGAGCGCGGCATTCATTCTCACCACCATTCAGAAGATGAGTCAGAAAAGGTCGCTGAGTTTCAATCCGCTTTCAACGCGGCATTCATTCTCACACGCGCAACGTATCTGTCATGGAAGTTCGAGAAAAGTTTCAATCCGCTTTAGTCGCGGCGTTCATTCTCACATATTCCAGCAGATGTTCGCGCTCTTCTCCATTAGTTTCAATCCGCTTTAGTCGCGGCGTTCATTCTCACGGGATGTCAAGTTATAGAAGGGAGGCCCTACGGCTACGTTTCAATCCGCTTTAGTCGCGGCGTTCATTCTCACGATTCCGGCGAGGTTTCTACTAGATGTTGAAGTTTCAATCCGCTTTAGTCGCGGCATCCATTCTCACGTGAACAACGCCATGGGGGGAGCAGGCGGCAATTGTTTCAATCCGCTTTAGTCGCGGCGTTCATTCTCACTGTCGCCTCTCTAATACCATTGCTCACTTGAATTTACAATGGCTGTTTGCCGTACCCCTGCTCGCGGTGGTGCAGGGTGGTGCATTTTATCCTCTTTTTCTTTCATAAAGTCAACGGTTTCAATCAGTGCGAACCTCAAGGCGTTATCTATAACTCACGTTATAGCCCATCTCTTGTTGTCTCATGCTCTTGCCAGTCAAGTTCGGTCTCACCTGTGCCATTTTGCGCTTGGGTTCGCACCGCATTCTTGAACATAGGAAAAATTCTCTTAACTTCTGGCCGTTACGATGTTTGCCGGAAGCGGATGATAGTTTGGCGTCTCTACTTAAGGTTGTGCGAACCTCGAATAACAATATTCTGAATCCGGTCTCCCTCACGCCTACAACATCTTGGGCTGCTTTTATCTCTCCTATCCTGCGCCACCTTACTTCCTGCCCCTCTGATGTTGAGATAGCGGCATAAAGCAGTGCGCCGTTTCTACATCAAGAGAGTGAGTGTACAGCAATCTTATCGGCAATCTTGCTATTCAGGCGCGGCGCGTCCGAGTGTCGTATAAATAGATTGTAAGGTCAATGACCATAGAGAATCTTTTATGGCTAGAAGGAGAAGGTTCGTAGCTTCGGCGGCTGGTTGCCGCGCGTGCTAACTATCTTTGCGAGGATTGCCTGATTGCTGAATAAGAGCCATTGGTAGGTATCCGAATGCGTCGGCAAAGTTGTTAATTGAAATCTAAGCCACGCCCAATAACTCATTGAACCCAACCACCCTCCGCTTGCCTTTCATCCTCGTTTGCTGATTTCATCTGTGTTGTCGCTCTTGTCGGGCGGCGGGTTAATCCGAGCGTTAGGTGTTGTGCAATTAAAATTCTCCACACAATAAATTGAGTTTCTCATGAATATTAAAATTGACGATCTAAAAGGTTCAGAGATATATGAACTGTTGCAAGAACATCTTCAGAGTATGAGACTACACTCGCCGCCTGAGAGTGTGCATGCTCTGGAAATTGAGGCATTACGCAGACCGGAAATTACGTTTTGGACTGTATGGGAAAGTGGTGAGCTACTTGGCTGTGGAGCACTCAAAGAACTGGACTCTCAACATGGCGAAATCAAATCTATGCGGACATCTTCGCTGCATCTTAGAAAGGGCGTTGCGAAATATCTTCTTAATCACATACTTGAAGAAGCCGTGCGCCGTGGTTACAGCCGTGTAAGTTTAGAAACGGGATCAATGGAAGTTTTCGAGCCTGCTCGAAAGCTATATGCTAATTCTGGCTTCACATATTGCGAACCGTTTGCGGATTATGTTGAAGACCCGTACAGCGTATTTATGACAAGAGAGCTTTGAGTTTTTTGCCCAACAACTATTGAACCCGATGTCTCGATAGCACTCTTCTCATGCTATTCGTATTCTGCAAAATAACGACACCCGAAGTCTGTGTGGCGGGACATTTTCATCAAGAGAGCGCAAATGGCTGAGTGTTTGCTCATGGATATTTTGTTCAATAGTGAAATTGACCTGCTACTGAAGTCCGAATTTAGTTGACTGTCAGCACGATTTAGCGTAGAAACCAGCCGCTACACACATATTCCCTTTTGCAGGAGTTTTAGATTATGAGGCGAACGCTTTTCTGCGCCGCGCTGTTGCTGGCAGCGACGGCGTGCACCGCGCAGGGTCCAGCCAATACCAACATGACGACCAATGCCAACACGGCTGCTACACCCAAAGCCGCAGCCATCTCTGATGCAGACGCTATAGCTCAGGAGCAGAAGGTCTGGGACGCAATCAAGAGCAAGAACTATGACGGCTTCGCTGCTTTTCTGGCCGAAGACCAGATAGAGGTCACAGACCATAGTGTCAATAGCAAGGCGGATTCGATCAACGAAATTAAGAGTATGGCTGTGACGGATGTCACGCATACAGACTGGAAGGTTATTCACGCTGACGCGGACGCATACGTTATAACCTACACCACAACCGTGAAAGGAACGTATCAGGGGCACGACATTCCGCCAACGCCTGCGCGTTCGAGTTCCGCCTGGGTCAATCGCGGCGGCAAGTGGCTGGCTGTTTACCATCAGGAGAGCGAGGTCAAGCCTATGACTTCCGCCTCGCCATCGCCCGGAGGTTCGCCTGCCGCGAGTCCAAGCGCTTCGGCTCAGCCTACCGCGACCGCATCGCCTTCGCCCGCGACCGATCCCATTGCGCTTGAAAACCAGGTCTGGGATGCGCTCAGGCATAGAGACTACACAGCCTTTGGTAATTTTCTGGCAAATGATTTCGTAGAGGTAGAGCCTGACGGTGTTTACGACAAGGCAGGATCAATCAACGGGGTCAAGCAGGCTGATCTAAGCAACTTTGTGTTAAGCGATTTCAGAGTCGTGAAGCTGGACGCGGACGCAGCCGTAGTCACTTACGTGGTTCATGCGCCCGCGCCGTCCACAGACACAGAACGCCATAGCTCTATCTGGGTCAAGCGCGGCGACAGATGGCTGGCCGTCTTCCATCAAGGCACGCCGCAAGCCCACGCTCCTGCCGGGTAAGAAAAGAAGGGATGATGGAAGGGATGAGGGCGGAGGGATGAGGGATGAATAGGAATTGAGCTAATTGCATGCTGACGCAATTACTCCTTCTTA
Source organism: Acidobacteria bacterium 13_1_20CM_3_53_8 (assembly GCA_001920415.1). Classification (GTDB taxonomy): domain Bacteria; phylum Acidobacteriota; class Blastocatellia; order Pyrinomonadales; family Pyrinomonadaceae; genus 3-1-20CM-3-53-8. The sequence goes on along the minus strand of MNJR01000039.1, from coordinate 49,957 downwards.
TTCATCCCTCATCCCTCCGCCCTCATCCCTTCTCAGTGCCCGGCTGCCGCACCGGCTGCGCGTGCGCGCGCTGGGCGGCGTTCATGCTTCTCGCAGGCGCGCGAGAGAGCCAGGTCAACGCGCGGCTCTATGTTGCATTCGGGCTGACGGCAGACGGCTGCTAGCTCCGATACGACCAGATAACGCGCGCGCTCCTGCATGCGCTGCTCGCGGAAAGAGAGCGGCTTGAATCGGCTCAGGTAAGTGAGATTCTTCAAAACGTCTGCGACCTCAAATATGTCGCCCGTACGCATCTTTTCTGTAAACTCTTTGAAACGGTCCTTCCAGTCGTTGGCGGGGGCAGAGAAATCGTCCGAGAGATTTCTGAGCAGCATCTCGCACTCGCCTGAAGTTATCGGGTGGCGAAGTCCCACTTCCGATGCGTTTGCTACGGGAACGAGTACAAGCGAATTAGTTGCTGCTAGACGGAGCGTGTAGAAGGGGAGCGAATTCGTTCCGATCTGTTTCTGCTCTATCTGCTCGATGATTCCGATTCCGTGGTTGGGGTAAACAACTTTCTGGCCGACTTTAAAGCCTACCATAACTCCTCCATCGGTTTTGTAAAAAACAAATTAGACTGCGCCGCACGCGCGGGTCTATGGGGATAACCCTTTGTTGGTCTGTTTGACGCGACGCAGGAAACAGCGCCGGGCATTTTCTGAATTCTCACAAAAGTGTAACAAGCACTCTCATCAAGCGTCAAGCTTTGTGCGGAAGTAAGGTGAACGAAAGGAAGATGAAAGAGCAGTTTTCAGTTTTTAGTTTTCAGTTTTCAGTGAAAAGCTTTGCGCTTCATTTCTGAAAACTGAAAACTAAAAACTGAAAACTGCTTTTCATGTTTCGCCGTTTGACTGTAAAATGATTCTGCCTCTACGCCAACTGTGAGGACTTGTTCTAGACTGCTGAAGCTGCAAGACGGAGAGCAGCGATTTCGTTCTTTTCTCTGGAAACCATTATGGCCTTACTGAAGATCACTGACGCGAGCGGGCGTCAATGGCAGTACCCCTTGAACCCAAAGGCGGTTTGCACAATCGGTCGTGCGCCGGACAACTGCGTAGTGCTGGACGACCCTCGCGCCTCGCGCCATCACGCGCACATCACCGCCGAAGAAGGCACGTTCACAATCGTTGACGGCGTCGTCGTGGGCGGCCAGTTAAAGCGCAGCGCCAACAAGGTTCTCATCAACGGCGAGCCTGGCTTGAGCCACGAACTCAAGGACGGCGACCGCGTGACCATAGGCGCGAGCAGCATGCGTTTCGAGCAGCCGCCGCAAGAGCGCGCGACGGACATGCGCTATGATGATAAGCCTCTGGGTCACACGCAGCTTCTGATTTCAGCAAACGATGTGATGTCAACGGTGCTCAAAAAGCCTACCACGACGACATCCGGCATCATGGCGCGCGACAAAGAGATGGAGGCGTTGCAGCGCAAGGCAAACATCCTCGCGGAGCTTTACGAGATGAGCAAGACGCTCGGCTCCGTCTTCGATCTGGAAAAAATCTTCGATAAAGCTTGCGACATAATTTTTCGGGTCACTCCAGCCGACCGCGTTGTCGCTCTGCTTGCAGAAAATTCATCGAGCAGCAATCAGGATGAAGTCCCGCTTCATCCCATAGCCATGCGAACGCGCGACGAGAAATTGGAAGCGCACGCCAAACGATTAACGATAGGCCGCACTATCACACGAAAGGTGATGAAGGATCGCGTTGCTCTGCTTTCGCAGGACGCGGCCGCCGACGAAGAGTTTGCGAGCGTCGAATCAATCGTCATGCAGGGCGTGCGCTCTACCATCTGCGCCCCGCTCATTGCTGAATCGGGCGTTCACGGCGCTCTCTACGCAGACCGCCTTGACCAATTCGCCTCTTTCCGTTCGGACGATCTGGAACTGGTCACGGCAGTCGCGGCGCAAACCGCAGTCGCCGTCGAAAACGTACGCACGCACGAGCGACTGGCGCGCGAAGAGGTTGCGCGCGCAAATTACGGACGCTTCCTGCCCGAATACGTCGTCAAGCAGATGCTCGAAAATCCTGAGTCATTCAAACTGGGCGGCGTCAACCAGACCATCACAGTGCTCTTCGCAGACATACGCGGCTTCACAAGGCTTTCTGAATACGCGCAGCCCGAAAAAGTCGTGCAGCTTCTCAACAAATATTTCACGGCGATGACCGACATAATCTTCGCGCACGGCGGAACGCTCGATAAATTTTTAGGCGATGGGTTGATGGCGCTCTTTGGCGCTCCGACCGCGACGCCGCAGGACGCTTCAAACGCGCTGGACGCTGCCGTAGCCATGCAGCGCCGCGTCATGGCAATCAATGATGATCTTCGTAGCGAAGCATTGCCGGAGGTCGCAATCGGAATAGGAATGCACACGGGCGTTGCGACCGTAGGCTACATAGGAAGCGAGCGCAGAAGCGAATACACGGCGATTGGCGACACTGTGAACACAGCCTCGCGGCTTGAGAAGAACTCGCAGGGAGGGCAGATTCTGATTAGCGAAGCGACATCCACCGCTGCAAAGACGCGCTATCCTCTGACACCGCGCGACCCTATCTACGTCAAAAATCGCGTTCAGCCCGTCCCGCTCTTCGAGGTAGAGTGGCAGCAGGGCACAAGTTTGCATGATGAGCAGTAAGAAAAAGCGGATATGCGCTACGCCATGATTATAGAGAAAGGCGAACGGAATTATTCGGCTTATTTACCAGACCTGCCGGGCTGCATCGCCACCGGCAAGACCCTCGAAGAAGTGAAGCAGCGTATGAGTGAAGCCGTCGAACTGCACCTTCGCGGCATGCGCGAGGACGGGCTGCTGATTCCAGAGCCTACAAGCCTCGTTGAATATGTCGAAGCGGCGTAGCACGTTCCTACCACAGTGCCATCCGGTTTTGAGGTTTTGTGAATCTATCGGGTTTTTTCAGAAGACAAATCTTAGTCGCGCGCGTTTACGGCATTCCTGTGCGCATTGATTATCGCTGGTTCGCGGTCTTCGGCTTGAGCGTCTGGTTGATAGGCCATAGCCTTCAGTTGGGGCCGCACCGGTTCAGCACTATGGTGCTTCCGGCGCTAGACTTGATGACCGCTTGGTCTGTTGGCGTCATCACGACTCTGCTGCTCTTCTTCTCTGTCTTCGGCCACGAACTCTCGCACGCACTGATGGGGCGAGCCGAAGGGATTGAGATTGAAGAGATAGTCCTTCATCCTTTCGGCGGATTCACCAGACTGAAGCGCGAGGCGGATAACCCGCGCGCTGAGTTTCGCATAGCCATAGCAGGCCCTGCGGCCAGCTTTATTTTCGGCGTGCTCTCGTTCATGGCTGCTTATGCTGCTTCAGCCAACCGCTTCACAATCGCTGTGGCGGTCTTTGCTCTGGTTGGCTCCGGCAATATTCTTCTGGCGGTCTTCAATCTCTTCCCCGGCTATCCGCTAGACGGCGGGCGCGTGCTGCGTGCGTTGCTCTGGCGCAGTAGCGGCAACATAGTCGTAGCCACGCGCATAGCCGGATTCTGCGGCATACTCATCGCAGGCGCGCTCATAATCTTCGGCATCTATATGTCATTCACGTTCGCGCGTCTCACAGGATTATGGACTGTGATGGTCGGACTGTTTCTGCTAGACGCGGCGATTAGAGTTGTCAGGCACGCGAGCAACCCAAGGCAGGGAATTGTTGCAGACGCTATGAGCGCGACTGTTGCAGTTGAGCCTGATGTGTTGATGAGCCACTTTGTTGACCAGATTCTGCCAATGTACCGTCAGACGAGTTTTCCGGTTGCGAAAGATCGCAGGCTTCACGGAATACTTGCGCTCGTTGATTTGAAGAAACTGCCGCGCGAACGATGGCGCACGACGCATGCGCGCGACATCATGCGCCCAATCAGCCAGATGCTCTTCGTAGAGCAGAACGCGGCGCTGGACTATGCAGACGAACTCATGCGACGAAACGGTATAGGCGCACTCGCCGTCGTTGATGGCGCAGGCCAGTTGATAGGCTTTCTTCAGCAGGGCGTGAGAAAGAGGGTTCGTAAGAAGAGAACTCAGAAGCAGAAAGTTGAAAATCCGAAGCCGCTAGGTTTATAAGCAAATGGCACATCGAACACGGATAATGTACATTGAGCATAAGCTTGATGGAATAGTAGGCCCCGCTCGAATTGGGAGAATCATTTTCTCTAAGTCTGGGAAGTCGTTATCTTACAAAGGGCGCGAGTTTGTAACTTTAGACGGAAGAGGATTCAAAGCAAATTACGCAGATAGCGAGACCGGAGAGCGATACTGGATTTCAGGCTGCAAAAAAGATGGAACGGATGCGTTGTACTCAACAACAGTTGAGATTGATGACGACATTAGAGAAGAATATTGGATAAAGATTCGGAACAAGCCTGAATCAAAGGATGTGAAATCTATTAAGTCTCCCGGCAAATATTCAAGGTGAAATATTCTCCCTCAAACTTCTAAGCTGGGAAGCTCTATCTTCTCCCTCCGCATTGCCTCTCCACCCTCTTTTCCTTCATAATCCATACGGAGCATCGTTTCACTGGGGTTGAGGGGAGACTGTAGATGCTGACAGTCATCGGCGCGCTCTTTGCCAACTGTCTGATTGCGATCTTGAAGTTCGTGGCCGCCGTCATCACGGGTTCTTCTGGAATGATGGCAGAAGCGCTGCATTCTGTGGCCGACACGGCGAACCAGATTTTTCTGCTGCTGGGATTGCGCTTTCACAAAAAGCCGCCCTCGCGGCGTCACCCGTTCGGCTATGGCAAGGAGCGTTTCTTCTGGTCTTTCATCGCGGCCATCTTCATCTTCGGCGTCGGCGCGACCTATGCCATGTACGAGGGTTTTGAGAAACTCTCGCACCCGCACGCGCCCGAACGGTTGGCTGTGGCTTACTGGGTGCTGGGAATCTCCTTTCTGCTCGAAGGCGCGTCAATAGGAATTGCCATACGCGAGGAGTTGAGAGAATCGCGCCGCGAAGAGATACCGTTCTTTGAGTATTTGCGTGAATCAAAAGACCCTACGGCGAAGACCGTTATCTTTGAAGATGCTGCGGCTCTGATCGGCATACTAATCGCCGCCGCAGGGCTTTATCTGACCGAGCATCATGTTGGGCCAAGGGGCGGAGCTTTCTGGGACGGCGCGGCCTCTATGTTAATCGGGCTGGTGCTCGCAGTGGTCGCTTTCGCGCTCGCTCGAACTTCTCGCGCTCTTCTCATAGGCGAGGCTGCGTCGCCCAGAACGGTCGCGGCGATAAGGAAGGCGATTCAAGACCACGATAACGTCGCCGAAGTGATAGAGCTTTTGACAATGCATCTTGCGCCGAAGCAGATTCTCGTCAACGCGCACATAAACCTGCGTGACCATCTGACGACAGATGACATAGAGAAAACCATCGGCGAGATAGAGAGCGCTATACGCGAAGCAGAGCCTGACGTGGACGAGATTTTCCTGGAAACCGCGCCGCCGAGCAAGCGTGGGAGAAAGGCAAAAGTAAAAAGGTAAAAGGCAAAAGGTAAGACGAAAGCTTTCATCTCTAATTTTTAATTCACGCCTGCAAGGCGTGTCCACACTTTTGCCTTTTACCTTTTTACTTTTGCCTTGAATTAGAAGCGATTTTAGATTTGCGATTTTGGATTGATTGCTTTGCGAAAGTTGATCTCCGAAATGCTGAAACCGAATCTTCCGACATACAATCTTAAAATCGAAAATCTAAAATCCAAAATCGCAAATATACTATGTTGCTTCTGTTGCCATACACGGAATACTTGGGAAGGCTAGGCGAGCCGCGCAATCTCGCGGACATAGCGCTGGTCTTTCTCATCGTGTACGGCATTCTGAAGCTTGTGCGTGGAACGCGCGCCGCGCCAATGGCCGCAGGCTTAGCGGCCTTCGCTCTTCTCTACTGGCTCGCGGTCAATCAGGATTTAGCCACCCTTGAATTCGTTTTGCGCGGCGGCCTCCTCTACATAGGCGTAGCCATAGTCGTCCTCTTCCAATCGGAAATCCGTCAGGCCTTAACCTCGTTCGGCAACCGCGTGCGAATGCCTTTCACGCGCCGCCATCACGGGCAGTTTGGCGAAGGCGTTTACGACGAGATTGTGTTGGCAGCGACGACGCTCGCTTCAACGAAGACGGGCGCGCTGATTGTGATTGAGCGCGGCGTAGGATTGAAGAACGTTACGGACGGAGGCGTGAAGCTTGAGGCGGAACTAAGCTACGACTTGCTCGTTACGATTTTTAATCCCACGACTCCGCTGCATGACGGCGCGGTCGTCGTTCGTCGCCATCGCATAGCAGCAGCCGCCTGCTTCCTTCCGCTCACTCTGAATCCGCGATTGTCGAAAGACCTTGGCACACGCCACCGCGCGGCTATAGGCATCACCGAAGACACAGACGCCGTTGCCGTCGTCGTTTCCGAAGAGACCGGACTGATCTCTTTCGTACAGGGCGGGCAGATAAGGCGCGGGCTTGACGCTACAAAATTGCGCGCGGCTATATTCGAAGCGCTAGAAGCTCCGCGCGCGCAAGCGGAGGAGGAGCGACCCGCTCGCTCTACTATGCCGGTCAAGACGGACGACACGGAAGACGCGCTCGGAGTCAGAGTCACAGACATCTGAAATAAGTCTGGAGTCAGACTGATTTTCGATTTTGGATTTGCGATTTGCGATTTAAAAGCACTCCGCTTCTTCCAATCTAAAATCGAAAATCTAAAATCCAAAATCGAAAATCAGTCTGACTCCAGACTTTTTATTAGCATCTGTTCTTCAATGCCTTTCACCGATCTTAAAAAAGATTTGCAGGGCGCGCGTGTAGCACAGCGTCGTAGCGCGCGATACTGGCTGCGCGAAATCTTCATCGTTGATTGGAATCTTAAATTGATGGCGCTCGTCATCTCGCTAGGCCTCTGGTACGCGGTCACAGGGCAACGCACAGCCAGGACTATCCCCATGCGCGGCGTGCAGTTGAGCTTTCGCCTGCCGCCCGATCTGGAAATAGTCAACGACCCGCGCCACGAAGTCGAGGTGACTTTGACGGGCAGCAACCGCGCGCTCAACCAGATAAAGAAGAATGATCTAGTCGTTTACGTTGACATAGCCAGCTCGCAACCGGGCGACCGCGTAATCTATCTCACGCCCGACACCATCACTATGTCTCTGCCGGAAGGCGTGCGCGTGGATGATATTGAACCGAATGCTATCCCGCTACAGCTTGAGCCGCGCGTTGAGCGAACGGTCGAAGTCGAGCCGAAGTTCGATGGCAAGCTGCCCGACGGCTTTGAGCTTCGGCGGTTAATCGTCACGCCCGAAAGGGTGCGCGTGCGCGGGCCTGAGAGCCACGTCAACGCCCTGCAAAAAGCTTCGACCGAGCCGATTCAACTCGAAGGGCACCGAGGAGATTTCACCATGCAGCAGGTCGCCGTCAGCGTCCCCGATACGAAGATTGACGTGATTGATACCGTCGTGCGCGTCCAATTAGAGATAGGCGAAGAACGCGTGGAGAGAACTTTCAACGGCGTAGCTGTGCGCGACAATTCAGGCGCGGCAGCGCGACCCTCTACGGCGAGCGTCACACTTTTTGGCGAGCGGTCTGCGCTGGACGGGCTGAACGCACAGAACATTCAGATAGTTCTGAACGTAGCCGACGACGGCTCAATCACGCCGCGCCTGGTGTTGCCGCCCGGCATGCAGGGTCGCGTCGAATTACGCTCAACGAAACCCGCAGGATTTTCGATTAACAGATAAGCTTCGGGTTTCAAGTTTCAAGTTTCAAGTTAGGAAAGCTCACCTTACGCGAAGGTTACATTTAAGCCCGCGCAAGCGGGCGATAGCATAAAGCCCAGTGCGTTAGCGCTCTCGTTAAGAGCAAGAAGAATATTAATAGAGCTATCGAAGATAGCGACAGCCCTGTGATTATCATGCGACGCTCGCCCGCTCTCGCGGGCTTCGGTAATCTTATTTGCTATTTGTTCCCGGCGCTCACGCACCGGGCTTTACTCTGTCGCCGTCTTCGACGGCTGAAATTTTGGCTGTGTAATGTGAGTTAGAAGCTTTTCTAACTTGAAACCTATGAAAAAGCTTTTCGGAACGGATGGAATGCGCGGTCGAGCAGGAGAGTTTCCGCTAGACTCTATAACGGTGTACGTCGCCGGGCGCTCTCTTGCTCGCCATTTAGCTCGGCAGAAGGGGAGCGCACCAACGCTAGTCATAGGGCGCGACAGCAAAAGTCGAGTCTGCCGGAGTTATCACAACGCCGGGCGTTGCATATCTAGCGCGTACGCTTCCAGCAGACGCTGGCGTAGTCATCAGCGCCTCGCACAATCCGTTTGAGGATAACGGCATAAAAGTCTTCGCGCCTTCGGGTCGGAAGATAAGCGACACGATGGAACGATTGATTGAAGCTGACATCGCCGCCGAAGCAGAAGATAGAGCATGGGCGCAATCGCCCGGAAGTTTTTTTGAAGTTACTACGTTAGAAATTAATTCGTCGCGCGCCGACAAACTAAGAGCGCATTATTTGGATTATCTTGCCTATGAAATTGGCGCGAAGCTGTCGCTCGAAGGCACAAGCCTTGTCCTTGACTGCGCAAACGGCGCGGCTTCCGAACTCGCTCCAAAACTTTTCCAAAAATTAGGAGCGCGCGTAGTCGCAATCAACAATCAGCCCGACGGTCGCAACATCAACCGCGATTGCGGCTCGCTTCATATAGAAGGCTTGCAAAAAAAGGTTAGGGAGGAGTCGGCTGATCTGGGTGTGGCTTATGACGGCGATGCCGACCGCGCTCTGTTCGTAAACGCGCGCGGGCATTTTGTTGATGGCGATGCGACGCTCTGGGTGTTGGCGCAATTTATGCAGGAGCGCGGGCTTTTGGAAGACAGTACAGTGGTCGCAACCGTGATGAGCAACGTAGGGCTGGAGATTGCCATGCGCTCGCGCGGAATCGAGTTGCTGCGCACGGACGTTGGCGATAAGTACGTTCTTGAAGAACTTCTGCGAACAGGCGCTACTCTGGGCGGAGAGCAGTCCGGCCACATAATCTTTCCCGAACAGAGTCTGGCGGGCGACGGGATGATAACGACGCTCAACCTTCTGCGCGCCGTGCGCGAAACCGGTAGAAAGCTAGACGAGTTGACCGCAGGGTTCACGCGCTACCCGCAAATTCTCGTCAACGTACGTGTGCGCGAGAAGCGCCCGTTTGAAGATGTCGAGCGGATTGGCGACGCGGCGCGCGAGGTCAGGGAAAAGTTGGGCGCGCGCGGTCGTCTGCTGCTTCGCTATTCCGGCACTGAGCCGCTTGCGCGCGTGATGATAGAAGGCGAGCTACAGGAGGAGATTGAGAGTTACGCTGGCAGGCTTGCAGCAATTATCAGAACAGAGCTTGGAGAAGGCGATGCCTGAGCTTGGCTTAGAGAAAATTTTACTCGAAGCCCGGTGTAACTCTTACACGCCGGGACAAGTTTTACTGAGCGCGCTCTTGCTCTTTTTCTTCCGGCTCATGTCAAAATTCTAAGAAAATCGGGAAAGTTGGCCGAACAATAAATTACCACTTGCGCGGCATAAGCCTTGCGATGTATATTGTGGGGCAAGAGAGACGGTTGGTGAATCCTCCGTCTCAGTGGTTGCTGGGGTGAGGACAGTAACCACGAAAATGAATGGGCGCGTCGCACTCCCACGCTGACGCGCCCATTCGCTTTTTCAGTCAAAAAAATTCAGCGCATCTTCTTAATTAGCGTGAATTGGATATGAGCCATGAGGAAGATAAGAGCGAATGAATTATCCACGAAACCACACGAAACGACACGAAATGATCTGTTCTCTTCGTGTCCTTTTAGTGTGATTTAGTGGATAGTCCTCTCTCTTTCCTCCTTCTCTCTCTTATTATAGAACTCACGTTAATTATCAGCTTCTCCCCGATAAAAATATTCAAAGCAGGATTACTTTCCTATTTGGCCTTATCGAAAATCGTTTGCCGATTCTCTAATCTCTCCGCTAAGCTTGCGGTCAAATTCAGGGAAGGGAGTAAAGCTATCTCCTCACGAGCCATGAATCTAAGCGACTATCGCCGCGATTTCGCCGCGTACAATTCGGCCATTCAACTGGCCTATTACAAGTATCGCGCAGGGTTTGAAGAAAGCTTGCGCCTTGAGCCTATAATTGATCGGTACGGCGATCTCTTCACGCCTGATGCTATAGCCTCGCTCAAGAGTGCGTTCGCTGATACGCCTGAAAATTTCGAGACCGAGCGTGCGGGGCTTCACGCGCTACTGAGCGCTGCACGCACGGGTTTTCTGGAAGCGCAGGCGCGCGAGTTGACCGAAGAGCGCGCACGCTGCGAATCCGCAGCGCGTATAGAGTGGCGCGGCGAAACTGTCCCGGCGTTCGGCGTTACCAAATTGATCGCCAACGAGCCGGATGCTTACTTGCGGCGCGAGTTGACCGCGCGCTGGCTGGACGCTTCTGAAGTGTGCGACGACCTGCGCGCCGCGCGCCTGGAATCATTTCATGAATCGGCAAAAGTTCTTGGCTTCGATTCTTATCGCGCTCTCTACTCGCACATCACCGGCACGAACTACGAACGCCTTGCCTCATTGACTGACGGATTGCTGGAGCGCACCGAAGCGGCTTACACGTCGGCTCTGGCGCGCCTTGCGGCGCTCGATCTGCCCGATGTTGCGTTCAATGAACTGGCACAGGGCGACTACCTGTACTTGCAGCGCATGTTTCGACTCGACCCAATCTTCACAGCGCAGGACTTGATGCGCACTTACGCTGCGGCCATGAGCAATCTGGGCATCAACGCGGAGAAGCAGAAGAACATTTACATAGACGCCGAGCCGCGCCCGTCGAAATATCCGCGCGCGGCCTGTTTCATCATCAACCCGCCCGACGATGTGCGCTTCACCATAGCTCCTACGGGCGGCGTTTACGATTACACTACGCTCTTTCACGAGGCAGGGCACGCGCAGCACTTCGGCTGGGTGTCGCGCTCGCTTGCCAGCCGCCATCCTGAATTCATCTTCGGCCCAGACTACGCGACCACAGAAGGTTATGCGTTTCTACTAAACCATCTTTTTTTGGACGCCTCGTGGCTTCTTGAGCACAGGCCGAACCTGAATGAGACTCTTGCACGCGGCATCGTGCGCGACCTGGCGTTTATAACGACGCATCAGGTGCGCCGCTACTCAGCCAAGCTGAAGTACGAAATAGAGCTACACGACAGTGCGCAGTTTCGCTCGGAGCAATTGGCCGAAAATTACAGAACGCTTCAGGAGCAGGCCACAGGTTTCAAGCGAAGCGCCACGCAGTATCTAATGGACGTTGACGACGGCTTTTACTCTGCGGCTTACCTGCGCGCGTGGGCGTTCGAGGCCGGGCTGCGAGAGTATCTTCGCACGCGTTACGGGCGGCGATGGTGGGCCAATCGGCGTGCGGGCGACGAGTTGATTGATCTATGGAGCACTGCATCGCGTTATTCGGTCGAAGAGTTGGCGCGGCTCGCAGGCTTCGGCGAAATCAGTTTTGATCTTCTGGCCGATTCGCTGGTAGCCGCTATGAACGAAGGATGAAAGTGGAGAGAATAAGAGTAAGACTGCCCGCGCGTGCGCGCTCGTATGAAATATTGATTGAAGAAGGAGCGCTCGTTCGCTTGGGCGCGGAAAGCGCGCTGTGTCTGGATAAAGCGGCTCGCCGTGTTGCGCTCATCTCCAATAGAACAGTTTTCAAGCTTTACGGAGAACGTGCTGCGAGAAGTTTAAGCGAAGCAGGGTTCGAAGTCGCGCACTGGCTTATGAGCGATGGCGAGCGCCACAAATCCCTTAAAACGTTGGAGCGTGCGCTTGAGTTTCTTTCTGAGGTTAAATTGGAAAGAAGCGATGCCGTTGTAGCGCTCGGCGGCGGAGTGGTCGGAGACCTTGCGGGATTTGCTGCTGCGGTTTACATGCGCGGCGTGGCTTTCGTACAAGTCCCTACCACGCTGCTCGCACAGATTGATGCATCGGTCGGCGGCAAAGTGGCCGTCAATACATCTGTAGGAAAAAATCTGGTGGGCGCTTTTCACCAGCCGCGCGCTGTTCTGATTGACATCAACACGCTCGCAACTCTGCCGCGAAGAGAACTGACCTCCGGCCTGTGCGAATGCGTCAAGCAAGCGGCTGTCGCAAGCCGAAAGCTTTTTGAAGAGACGGTTAGTTTTCTTGAAAAGCAATCTTCCGAAGCTGTCTCGCCAAAACAGAACTCTTTCGCAGCAGGCTTGTCCCAACTAATCGCGGCGCATGTGAAGTTCAAAGCGTCAATCGTCGCGGGCGATGAGCGCGAGGATTTAGCTCGCATGGACTCGCGCTCGCGCCGCGTCTTGAATTTCGGCCACACGACTGCTCACGCGCTCGAAGCTGTAACCGATTACAGGCGCTTCCGGCACGGCGAGGCCGTAGGCTATGGCCTGCTCGTAGCGTGCGAGATTTCAAAAAGACTAGGCATGCTCGCCATTTCTGAGTTAGAATCTTTAAGCCGTGCTGTCTGCCTCTGCGGACGCCCGCCCCGCACAGATGACCTTGACATCGCCCTGATAGAAGAGGCTCTCGCGCATGATAAGAAACGAGTTGGCGGCTCTCTTAAGTGGGTGCTGCTGGAAAGAATCGGGCGCGCTAGGGTAGTTGACGGGCGAGACATTCCACCTGAAATTTTGCGCGACTCACTCCGCGCTGTTCTGCACAAAAGTTCTTGAAGAGAAGACGGAGGAAGTTTTTTAAGATGTATAGAGACCCGAGCGCGTGTGCCGCTCGACACGGCGAGCGAGGCGGAGCGCGTCTGAAATTCTTAATCGTCGCCGCGCTGATTGCGACAGCGGCTTACGCCGGTTATCAATATGTTCCTGTGGCCTACAACGCTTACCTGTTCAGAGACTTTATGCAGGAGAGCGTTGACAAGGCCGTCGCGCTCAATCATAACGGCGACTGGGTCAGAGAGCAGCTATCAAAAAGCGCTGGCGAGTACGGCGTTCCGCAGACCGCTAAAATCACACCGTCGCAATCGGACGGCAGCCACGCGGAAGTCCGTGTGCAGTTCACGCGCGACATTCCACTTCTGCCCGGATACACCTACCAGTACGAATTCGACCACACTGCGAAGAGCAGAGAAGTGATAGTGCACTGAAGAAGGCAAAAGTAAAAAGGTAAAAGGCAAAAGGTAGGAAGGGATTCATCCTTCTTCACTTTTGCCTTTTTACTTTTACCTTTTGCCTTCCTTATGTGGCGTAAGCGGCTAGAACTTGTGCGGCGGCTTTTGAGAGACCTTGTAATTGAATGAAACCTTCGGGCGCGTTGGCAAGCCATGTGGTCGGGCATACGCCGCAGCGCGTGCATGAATCAACAGATGGGCAAGGCGCAGATGAGCGTGCAATGTGCGCTCGCTCGTGCTCGCGCTGCATGAACTCGCGCGAAAGACCGGAGTCCACTACCTCCCAGGGTAAGACTTCATCGTAAGAGCGGTCGCGGCTCGTGTAAAAGTGAGCGTCAACGCCCGATTCGCGCAACGCTCGATTTAAATCTCCATTGAAGCGCGCAGCCCGTTCGATAACGCGCGCAACCCGTCTATCGCCCGAAGAAAAAAGCGCCTGCTCGTGCGCAATCCGAGCGCTCATCGCACGCACCTCGACGTTCGGTATGCGCGCCAGATTTTTCGATACCCACTTCAAACGACGCTTCAACTCCTTTTCAGGACAAATAGCATCCCACTGCAAAGGCGTGTTAGGTTTCGGCACAAAGCCGTTCAAGGAAGGAATGATTTTGCCTGCGCGCCCGAATCGTCTTCCGGCTTCGAGCATACGATCCTTGATTCGCTCGACCAGAACAATCATCTCTTCCAAATCTTCATCAGTCTCGGTCGGCAAGCCAACCATCAAATAGAGCTTTACCGTCAGCATCCCGCGATCAAACACAGAGCCGCAGATGTCAACAATCTCGTCGTTCGTCAGATTTTTATTGATGACTTTGCGCAAACGGTCTGAGCCTGTTTCGGGAGCGACGGCAATCTGCTGGTCACGCGATTCGACCAGAGCATCAAGAAGTTCGTCAGAGATTTGATCCAGGCGAAGAGAAGAGACGGAGATGCGATAATTCATCGCTCGCAACCCTTGGAGAATTTCGCTTATCTCAGGATGGTCGCAAACGGCTGTCGAAACCAGACCAATCTTATCCGTCTTCTCGCGCCATTTTTGGGCTTTCGCCAGAATGTCACGAGCAGGCACTACGCGCGGCGGCCAATAGTTAAAACCCGCCCAGCAGAAGCGGCAACCTTGCGAGCAGCCCCTGGAAATTTCAACCAGAAAGCGCTCGCCCATCTCTGCCTTTGGAGCGAAGATAATCGTAGAAGGAGCGAAGACTCCACCCTCGCGCAATTTTTCGGCGATCTCAATTTCGCCGCGACGCATTGCACGGCGCAGACTTCCTTCCTTCGGATTCTCAGCAGCAATAGCGCGCCCCACACGCGCGGTCACGCCCTCGGCCACAGGCGTGTAAGCCCGTACAGTTCCGTCTTCGTTGTAAGCGACTTCGTACAGCGAAGGAACGTAAAAGCCTCTGCCCTTGCGAGCCAGAGCAAGAAGAATCTCTTCCTTCGTGCCGTTCTCCAGGATTGCATCAATTAACTGTGGCCCAAGAATCTCGCCCTCGCCCACGCCGATTACGTCTGTGAATTCCGCGATAGGTTCAGGATTCAGGAATGAAGAAGCGCCGCCCATCACAACGAGCGGATCATGCCGAGTTCTGTCTTTAGCCCAGACCGGCACGCCGCTCAAATCTAGCATGCGCGCCATGTTCAGATAATCCGTCTCGAACGAAATGGAGAATGCCACGACATCGAATGCGCGCACAGGCGTCTGCGTCTCAAGCGAAAGCAGAGGCGTGCGCGATTTCTCGTACTCGCGCATCTCCGCAGCGTCCGGCAGAAACACACGCTCGCACGAGACTTCAGGGATGTTGTTGAAAATCTCGTACATCGCCTGAAAGCCTAAGTTAGCCATGCCGATTGAATAAACGTTCGGATAGCAGAGCGCCACGCGCAATTGAGCGCCGCGCTTCACCACGTACCCTTCCTCGCTGGCTAGTTTCTGTTTGTAACTTTCGGCAATACGCATAAAACAGTTTTCAGTTTTCAGTTTCTAGTTTTCAGAAAAAGCTTTTGGCTTGAAACTGAAAACTAAAAACTGAAAACTGCTTTATCGCTGCGTTCCGTCCAAGAACGCTTTCAGTTTGCGCGAGCGGGACGGGTGACGCAATTTGCGCAAGGCTTTGGCTTCAATCTGGCGGATGCGCTCGCGTGTGACGGCGAAGTGCTGGCCGACTTCTTCAAGCGTGTGCTCTGAACCGCTTGAGCCTAGACCGAAGCGCATCTTGATGACCTTCTCCTCGCGCGGCGTGAGCGTTGCAAGAACTTCGTCCGTTATCTCCCGAAGATTAGAAGCGACCACTGCGTCGGCAGGATTCAAGATGGACTTGTCTTCGATAAAATCGCCCAGGTGCGAATCTTCCTCTTCGCCGATTGGCGTTTCCAGAGAGATTGGCTCCTGCGCGATCTTCAAAACTTTGCGCACCTTCGAGACAGGGATGTCCATCTTCTTCGCAATCTCTTCGCTCGTTGGCTCGCGCCCCAATTCCTGTACGAGCGCGCGAGAGGTGCGAATCAGTTTGTTGATAGTCTCTATCATGTGCACGGGGATGCGTATGGTTCTAGCCTGATCCGCGATTGCGCGCGTGATGGCCTGTCGAATCCACCATGTAGCGTAGGTCGAGAACTTGTAGCCGCGACGCCATTCAAATTTGTCAACGGCCTTCATCAAGCCTATGTTGCCCTCTTGAATCAGGTCTAGAAACTGAAGGCCACGATTCGTGTACTTCTTTGCGATTGAGACGACGAGGCGCAGGTTGGCCTCTACAAGCTCGCGTTTGGCCTGACCCGTCTGCTGCTCGCCTGTAATGATTGATTGAAGCGAGCGACGGACTTCAACCGGCGCGATGTAGTGGTCAGCCTCAATCTGTTGCAGCTTCTTCTTAGAAGCCTGAATGTGGCGCTTATACTCTTTCTCGTCTTCGGGCTTGATGCGTTTGCGATTCAAGCGCTCGGTGTAATTCTCTATTGCGCGCTCAGATTCGCGCACCTCTTTCTGCACGCTGCGGATCGAGTTGATGAGACGCTGGCGCGCTCGCTCTGTCAAATTCAACCGGCCTATCTCTTGCGCAATTTCGAGCCGGACGCGAGCCACTTTCCGTTTCAGGCGCAGAAGCTTCTTGCTCTTACGACCTCGCGTCAGCTTCTGCTCGGCGCGCAGCTTGTCCCATTCTTTCAAGCCAGCCTTGTAGAGCTTGCGAATCTCCTGTATGCCTTCAATCGTCCAACGCAGATACTCGTCTGCCTTGTCCTCGATTTCGGCCATCTCGGCCTGCTCTGCAAAGTTTACGATGTCGCGTATGTTGGTCGTTCCGGCTTCCAATTCATCGCCAATTTTAAGAAGCTCTTTGACGGCGATGGGCGAGCGCGAGATTGCCTTTTGAGTTTTAATCTGTCCGCGCTCAATACGCTTTGCGATTGCGACCTCGCCCTCGCGCGTGAGAAGTGGCACGACGCCCATCTCACGCAGGTACAGGCGAACGGGGTCGTTCGTCTTCTCAAGCGCGCCAGCCGAAAGGTCTAATTCTATGTCTTCGTCAACCGCCTCGTCGTCTTCGTCCGTAGCTATGGCCGCCGCCTGCTCAAGCAGACGCTCGTCCGAATCTGCGACTGGGATGTTAGAGCCTTCAAGCTTCTGAAGCACATCCTCTATGTCGTCCGGCGAAACCATATTGTCAGGCAACTCGCGGTTCAAATCATCGAACGTCAGATATTTCTTGTCGCCGCCCAATTCCAGCAATCGCTGCATAACATCGTCTCTGTCTTTCTCTTCCATGCTCACTTTTTTAGCTCACCTCAAGAGATTTTCGATTTTCGATTTTGGATTGCTCCAGCCGCCACCAAGCTGTTTGAGCTAATTCCAAAATGAGAATCTAAAATCTAAAATCCAAAATTCGTTGCCGCCTCTGTGCGAGGAAGAAGCGCGTTGCGCTTGCGTGCCAACTCAAGATGCTCCAGCGCCAGACGGTCGCGCCGCTCATTGTCGCCCGCGCGCTCAGCCGTAGCGATCTCCGCGCTCAATTCGTTGATGCGGCGGTCAACAGCCATCATGCGCAAAGCGTTCAAGCAGCTTTCCGCGACCGCCAAAGTGTCGTCAACCGCTTCGCCTTCTGCGCGCATCGTCTCGCTCATCAGAAGCAGCGGCACCAGGTCTGCCGCAACCGCGTCTCCTTCAGTCTTCGCGCTCAAAGTGGCGAAATCAACCGTTCCGCCTTCTCTTTCGATTTCAACTAGCGCACGGAAAACATTTGCGGTCGGCAAATCCTCGTAATCCTGCTCTTCCAATCGAGCGACGACCGTCTCCCGCAGCTCTTCGTCCGTAAAAAGCAGTTCCAGAAGCTTCTGTTCCGCAATCGTCGGCTGCGCCCCTGTGGCTCGCGTCACTTTCTGGTGAACGCTTCTGGCATCCAGGCTTGCGCCCGCCTTGACCGTCTGCCATAACTCCTTGCGAAGCTGGGCTTCTTCTACGCGGAGCGTGTCCATCACGATGTCAAAGTATTCGCGCTTCTGAATCGAGTTTCGGACAACGCGAACAAACGGGAGCGCCTCCTCTACCGCCGCCGCTTTATCAGCCGGGCGATGAAGATTGCGATCCCGTACCGCCTCTTCCAGCACAAATTGTATGTGGGGGAATGCAAGCCCTCGACGCTTCTGGTACTCTTCGACGCCGTACTGTCTGATGAATTCATCAGGGTCTGCGTTGTCCGGCAGAACCAGCACCTTCACTTCAAACTCTTCTGCCAGAAGCGTTTCTATAGCCCTTTTAGCTGCCTGTATGCCCGCCTTATCACCATCATAGTTCACTACAACTTTACGCGCAAACCTTCCCATGAGTTTCGCCTGCTCCGGCGTCAAGGCCGTCCCCAAAGATGCGACCAGATTTCTCACTCCGGCCTGAAAAGGGACGATTAAATCCAGGTAGCCCTCGACCAGGATAGCGAATTTTTTCCGCCTTATCTCATCGCGCGCCCAGTTCAGCCCGTAAAGATGGCGACCTTTCGTATACGCAGCAGTTTCCGGCGAGTTCAAGTATTTCGGCTCGCCATCCTGCAAAATCCTTCCGCCGAAGGCCACAGGTCTCCCTTGCGCATCCATAACGGGAAAAATCAGACGGCCTCGGAAACGGTCATAAAATCCCCCGGAATCCTTTTTAACAACCAGCCCGCTTCGCTCAATTTTTCCGGCAGAAGCCCCACGCTGCTTCAGATAAGACGAGAGCGCATCCCAACGATCTGGCGCATAACCCAGACGAAAAGCCTTTCGCGTCTCATCCAGAATCTCTCTTTTGGCAAGATACTCTAGTGCAGTTCTCCCCTCAGCCTGTTCCAACTGCTGCTCCCACCATTCGAGCGCCCACGCGTTTAGTTCAATAACTTCATCAGCCTCTTTCTTTTTCGTCTCAAACTTCCTGTCATCCACCATCACGGGCAGAGATACGCCAGATTTCTCGGCAACAGTCTTCACGGCTTCGGGAAACGACACGCCTTCAATCTCCATCACGAAATTGAACACCGAGCCTCCCCGGTGGCAGCCGAAGCAATAGTAAATTTCTTTCGACGGATTGACAGAAAACGACGGCGTCTTCTCCCTGTGAAAAGGGCAGCAAGCCATCCAGTTTGCGCCCTTCTTCTTCAACGTCACGTAGTCGTTGATGATGCGGACGATGTCCGCCTGTCGTCTGAGGTCATCAATGAAAGTTTGTGGAAAGCGCATTTATGGATTTTCTGATTTCAGTTGATTAAGAAAGTCTATCGGTGAAAAGACGGGCAGTGTAGCATTTTTGTAATCGTTAAGATTGCGCGTGACGATAACATCCAAGCGATTTGCTGTCGCGCTAGCATGTTGCGTCGCGTCTTCGTAATCGGTGAATGGAAGCCCACATGCGTTTTCAAGAACGAATTGATCTAGATAACACACGAACAATGTGGTCAGAAGCTCTTCGACTGCCCGTCTTGCGCTCTCCATTCCTTTGAATTTACGTGTTACGTAGAAAACGTTGATAAGAGTAATGCCAGAAACATAGCCGTCTATGCGGCCTTGGTCATGCAGCGCGAAAAGGGACACAGCAGCCTCGACGAACGGCTCACGATCCAGCACTAAGTCGAGCACCACATCCGTGTCGAACAGAACGCGCATTAGGAATACTTCTTGGTTAAGTAGTCTATATAATCTTCTTTGAGTTCTTCGTCCGACGGAGGTGGGCCGTCAGGCTTGGCAATGCCGCGCAACCGATTGACCGCCGCCCCTCTGCGTTCGCGCAAGCGCATCTCTTCTTGCACGCTGCGCGAGATTGCTTCAAGTAACGCCACCTTCTGCTCTAGCGGAAGCTGACGGATTTCTTCAATCAGTTGTTCACGTGTCATAGCCTCGGCTCCTTCATCACCATTCTATCAAACGCGAGAGCCAGCGCATGATGTCCGCCTGCCGTCTAAGGTCATCAATGAAAGTCTGTGGGAAGCGCATAGATTAAAGAGGACTTGTAGTTACTTTCGTGCCAGCTAAAACAGGTGGACATTGTTTGCTCTCGCCTGTCTCTAAATCGAAGCACCTCTCCCCATTCTCATCAATGTCCCTCACTATAACACCTTCTGAGAAAGCGAGGCCGACCCGAATAATCTTTAAATATTGACCGATAGGAGCATCCACTAGATGAAAGAGTAGTCCTCGTTTGACGCCCTGCTTTTTACCCGCATTGATTTGGACTGGTAGTAGCGATGCCTTCAGATGAAGATTACTGTAAAGCTCACCCTCAGACCCATAATTCTTCACCAGCTTCTTACGACCGACAGATTTAATCGTTGTTTCAATCGGTTGCTTTATAAGATGTTCGTATTCACTAGGCACTATAGGTCTCTCGGATTCTTGTGAACCGGATTTAGCTGTATCAACAAAAAAAGGAGTAAATTCGCAGCAAGGGCCGTTGAAATCGTTATACTTGCCGAAGCCAGCGACGTAGTTTCCAAATTCCGCAATATCATCTGTCGGAATAAGATAATTATTTCGTTTCCATCTTGCCGGAATCCAATGTTGAGGAATAGTTATAGTATCACCAAACTCGTTTTTGAACTGTTGACCACGCTCAAACGTGAAAGTAATTTCCGATGGATTGATAATGACCTTGCCATAGCTAAAACCAATCAGGTCAAGCCACTCATAAGTATAAACATAAACGAAACCGCTCTTCGGCGCCCAACGCACAATACTTCCGCGCATATCGCCGCCAATGCAATAAGTTCCCGCGTACTCGTTCGTGGTGGACTTCAATTCTTCTTCAATTAACTTCCAACGCGACTTAAGCTCATCAAGTTCTACTTTTGGCGCTTGAGGTAAAGTCCAAGAATTGCTGACTCCATTCTCCCATCGTTCGTGTTGATCCGTTTGAGCTTGAGAGATCGAGACGAGAATGATGAAGGAAAACATCGCGGCTAAAAACACTGAAGAGTTTTTCATAGCGCTTCCTTCCTAATGTGAACGGGCGATTGAGTCAATTGTATATTATCATCGTGGTACAAACCTATGCCGAACCTGTCTTACATCTCTCCGAAAGCGTTGGTTAAAGAGAGTCCGATTCACGGAAGAGGGCTTAAAGGCAAAAGTAAAAAGGCAAAGGGCAAAAAGGATAAGGCGAAAAGCATTTCAATTAAAAATTTAAAATGCTCTCAGCCTCACTTTTGCCTTTTACCTTTTTACTTTTGCCTTCTTCATGCGGCTAGAACCTGTCTGTTAAGATTAATAGTTAAATCTGCGTGTGTCGGATAATTGATTGCTTCAATGAGTAGTTTAAATGCTTCGTTGTGCGCTACGGGTTCGGAGAAGAGGAAGCCTTGGCCGTATTCGCAATTGAGCGCCCTCAATTGCTCGAACTGTCGTTCCGTCTCAATGCCTTCGGCTACAACGTCCATCTCAAGGCTGCGCGCGAGCGTGGCTATGGTGCGGACTATCTCTGCGTTCTCGCTGCTGTCGGTCATGCGGCTGACGAACGAGCGGTCAATCTTCAAGGTGTTGATGGGGAAACGGTGCAGGTAGCTCAATGAAGAATAGCCCGTGCCGAAATCGTCAAGGCTTATCTCTACACCGAGCGAGCGCAGGCGTGTGAGCATCCCGACCGCCGTGTCAATGTTCTCCATCACCATGCTCTCTGTTATCTCTAGCTTCAGCCCTCGCGCATCAACTTCGGTCTCTTTGATAATAGCTGCTATCTGTTCGACCAAATCCGGCTGAGAGAACTGGCGGCTTGAAAGATTAACGCTGAGATTGAACGAGGGGTTTTCGGGAACCTGCTCCTGCCATAGCCGTAGCTGCTTGCAGGCTTCTATCAATACCCACCTGCCCAGAGGGATTATCAATCCGTTCTCTTCAGCCACGGGGATGAAGTCCAGAGGCGAGATCATTCCGCGCTCTGGATGCTGCCACCGCACAAGGGCTTCAAACCCGTGAACCTGGCCGCTCTTCAATTCGACGATGGGCTGGTACTCAAGGAAAAATTCCTGGCGGTCAACGGCGCGGCGCAGGTCTGTCTCCATCTGCAAAAGGTTCATTGCGCGGTCGTGCATAGCCTTGTCAAAAACTTCGTAGCGATTCTTGCCCATCATCTTCGCGCGATACATGGCCGTGTCAGCGTCGCGCAGTATGTCTTCCGCGCGCTCGTAGCCGATTGAGCTTGGCGCAATCCCTAAGCTCGCAGTGGTGAAGACTTCGTGCCCGCCTATGTTGAAGGGAACGGAGAGTTCGCGCTGAATGCGCTCGGCTATCTCTATGGCGTCGGTGGCGTCCAGCAGGTCTTCCAGCAGGATTGTGAATTCGTCGCCGCCAAGACGGGCAACTGTGTCGCCGGGTCTGAGGCAGACCTCCAACCTTCGCGCGATGCCGACCAACAGTTGATCGCCTATCATGTGGCCTAGACTGTCGTTGATGACTTTGAACCGGTCAAGGTCTAGAAAGAGAGTAGCGAACAGGCGTTCGTGGCTGCGCCGTGCGCGCTGCAAAGCCATCTTCAAATGGTCTGTGAAGAGCGCGCGGTTCGGCAATCCCGTCAGCGCATCATGAAAGGCGTCGTGTAAGAGTTGGTCTTCTGCGCGCTTGCGCTCAGTTATGTCTTGAACTTGAAAGATGAGGCTGCGCGAGTTCGTCTCTGCATCGTTAACAAGCGATGCGCTCAGCGATACCCAGATGATGTGACCGTGCTTGTGTATGTAGCGCATCTCTATCTGGCGTGTCGGAACATTGCCTTCGAGAAGTTGGCATATACTAGACTGTGATGTGCCGAGGTCGTCCGGGTGTGTGATTTCCTGAAAGTCACAACCGAGCAGTTCGTTTTCTGAGTAGCCGAGTATGTTACAGAGCGAGTGATTGACCTGAAGCCAGTGGCCTTCTTCGGACACGAGCGCCATGCCTATGGCGGCGTAATCGAATGCGCTGCGGAATCGCTCGAACGCATTACGGAATCGCTTCTCGCTCTCAGAAAGCGCATCACCGATGCGTTTCTGCTCGGCTATGTGGCATGAAAGCTCTGCGACGTGGCGCTCGGCCTGCTCGACCTGCGCCGTCTTCGCCTCTACGTTTTTGAGGTAAAAGTAGTAGGTGAAATAGACTATGGTTATCAACGGGGTGGCCGCGACGATAACGTAGAAGCCGAACTCGGCAATGAGCTTGGCAAGGAGCGCAGCCGCAGACGCGCCAGCGAAGTAGGTGATGGATGTGTAGAGAAAGTTATCTTTCCAAGTATGCCAGATGGGGCGGTTCGACCTGACGGCTACGCACGTGGCTATCAAGCCTGAGTTGGTGATGTACTGGACTGAGGCCATCACGCATATGGCGAAGACGAGCGTGGCCGAAGCTGTGCCCAGAGGAAGATGCGGCAGCGAGCCGAACGCGAGTCGCAGCGTCCAGACGGTTATGGAGTATGACAACGCCATAGCGCTGGCATTGAAGAGTTGATAGAGCCTGTTCTTATTCGAGCGCGTGGAGGTGCAGAAAGCCTCTATTGCGCTCAAGAGAATGGCAGCCTCGCCGTCGAAGGTGAGCATGGTGAGGAAGATGAAGGTTTCCGAAACCGTTATCTCGCTGCGTACGCGCGGAATCTTAACGCACATGCGCGACCCCAGAGTGATAGTCACCAGGGCAAGCAGAAAAAAGCGCGCGTCCAGGGTAGCAACGTTGAGCCGCGCGGCGGAAATTAGCAAGCACGCGCCGCCGCAAACGATGACGAGCCAGATCAGACGGCGTGTAAGACGCTCTCTTGAAACTGTATTCATTCGCTCTCGTTGAGGGGGGCGCAAAACTTCGGACAGATTGAGTCAGGCGCTCGACAAAATTCATAGTCCGCGCCTGCCCGTGCTTCAAGGGCAACAGTTATGCCATCAGCACGGCGTCCGAGAGCCTGTTAATTGTTCAGGTGTTTGGCTGTTTGTCCATTGCGGAAGGTGAAGCGGTCAGTCACACCTCAATCATACTGACACCAGGGGAGTCAGGTTGACCGCCGTGCGCAATGAGGCTGTCGAATCGGTAATCTTACTTTAGCGGCACTCGCTGTTGGCGCGCGTGACCACAGGACTAAAGCGCTGCTGGTACTCACTGGATGTAATGAAAGCGCATACCATCGCCAGATAGTTGTTGGGCACACGGTTGTTCAAGACGTTCAGCCAGAAATCGTAGCCGCCCTCGTCAGGGTTGCGGCGCAGGTAGCCGAAATATTGCATGGTGACGAATGCCGCGTTGTATTCACGCGTCTTGAATTCCTGAATTTCGATTACATCTCTCAACGCGCGAGACCTGCTCTTGCCTATATTCATGTCGGCGATGAGTTGCTGGCGCTCGGCTGTGAACGGCGTTAAGCCTGCCTGGTCAAAAAGGCGATTGACGAACTGCGCGTTCGTCATCGAAAGCGGGTATTCAACCAGAAATGGCGCGCGATGAACGAAATCGTCCGCGAGAATTTGCTTCTCATCTTCGAGCGTCACGCTTGCGTGCAAACGGCTGCGGTCGGCCATGAACTCCGTGAAATCAGGACGCCGGTTGTACGAAGCGCGGGTCAGGCGATAGACGTAATAGCCCGTATCCTGAA
The DNA here is from genome assembly GCA_001920415.1 of Acidobacteria bacterium 13_1_20CM_3_53_8. Lineage (GTDB taxonomy): Bacteria > Acidobacteriota > Blastocatellia > Pyrinomonadales > Pyrinomonadaceae > 3-1-20CM-3-53-8. Next base: position 25,707 of record MNJR01000039.1, on the reverse strand, counting down.
ACTCCATCTCTATGAAGAAGGCCGCAGAGATGCTCAACCGCGCATCACGTATGCACTGCTGATTCACACCGCACTGCGAGAGCCTTCCGCTCCAGTAAGCAAGGCCGCCAGCGTCAGGCTCGCGGTTCAGAAAATCAAGGTAGTGCTGGCGCACGAATGTTTGCGCGTTCTCAACCGGGTTCGTAGTGGGCTGCTGCGAGTCGTTGTCAATAATCGTTATCACTGCGCTCGTAGGCGATGCCAGATTGCCGCCCACAGGATTCGTGAGCGTGAGCGCTATCATCTCATTGCCTTCAACGTAATTGTCGTCCGTGATTAGAACGTTGAAAGACTTGCTCGCTTCGCCCGCAGCGAAATGTAGCGTTCCCTTTGCCATCTCGTAATCGGACTTCTGCATGGCAGTCCCGTCTGAGGTTGAGTAATCCACATACGTCTCGCCGCTCGTGTTCGAGCGTGTGACGGTGACGATCACGCTGCCCGCGCCTTCATTGATGAAATAGCTGCTGTTGCTGAAATTGATGGAAACAGGAGGAGACTGTCTGAGCGTTGCTACAGGGAAGTAAGGGCTTGCGCTATTTACAAAAGTGATGCCGCCAATTGCCACGTCGTCGTTGCTCTGCAAAAGCTCGTAGCTTTCGGTGGAGGCGTTTGAGGGCAGCGAGTTGGGATCAAGAACTGAGTTCTTCCAGACGCCAGACGCTACGGGCGAGAAGATAAGCCTTCCGTCCATCTTTCCCGAAGTCGCCGTGATGCCGTCGGCGTAGAATCTTGCGCCGCTAATGTGTATGCCTCCTGCTACGCCGCTCTGCGATGCGAGCCGCTTCGCGCCGGAAGCAACGAGGCAACTGCTGCGACCGTAGCTGTCGGTCATGATTATGCCGCTCGGCCAGACGCTATTGTCTGTCATGATAATGCCATCGGTCATAATTATTCCGTCCGTCATAATGATGCCGTCGGTCATGATGATTCCATCCGTCATGATTATTCCGTCGGTCATGATTATTCCGTCGGTCGCTACAATCCCGCTATTTAAAACCGCTCTCTCAAGCGTAGCGCCCGCGCGGTCTCTCAAATCAAATCCTAAGTCTTGACTGAGTCCGCTCAACGTGACGCCGTTTTTAAGAAGCGATTGGCCGGAGGTCGCCGTGTTCGCGTCCGCTCTGATGTTTTGCGCGATGCGAACGGCTGCGTAAGTGTTCAGTAAGCCTGCGCCTTCAGTCAGCAGCTTGATAGCTTCATCCTGCGACGAAAGAGAAGGGAGTTGCTGCGCGGTGATTCGCAAGATTGCTTTGACTTCTCTGGGCGTAAGGTTCTGGTTCGCTTGCAGCATGAGAGCGACCGTGCCTGTCACTACGGGCGCGGCGAACGAAGTGCCGCTCAACTGGCAGTACATCTTCGGGATGGCGTTGCTATCCGTAGAAGAGAGCGGCATGACAGTGTTCGGTATAACGTCATCGGTTAAGACTGCGATATTCCTTGTAGCCGCCGCTATGACTTTCGTGCCGGGCGCAACAAGGTCTGGCTTCATCAATCCGTCAACGAGCGTAGGCCCGCGAGAGCTATATGAAGCCACTTGCAAATCTGTGCGGCGCAGAGCGTTTGGATTGGGAGAAGTGTTGACGGGCGGTCGTTTGTTCCAGGGGCCGTTCCACGTTTCGATTGATTGCGCTGGATTCTTCGTAGCGCCTACAGTTATCACGTAAGGATCATTGCCGGGGCTTGCGATGCCGCCATAGACTGTCTGATAAATAGGCTTCCCGTTTGTGTCGTAGCCTGTGACCACATCGGAGTGTCCGAAATTACCTGCGGAGCAGACTACAACGATTCCGCTTGCAATGGCGCGCTCGACAGCCTGACAAAGCGGATCAGTCTTGTAACTCTGAAGGACTGGCGCGCCCAAACTTATGTTCATCACGCGTATGTTGTAGGCAGCTTTGACAGAGATAGCGTAATCAATTCCAAGTATGACGTTGCTTATGCTGCCAGTGCCGTCGCTTTCTATAACCTTGATGGAGATGATGTTCGCGTTCGGGGCAATGCCGGTGTAATCGCCGTAATTGCTCGCATACCACTTCACGTTGTTCGTGTCTGATTGCCTTGAACCCCAGCCGTTTCCTGCGGCCACGCCCGTTACAGTCGTGCCGTGTCCGTACCTGTCCGCGCTGTCCGTTCCCGGTGCATTGCTTGCGGTAAAATCTCTGGCCGCGACAATTCTGGATGCGGTCTGCGAAGCGTTGTTGAAGTCACGGTTTCCGGCACTCGCGCCGGAGTCAAGAAAAGCTATGCCAACGCCGCTGCCGTCAACCGCAGGATAAGTCGTGCCCGTATAACTTTTGCTCGCAGCCTGCTGTCTGAGAAGGTCTGCGCCTACAAGCTTGCTCGTTGCGGCCATAGCGCCGCGCAACTTTCTGTCAGGCGTGATGTAAACGACATCATCCTCTCTGGCAAGCTCGTCTATCCTGGAAAGCGGAATCTCGACCAGCATAGCTTTTATGCTCGTGAAGCTATGCTTGATTCTTCCGCCATGCTGCGCGATTAACTCGCACGCGTTCAGTGAAGCATCTGTCTTAAACTGCACTATGACGGTTTCGGAAAAATTCCTCGCGCGAGCATTGTCTATAGTCTCGCGCAGATCAGGCGGAACTTTCGACGCGCCGGATGTCGCTTCCCTATGGTTCGAGTCCATGTGATCTGATTTCGAGCTTGCCTGAACAACCAGACCGCTTGTCGCCTGCGCGATTGCAAGCGCACTTAAGAGAAGCGTTGTAAGAATTCTGTTGATCCTGAGTCTTGTTCTCATAAACGTCGCTAAGATCGAAACAATCTCGTTCAAGTAATAGACCGGAACACGAAATCGTCTCGCCGTACAGGGAATGCCTGACAAGTTAGAGACAGCATTCCGCATTCGGTTATGGCAACGTCTATGCCGGAAGGGAAGGAGTTTCAGAAGTCTTACGATGACAGGAGTTTAGGTTATCGTGGGTCTTTCCGCTTTCAGGAGGATGAAAGTCACTTTGAGATGAATTGAATTAATCGTTCAGTCATATTGAAGTAAGCGATGAATAAAAGAACGTCTCTCAAAAACTTCTTTGCGTTCTCGCTTCGCGTCTTTGCGTCTTGGCGTGAAATGGTTTTTCACGCTGGAGACGCAAAGTACGCAAAGATGGTTTGAGATAATCTCGTTAGTATGCCGAGGTTGTTCCTTACTCAAAACTATCGCGCTTCGACTCGTGATTGGTATAAAGTTAGCGATTATTTTCGGGCGAACACGCTGCTACATCTGTTAAGGTCGTCGCCGCTACTATTCATGTGTCGCCCTATCCTTTGCTACGGAGGACAGAAGTCATGAACTTGTTAAAGCGCGTACTCGCGCCCATGCTGGTCATCGTTTCTATCATCGGCGCTTCGGCTTCGGCTCGCGCGCAAAGTTTCAATCAGGACTTTCTGAAATCACTTCACTGGCGCAGCATTGGCCCATTCCGGGGCGGGCGCACGCGCGCCATCGCTGGCGTAGCCACTCAGCCGAACGTCTTCTACATCGCGCAGGTCAACGGCGGCGTGTGGAAGACTACGGACTACGGTCGCACTTGGACACCAATCTTCGACGACCAGCCAACAGGTTCAATCGGCTCCATAGCAACAGCGCCTTCTAACCCTGACATAATTTACGTGGGCAGCGGCGAAGGATTGCATCGTCCTGATCTATCGGTCGGAGACGGAATTTATAAATCAACTGACGGAGGCCGCACATGGACTCATCTTGGCTTGCGCGACGGGCAACAGATTCCGCAGATAGCAGTTGACCCGCGCAACCCTGACCGTCTCTTCGTAGCGGTTGCAGGTCATCCTTATGGCCCAAACGAAGAGCGCGGCATATACGCTTCTACGGACGGCGGGCAACATTTCAAAAGAGTATTTTTCAGGGACGAGAACACTGGCGGCGCGGATGTGTTGATTGATCCGTCGAACCCTGAGACGGTCTACGCTTCATTGTGGGAAGCGCGCGAAGGGCCTTGGGAGAACGGCTCTTGGAATGGAACGGGCGGCGGAATCTTAAAATCAACTGACGGCGGGGCGACATGGAGACCACTTACTAAAGGGCTGCCGGATGGAATCGTTCAAGCCAACCTTGCGATTGCGCCCAGTTCTACGAATCGTCTCTTCGCGGCAGTCGCTTCAACGACTGACGTAAAACTTTACCGTTCGGACGACGGAGGCGAGAACTGGTCTATCGTTACGACCGACACGCGCCCCGCAACACGCATAGGCGGCGGCGACCTTCCCGTTCTCAGAGTTGATCCTAAAAACCCCGAAATAGTTTACTCCGCGAGCATTGTCTGCTGGAGATCAACCGATGGAGGAAAAACCTGGACAGGGATACGCGGCGCGCCGGGCGGCGATGATTATCAGAACGTCTGGATAAATCCCCAGAATACGGAGATCATTTTATTGGGAAGCGATCAGGGCGCAATCATCACCACCAACGGCGGAAGGAGTTGGAGCAGTTGGTACAACCAGCCTACGGCTCAGCTTTATCACGTGGGCACTGACAACGCGTTTCCCTATCGCGTGTGCAGCGGACAACAGGAGAGCGGGAGCGCCTGCGTCTCAAGTCGCGGCGATGACGGCGAGATTACTTTCCGCGAATGGCATCCGGTTGCTGCGGAAGAGTACGGCTACGTCACGCCAGACCCGCTAGATGCGGACATAGTCTACGGCGGCAAGCTCTCTCGTTATGATCGCCGCACCGCTCAGGCTCAGAACATTCTTCCGAAACCTTTCCGCGCGGCAGATTTTAGAATGCTGCGCACAGAGCCTGTCATCTTCTCGCCCGTTGACCCGCACATCCTTTACTTCGCGTCGAACACTTTATGGAAGACAAGAGACGGCGGACAGAATTGGGAACAAGTTAGTCCAGACCTCACGCGAAAAACTTTTGAAGTGCCTGCAACTGTTGGCAAGTATCGAACGCAACAGACTGCGCAGGCAACGCAGCGCGGCGTCATCTATACGGTCGCGCCTTCGCCGCTAGACATCAACCGCATCTGGGCGGGAACTGATGATGGCCTCGTTCATCTCACAACAGACGGCGGCGCGCATTGGACGGATGTCACACCATCGCAGATTAAAGCGTGGCAGAAAATCTCAATCATTGATGCAGGCCACTTCGATGCGCAGACAGCTTACGCAGCAATCAACACGCTTCGACTAGACGACATGCGCCCGCACATCTATCGCACGCACAACGCGGGCAAGACCTGGACTGAGATAACAAACGGAATTCCAGACGGGCAGACCGTGAACGTCGTTCGAGAGGACACAGAACGCAAAGGCTTGCTCTTCGCTGGCACTGAGCGCGCGGCTTACGTCTCTTTCGACGACGGCAACCACTGGCAGCCTTTGCGTCTAAACATGCCCGCAACATCAGTGCGCGATCTAGTAATCAAGGGCGACGATATAATTGTGGCAACGCACGGTCGCGGCTTCTATATTCTCGATGACATCACACCGCTCAGACAAATCAATTCCGAAGTTGAACATTCACGCGCGTTTCTCTTCAAACCGCAGACAGCGTTGCGCGTTCGATGGAACACGAACACGGACACGCCAATTCCGCCCGACGAAGCAGCCGGAGAGAATCCGCCCGACGGCGCAGTGATTGATTACTATTTAGGTCACCCTGCTTCAGGCCCCGTCACGCTTGAGATACGAGACAGCAATGGTCAGACCGTCCAAAAATTTTCTAGCGCAGACCCTGCTCCGAAGATTGACCCTGCGCTGAACATTCCAACTTACTGGGTGCGCCCGCCGCAAATGCTCTCCGTAGAACCGGGCATGCATCGCTTCCTTTGGGATATGCACTACGCGCCCGTTCCCGGTGTCGCGCCCGAATACCCAATCTCAGCCGTCTATCGAAACACAGCGCCTCAACCCACATCGCCCTGGGCCATGCCCGGCGATTACACAGTCGTGCTCAACGCAAACGGCAGAAACTACACGCAGCCTCTCATCATCAAGATGGACCCGCGCGTCAAGACTGCGACCGCAGACCTCGCGCGCTCATTCCAACTATCAAAACAACTCTACGACGCATGGCTTCAACTTCAACCGATAAGCCAACGCTTCACCGCGCTGACAACAGGGCTTGCCAATCTGCAAACGCGCGCAGGCCAACGCCCCGTCGCCGCGCAGATTGACGCCCTCGGCAAGAAGTTGCAGGAGTTGGCCGCTCCAGGCCGTCGCCCCGGCGCTGCGCCATCACTCAGCGTCTTGACCAGACTCCAAACCCTCTTCAACGTAATTCAGGAAGTGGACGCCGCGCCCACGCCATCTGTCACTGCCGCAGTCGCAGACACCTTGCGCGACTCGCAGACCTTAATCGAACGCTGGCGCAACATTCAATCTCAAGACATCCCCGCGCTTAACCGTCTGCTTCAAGACGCAGGGCTGCCGCAGGTTGAGGCGAACTAGCAGAGGCAGTAGCGGAGATAAAAGGCATGCGTATGAAATATTTTCGCATCTCCAGACATATATGTATGAGTCGGCTTCTAAATATTTGGAGTACATCTCTCTCGCAATTTTGATGCTTGAGTAACGTACGAGCGGGACATCAGGATCGTTTTGTCCCGTTATACCATCAACTGAATTTTGCAACACCTGTTGATGGTCTACACGTAAAGTCTCATCAAGATTTCAAAGTCTTGACTTCGTGCGGAACCATCAATATTATCTTGGCGCTCATTTCACGCATTTCGCCAATGAACGTCTTACCTCATTGGTCTCATAAATGGCTATTCATTTTCTCGTACGCAAAGCTGCACATTGACTTCATCACGCTTTGCGGAATGTACGAAAGCCAAGGCAATTGAACTAACCTGGTCTTTACTCGCCCTGCTGCTTATTAATGCTTCAGAGTAGCGGGACAGGAAACTCCTTTATCAAAATATGCCCTCCGGTGAACCGCATTGGCGGAACGAGTTGTGAGGTCATTAGGCGTCGAGTAATCTGCCAGCCATCAAGTCATCGCCCGGCTGCGCTAGGAGATGAATCAATGAATTCTCTTAAAAACGGGAACTGGAGTACCAAGCGACCATTCGTCACGGCTCTAGTCTGTCTGGCCCTGCTGCTTCTGAGCAGTTTTGCCGTCTCGGCGCAGACGAAGATAACAGCGAAACCCGATACTGTTACTGACCCGGCCAAGCCGCGTATGCGCTCCCGGCACGGAAGCGCATACGCCGACAAAACAAGTAACGCAAGTTGGTCGAATTTTGAACGGCACAGAATAACTGTTATGCCTAATAGTTCAGTCAACTATCTTATATTCACTAATCTTAATTGCCTCACTGCCGGAGACGTTTAAGCTTTGGCATGAGCTGGAAGATTAAGTTCAAAACTGACTAGGATGGAAGGCTGCGGATCAAGCTCATATTCGCTGAAGTCTTCGCCTTCCAGATGGAGCACGATTGCCTTGTTAAGATTGTCTGCGAGTTCATCAAAATAGTCATCAAGCGTTGACTTCGGAGGTATATGAGTAAATCATTACCTCACATCTTACCCTTACTTCATTCTTTGTTCTCTGCCTCAGAGAACATACACTTCAAGGAGAAACTGACATGCCAGACATGAAACTCTCAAATCAGCCGCCACACAGTAGCCCTAGCCTACCACAACGTTTTCACGGCGTTCAGCCAATACGCGGTCTCGAAGATGTACCGCGCTCGGCTCTCTACGAAGGACGTTTCGGGAGGATGTTCCGCAACCTCCCGCCCTTCGCGCCAGAAGACGCGGACCTTCTGGCGTTGGCTGCAACAACTGTAGAAACAGATGATCAGGCCGATGATCCGCAGCTAGATAATCCTGATATCCCGGCAGGTTTCACTTACTTCGGTCAGTTCATTGACCATGACATCACCTTCGATCCCAATTCCAAACTCCAACGCGACAATGACCCGGACGCCCTGCGCAATTTCCGCACGCCCCGCTTCGATCTTGATTCCCTCTATGCGGATGGGCCAGACAACAATCCCTATCTTTACGAGCAGCCTGACGGGCTTAAGCTGATCGTCGGCAAGAACGCGGCTAATGAAGATGACCTACCGCGAAACAGTGCGAACCCGAAACGTGCGCTCATCGGTGATCCTCGTAACGACGAGAATGCGATTGTTTCTCAACTCCATCTGGCTTTCATTAAGTTTCACAACAAAGTCGTTGGAACTCTGCCTGCCAGTACGCCCAATCTTTTTGACGAAGCGCGCAGGATAGTGCGCTGGCATTATCAGTGGGTGGTCATTCACGACTTTTTGCGGAAGATTCTCGGCGGCGATGATGTTATCAATGACATCATCAAGTTGGATAAATATAAAGTTCCATTCGGAGGGGGCACTAAGGATATTCAGGGAGCCTTGAATGTTGATCTGAAGTTCTACCATTACAGGAATCAGCCGTTTATCCCCGTCGAATTTTCAGTCGCGGCCTACCGCTTCGGCCACAGCATGGTGCGCGGAGATTATGAACTCAACGCGTCGGCGCAAGATATTCCAATCTTCGATGTGACCAAGCCAGACGGCGACCTGCGTGGCTTTAAAGAACGACGGGGTGGGCTTGAAATCCAATGGGCACGCTTCTTTGAATTTTCCGGCACTTCAGTGGAACTCCAGCATTCCCGTAGGCTTGATACGAAGCTTGCCCCGGGTCTCAAAATCCTGCCCTTCATCACTGACATGTTCAAGTCGCTCGCCGAGCGCAATCTCTTGCGCGGCAAAGCGCTCGGACTACCATCAGGCCAGGCGGTCGCACGGGCTATGGGTATGACGAAAGACAACGTCATCTTGACGCCTGCCGAACTGGCTCTCCCGACGAACGCACCGTCGCCACAGGGGCCGCGCAATCTGGCAGCGGCTTTCAATGTCAATACGCCGCTGTGGTATTACATCCTCAAAGAAGCAGATGTGCGTTGCGGCGGCAAGAAGCTGGGTCCGGTCGGTGGCCGCATAGTCGCGGAGGTGTTCGCCGGTCTACTTGACGGAGACCCGTCATCGTTCCTGAGCGCCGAGCCGACTTGGCAGCCAAAGCAGGGACAGTTCGGCGCTCAGCAAGACGGAAAGTTCTTCATGACCGATTTGCTGCGTTTCGCCGAAGTCAAAATTTCATAGGCGCGACCACGCTTTAAGTAGTCGCATACCGTCTTATCGCGGACGCGGTCGTTGCTCGCCGGGCACGTTCTCTGGCCTTATGGGAACTTCGCGTTCGGGCGCGACTTCGTACTGCGGCTTGGGCACGCCCATCAGCCAGTGGTCGAACCAGCCCGTGATGTGTTGCAGGCGTTCTATGCGATGCCAGGGTTGGCCTGAGCGCGATAGTTCGTGCGATTCGCCGGGGAAGCGCACCATAACGGTCGGTATCTTCAAATATTTTAGAGCGCGGAACATCTCTTCGCCGCCAGCGCCTGTTGGCGTGCGCCAGTCAGCTTCACCAAGTATGAGCATGAGCGGCGTCTTCACGTTCTTGATATATGTGATGGGCGAGCGTGCGCGATAGTCGTCAGGGTCTTCAAACGGAGGCGAGCGGAACCATGATGGTTGAAAGAGCGTGAAGTCGGCTGAATACCACCACGCAGCCCAGTCTGCTATGTCGCGCTGCGAGACTGCTGCGGCGAATCGTGTGGTGTGGCCGATTGTCCAGTTTGTCAAAAGCCCTCCGCCGCTTCCGCCCGTCACGCCTATCTTGTTCGTGGCGATGTAGCCGCGATGAATCAACTCATCAACGCCCGCCATCAAATCCTGATAGTCGTCACCGGGATAGTGATACTGAATGACGTTGCCGAACTCCTGCCCGTAGCTCGTAGAGCCGCGCGGGTTCGGATATAGCACTACGTAGCCTTTCGCGGCCATACATTGAAATTCATGGTCGAAGATGTATCCGTATGCTGTGTGCGGGCCACCGTGTATGTCCAGTATGAGCGGGTATTTTTTGTTCGGGTCGAAGTCTGGAGGCTTCTGCACCCAAGCCTGTATGCGGCGACCGTCGAAACTCTTGTACCAAATTTCTTCAGGCTCTGTGAGATTAAGATGAGAGAAAAGCTCGTCGTTTATGTGGGTCAACTGTCTGGGTTCTGCGCCGGGACGCTCCAGCCAGAACAGGTCGTTGATGCGCGTCGGCGTAGAGCGCGTGAAGACAAGCCGCGACGTGCCGGGCGTTGCGCGAAAACTGACTACGGCTTGATTGCCGCGTGTCACGTCCGATTCGTTGCCGCTCGTCGCGTCGAAGAGTCCCATGTTGGTCTTTCCCTCTTTTGAGTAACTCTCAATGATGCCGCGCCCGTTCGTCGTCCATACAGGAGGATTGCCGCCTAGAGCGCGCGGCGCTACGTTATCGCCGCCGACGCGGTCGCCAACATCGTAATCGAACCCGGCAGTGAGATTACGCGGTTGAGAGTTCGGCGCTACGTCAAGCACCCATAGGTCTGGCTCAGTGTAAGAGTTGACAGGCTGGTTCATTGAAGCGACGAAGGCCAGCCGTCTTCCGTCAGGACTTAATGAAAAACCGTTCCCTGCCATATCGAATGTGGTGAGCTTGACGGGCTGCCCTCCTGCAGCCGAAACGGAGTAGATAGTTGTCTTCGGCAACTCGTAATAAGGCTCGTCAATCTGCTCCGCGGTGAAATAGATTCGCGAGCCGTCGCGCGACCAGAGGAAGTCGTCCTCGTTGAAGCGGCCAGACGTTAATTGCTTTGGAGTGACTTTCTCATCCGCCGTGCGCGGAGCTTGCACAACCCATATGTGCTGCGTATGAGCGGGGTCTAAATAGCCTGCGCCGTTGAAGCGATAGATGGCGCGCGTGATTACACGCACATCGCTCTGGCGTTCGGGCGATGCCTGCGCGCTCGGTCTAGGCGAGGCCGCTGGCTGCTCAGAAGCGGAAGCGAGAGCAATGGGTGAAGGAGAGGCCGCAGGTTGTCCCGTACGATTAGCTTCTCTCTCTCTACGCTGCCTTGCCAGATCATCAGGGTTAGTGTCGCTCGCAAACATTATGCTCTTGCCGTCTGGAGACCAGACAGGTTGACTGGCGCCTCTGGGCAGGTCTGTAACCTGGAAGGAATCGCCGCCCGCCATGCTCAGCATGAAAATTTGCGCTTGATCTGGATTACCGTCGCGCTCTGTCACGCGTACGAACGCCATGTACTTGCCGTCTGGCGACCAGCGAGGCTGTGAATCGCGCGTCCCCATAGTCAGACGATGCGGCTCTTCGCCGCCCTGTGTTGATACTGCCCAGATGGAAGTATCGTAACCAGTCCTCCTTGCATTCACAGTCACACGAACGAAGGCTACGATTGATCCGTCCGGCGCAACCTGCGGGTCGCCTATCCAGACAAAATTGAAAAGGTCTTGCTCAGTAACTTTGCGCGTCTGCGCCGAAGCTGCGGACACAATTGAGACAGCAATGAGCAGAATGCCGATGAGAAAAGCTCGCATAGAGACTCCTTTTTCGGAAAAGAGATTTTAGGATTGCAGTGTTCGTCATTAATTTGTGGCAAACACAATCACAACTTGTAAACAGGGAACAGCAGGAATACTACCGCATAATAATCGAACTCCATTCTATTTGTCTTTCCCGATTCGAAATCTTCTTTGCGGCCTTTGCTCTTTTCTTTGCTTCTACAGCGAGAACCATCAACTCTCATGAATCTTGAGCTTTGAGATAATTGTATGTTCACGCAAAGGCGCAAAGGGAAATGCTTAAGCTCGCTAACGGGTTGGACATTTGCTCTCGCCCGAATTTTCCGAGAAAATAATTTCTTGACAACCTGGAAATTAAGAATAAAATACGAGCGTTCGTTTTCCAGGGGAGTTTATGCCCAAGCTCAGCCACGAGGTCATTGAGGAGAAGAAGGGTCGCATTGAAGAAGCGGCCAAGCAGCTTTTCATAAAGCAGGGCTTTCATGCCACCTCCATGCGCGACATAGCGGCGCGCACCGGCACATCCCTGGGCAATCTATATAACTACTACCGAACGAAAGAGGAAATCCTAGAATCAATCATAAGAAAATACCAGAAGGTGATTGACGCGCGACTTCGCGCAATCTTCGACGAGATCGAGGAGCCTTTTCAGCCGGAAAGCCTTGTGAAATTTGGCCGCCTGGTCAAGCAGATGGTCAACGACCATCACGACTTCTGGCTCCTGATGTACATAGATGTCCTAGAATTCGAGAACCGCCACTTTCGCAAGATGTTCGAGGGGCTTTCCCAAAATTTGCGACGGCGATTTCGCCCATATTTTACAGAGTTGGAAAGAAGCGGCGCTCTTTACCCGGGCATTGATCCTGCCGTAGGGTTCACAGCCGCTTACATGCAGTTCTTCAACTATTTTCTGGTAGAGAAACTTTTCGGCGGCAATCGCCACTTCGGAATCAGCGATGAACAGGTTATACAGAAGCTCACGGAGATTTTCAGTCGCGGCGTCATACGCCCGGAAAAGCTGAAACGATTAAAGGCTGGCAGCGTAAAGTCTGAGAAGCGAGCCAGGGTCGTCCGGTAGGTAAACCACTTCAATAAGAGCGCTAGGGTTGGCGCTCCTTTTATCCAAGGGAAATAAAAACGTACGTTCGTTTTTATCTGGATTCTGTCTCTGAATAATAACTAGAAGCGCTCTGGGCGCTATGGAGGTCTTGATTATGTTTCGCAGCAGAAGATTGATGATGTTGATGCTGGCCGCCATGATGATTCTTGGCGTGGGAAGCGCCGCTTTCGCCCAGAGCGCGACGGGGCAATTGAGCGGCACGGTCGTTGACCCTAACGGCGCTCGCGTGCCCGGCGCGACCGTTCGCGTTACCAATCGTGACACGGCGCTGGAGCGGCAGGTAACCACAGACGAGAATGGGAATTTCGCTGTACAGCTTTTGCCGCCGGGCAAGTACAGGGCAGAGATTTCGGCGCAAGGGTTTAAGACTGCTATTGTCGAAGAGATAAACGTCAACGTCACGCAGACGGCTACAGTTGATGTGAAACTCGAAACAGGCGCTGTGCAGGGCGGAACCGTCACTGTCACAGCCGAACAGCCGCTAGTGCAAGGGGAAAGCTCGCAGGTCGGTCGCGTGATCGAAGAGACGCAGATTAGACAATTGCCGCTGCCTACGCGCAACTTCCAGCAGCTACTGACGCTCTCGCCGGGAACTAGCGCGAGCGTTTCAAATAACACGGAGCTTGGACGCGGCGACACGACCATCACTGTCAACGGCCAGCGCACCACCAGCAATAACGTTCGCATCAACGGCATTGACGCGAATTCAATCGGCACTAACTCCACGCCGAACATAGCAGTCCCGGCAACGGACAGCATTCAGGAGTTCATTGTTCAGACTTCTCTTTACGACGCATCGCAAGGGCGCAACGCCGGCGGCAACGTGGAGGCCATCACTAAATCAGGTTCTAATGATTTTCACGGCGACATATACGAGTTCTTACGCAACCGCGCTCTGAACTCGAATGACTTTTTCCTGAAATCTGCGGGGCAGCCAAAACCTGTGCTCACGCGCAACCAGTTCGGCGGCACGTTAGGCGGCCCACTCGTAAGAAACAAACTCTTCTTCTTCACCTCTTATCAAGGAACTAGAGAGAGAAACGGCGCTTCGCTCATAAACAGTTTGATGTCGCCCGTGCTGCCGGTATTCCTTAACAATAACAACCGCACGGCTGCTGACATCGTCGCAGCCTTCAACGCTTACAACGCATCTTTGCCAGTCGCGCAGCAGCAGGCCGCTTTGACCGCCGCGCAAATCAATCCGCCGCCACAGGCTTGACTCCCATCTCCGGTCTCTCCACTTTTCGCGAGAACCAGTTTAATGGCAATCTGGACGTCAAGCTGAGCGACGTGCATTCTCTCGCTCTGAAAACTTTTTACGCGTCGAACCCAACGCATCAGGCCAACTACAACTTCGCTGGCCTTGGCAACGGGGCGCAGCAGCTTCCGGGTTTCGGCGGCGATTTGGACATCATACAGACTCTTGATTCATTAACTGATACTTACGTCTTCAGCCCGAACATAGTGAATCAAGCGCGCATAGGTTTTAGCAGACTGCGCGTTACCTCCACGCCTGAAGAACCTTTCACTGCGCAGAGCCTTGGCATCGCAAATCCCCTGAGCAATCTTTTCCCCGGAATGCCTACTATAACCGTTGCGGGACTATTCACGCTCGGCTCATCTTCGTTCGCGGATCAATCGTCGCGCATCAACGCATGGAGCGCGAACGATACGCTCTCGTATGTGGCTGGCGCGCATCGTCTGCGCTTTGGCGGCGAATTCCGTCATTCGCAGGTCAACTTTTTCTTCAACGCATTCTCGCGCGGCTTCGTTCAATTCTCGCCGACTTCTGCCAATCCCTTCTCATCGTTCGCAACTTTCCTGACGGGCGGCAGCGCCGCATCGCTCACGAGCGCAATCTCCATCATTGGCTCAGGCGTTTTTGACCGAGCGCTTCGCACAAATGATCTGAGCGCGTTTGTTCAGGACGACTGGAAAGTGAACCAGCGGCTGACGCTCAATCTTGGATTGCGTTACGACTTCTACGGATTGCCGCACGACATACGCGGTCGTCTTGTTAACTTCCTGCCGGATCAGTTCAGGGCTGGAACTACTGCCTCGCCCGCAGGGCCGCCGAACGGATTCGTGCAGGCGGGCAACGCGACCAATCCTATTGCGGGCGTGCCGCTCGTCGCAGACACTCTTGTGCCGAACGATATGAACAATTTCGCGCCGCGCGTCGGTTTCGCTTACTCGCTTTCGGACGCGCGTCGCATAGTCTTGCGCGGAGGATACGGCATCTATTACGACCGCCTCTCTACGCGCTATGCGAACACGCAGCTTCTTGATTTCCCTTACTTAGCGCTCGCCGTCGGATTAGTTAATCCGCTTCCCGTAGCAGGACTGCGCACCTTCTCGAATCCCTTCATACCTGTTCCGCAGCCGACAACGTTCCCTGTAGTCCCGACCGTTCCATCGCCACTAAGCCCACTTGCTCCATTCGTAGGCGTGCCGATTAGCGGCATCTACGTTGACCCAAACGTCCGCACACCCTACATACAGCAATACAACACGAACGTGCAGTGGGAATTTGCCAAAAACTATTTGCTGGAGGTCGGATACGTCGGCTCTAAGGGGACAAAGCTCTTGCAGGTGATTACGCTCAATCAACCTGTTTACAATCCTGCGACAAATTCGTTCACAGCCCCGTTCGGCACTGTGCTCTCTACGCAGAAGAACACTGCGGGCGGCATTCAGCAGGTTCAGTCAACCTCACTCTCGCACTACAACTCTTTGCAGGTGAGCGTGACGAAGCGCTTCAGTCAGGGGCTTCAATTCCTTGCTGCTTACACGCTAGGCCGCTCAACCGATTTCTATTCGGGCGCGGCAATAAACGAACTGACAGCCGTTGCGGGCGATCAATTCAACTGGCGCACAAACTACGGCCCATCGGATTATGACCGCAAGCAGCGCTTAGTCTACAGCTTCATCTACGATCTGCCGAAGGTCGCGTCCGGCAACGGCGCCATCGCGCGCGCTCTCTTCAATAACTGGGAGTTGGCAGGCATACTGACTTTGCAATCGGGATTGCCTTTCTCAATCATTGACAACCCGAACAACAACATAATCCAGCGCGCCAACTTCAATACGGCATTCACGGGTTCGATCTTGACTACGGGCAGCACTACCAATCGCCTGAATCAATACTTCAACACGGGCGCGTTCGTAATCTCCAGACCGCTCTTGAGCGGCGCGGCTGTTGGCACTGCCAACAATCCTGCGTTCGACCCATTGAACCCGTTCGGCAACACGCCGCGAAACTTCCTGCGTGGCCCCGGACAGAAGAACGTGGATTTCTCCATCATCAAGTTTATCCCGTTCAGCGAGCGTCTGCGTGGCGAGTTTCGCACGGAGTTCTTCAACCTGTTCAACTGGACGAACTTTGCTAACCCCGGCGTGAACATAGCCAACACGGCCACATTCGGGCGCATCACGCAAACGACCACAGGCCCGCGCGTGATACAATTCGCATTCAAGCTCAACTTTTAAAAACAGTGATAAGTGATGAGTGATAAGTGATAAGAGAAAAGCTTCTGCTCTTTCTCATCACTCATCACTTATCACTCATCACTTAATTCTTATGCCAAAGATTCAGGCGGGAGAGATAGAGCTTTACTATGAGGAGCACGGCGCGGGCGATGCGCTCGTGCTGATTCCTGGTTTCAGCAATGGACTCTGGATTTGGCTCAAACAGATTCCGGCCTTCTCCCAAAAATTTCGCACCATTACTTTCGACCCGCGCGGCATCGCACGCTCCGCAAGCCCAGACCAGGCCATCTCTATACGTATGATAGCGGATGATGTGGCTGCGCTATTGGCCGCGCTCAAGATTGAAAGGGCGCACATTCTTGGCGCGTCATTTGGCGGGTTCGTAGCACAGGAGTTCGCGCTCGGCTACCCAGAGATGACGCGCAGCCTTATACTTTGCTGCACAAGCTTCGGCGGCCCACGCCACATCCCGCCGCCAATGGCTACGCTACAAGCTATTGCCTCGACCAAGGGACTAAATTCAGATGAGCGTGTTCGAGAAAATCTGCTGCTCGCCTTTTCCCAAAAATATCTTGAAGAGAACAGGGAAGAGGTCGAGCAACTCATAGCATTGCGCGCGGCCAACTACGTCCCCGAATACGCTTACACGCGTCAACTTCAAGCGGCTATCGCTTTCAACACAGAAGAGCGTGTGAAGGAGATCAAAGCGCCAACGCTAGTCATAACGGGCGATGAAGACATCATCGTGCCGTCTGAGAATTCGCGCAATCTTGCTGCCAGGATTCCGAACGCGCGCCTAGTTATCATTAAAGAAGGCAGCCACACATTTTTCATAGAGCGCGCCGAAGAGTTTAACCGCGCCGTTACGGAATTCATAAAACAGTCTGGAGTCTGGAGTCTGGAGTCTGGAGTCAAAGGCAAAAACTAAAAGCTGTCTTTGACCTCGGACTCCAGACTCTAGACTCCAGACTCCAGACTTTTAATTATGCGATACGCACGAATAACGGGCACGGGGTCATATGTGCCGGAAAAAGTTTTAACGAACGACGATCTGAGCCGAATGGTGGGCGAGGATGTTAACGAGTTTGTGTCTAAGGTCTTAGGCATAGAGGAGCGGCATGTCTGCGCCGATGATGAGAGCACTGCTGATCTGGCGACCGAAGCGGCCCAGAAGGCTCTGGAATCCGCAGGCGTGAGCGCGGAAGATTTGAATCTTATTGTTCTTGCAACGGACACGCCGGAATATATTTCGCCAGCGACTTCCGTTGTCGTTCAATACAGGCTCGGCGCTAGTAATGCAGGCACGTTTGACGTCAACTGCGCGTGCGCTGGATTCGTCACGGCGCTAGACGTGGCGTCGAAATACATCATAGCCGATTCTTCATACCGAAACGTGCTCGTCATAGGCGCTTATGCTATGAGCGTGTACGTTGACTGGACTGAGAAGAAGACTGCTACTATTTTCGCGGACGGCGCTGGCGCAGTTGTCTTGGAGGCTTCCGAAGATGAGCCGGGTTTTCTAGCTTCAAAGCTTGTGGCCGAAGGAAGCTTCCACGACCACATGGGAATCTACGCGGGCGGCACACACATGCCCATCACCGAAGAGGTGCTGCGCGAAGGCTTGTGGACGAAGGTGCGCTTTGCGAAGAAATATCCTGCTGAAGTGAACACGGAAGGCTGGCCTGCAATCGTGCGCGACGTTCTGGAAAAAGCAGAGCTAACGATTGACGACGTAGCCCTCTTTCTTTTCACGCAGGTCAACCTGACTACGATCAAGGAAGTGATGAAGAAGATGAATCTTCCAATGTCGCGCACGCACACGATCATGCAGAAGTGGGGCTACACAGGCTCGGCCTGCATCCCTATGGTCTTGGACGACGCCGTGCGAGAAGGCAAGCTCAAACGCGGCGACAATCTGGTGATGTGCGCCTCCGGCGGCGGCCTCAACATGGCCTGCGTTGCATTCCGATGGTGAGAACAGTTTTCAGTTTTTAGTTTTCAGTTTTCAGAAAGAAGAGAAATGCTCTTAGCTGAAAACCACGAACTGAAAACTAAAAACTGAAAACTGAAAACTGTTTTATGAAGTACCCTAACATCTATTCACTCTTCCGCGACCGCGTTGAGCATTACCGCAAGCGCGATGGTGAAGGTGATGGCGGCGATGTCTTCTATTTTCGTCAGGAGGAACGCTGGCAGGGAGTTTCGTGGAATCGCTTCGACATGGAGGCTCACGCGTTCGGTTACGCTCTGCTGGCTTCCGAGTTAACGCTGGGCGCTTCCGTCTGCATCCTCATGGGCAACGTCCCGGAATGGCCCATTTGCGATATAGGCACTATAAGCGCTGGTGGAGTCGGGGTCGGTCTTTATCCGACAAGCTCTGCGGAACAGTGCGAGTACATCATCAATCATTCCGACGCAGAGTTTGTTTTAGTAGATACCAGATTTCAGCTTGATAAGATTCTGAGCATTCTGGAAAAGCTTCCAATGGTCAAAGCCGTCATCGCGCTCGATGAAGAAGCGGCGCGCTCTGCTCAAGGAGTTCTGAGTTATAAAGAGTTCCTGCAAATCGGTCGTGATAACAGAGAGCGCGTCTCTTCTCTTCTTAAAGAACGAGCCGAAGGAGCGCAGGCCGATGACACAGCGATTATGGTCTACACTTCCGGCACTACTGGATTGCCGAAGGGCGCGTGCCTTAGCCATCGCTACATCATCAACAGCGTAGAATCGCTGCGACAGACCATCCCGGTTTACGACACAGACGTTTCCTTCTCTTATCTTCCTTACTGCCACGTAGCCGAACGTATTTCGGGGCTATACAACCGTCTATACGCGGGCGCGTCCGCATACTTCGTTGACGATTTGACTAAGCTCTGGACGTACATGCTGGACGTGAAGCCAACGGTTTTCGCAAGCCTGCCGCGCTTCTTTGAAAAAATTCATGCGCGCGTCGTGGCAGACCTTGAAAAAGTCTCTGAAGAAGAGCAGCACAGGTTTCATGAAGCGCTCGCTCTTGGTCGAAAGATAAGTCAATTGAGACAGGCGCGAGAAGCTGTTTTTGGGGAATTGCAGAAGAAGTATGACGAAAGAGCTTTTCCGATTTTGAGCAAAGTTAATGATTACTTCGGCGGGCGCATGCGGCTCGCAACTTCGGGCGGCGCGCCGCTCCCGTTTGAGATAGCAGAGTTCTTCGACGCCTGCGGCATTCCTATCTTGCAAGCTTACGGCCTAACGGAAAACATCTGCGTAGCTTTCAATCGCCCCGAAAATTACAAGTTCGGAACGGTTGGCCCACCTATGCCGGGCTGCGAAGTCAGGATTGAGACGGACGGCGAAATCACGGTGCGAAGCGAGATGATGTTTAGCGGTTATTACAAAGAGCCTGAGAAAACGGCAGAAGTGATGCGCGACGGGTGGCTTTTGACGGGTGATTTGGGCGAGATGGATGCGGACGGTTTTTTGAAAATCACGGGTCGAAAGAAAGAGTTAATAATCCTCTCAACCGGAAAGAACATCGCGCCTGCCCTGATAGAAAATCTTCTCAAAGAGCATCACCTGATTAGCCACGCGCTCGTTTACGGCGAAGGCAAGAGCTATCTGGTCGCGCTCGTCACGCTCAATCAGATGGAAGCAGAAGAGTACGCGCGCGCTCGCAGAATTGAGTACGAAGACTTCGCCAGCCTGACGCGAAATAAAGAGATCGTCTCTTTAGTTCAAGAGATAGTTGATCGCGTCAACCAGCGTGTCTCTTCCAGCGAGGCCGTCAAGAAATTCATCATCCTCGACCACGATTTGCAAATTGAGACGGACGAGGTGACGCCGACAATGAAGATAAAACGGAACGTCGTCACGGAGCGCTACGGCGAGCTTTTACATGGGTTGTACTCGTAACGGCCATTCAAATCTTAGCGAGCTTAAGCATTTCCCTTTGCGCCTTTGCGTGAACCTGCAATTCTCTTGATGCTCAAGATTGATGTGAATTGAGGGTTCTCGCAAAGGCGCAAAGATAAAACCGAAGCTCGCTAAGGAGTTTTGAAAACCGGATTGTTGAATTAAGAGGAACTATGGATTTACAGGTTGGCAAGACGGCGTCGTTGTCAAAGACGATTACGGACGAAGACGTTCGCGCGTTCGCGCAGGTGACGGGCGATCATAATCCTGTTCATCTGGATGACGATTTTGCCCAAAAGACCAGATTTGGACGGCGCATAGCTCATGGCATGCTGAGCGCTTCGCTTATCTCGGCAGTGCTGGCGAATCAATTGCCGGGTCAGGGAACCGTTTACTTGAGCCAGACCTTGCAGTTCGTCGCGCCTGTTTATCTGGGTGACACTGTGACGGCGCGTGTGACAGTCACAAAGGTAAGAGAAGACAAGCCCATCGTGATGCTGGAAACTGTCTGTATTAATCAGCGCGACGAGACGTTAATCAAAGGCGAGGCGGTCGTGCTGGTTCAAGATAATCGGCAGTGAAGGGACGACCAGGGAGAAGAGAGGCATATGTCCAGCGAAACATCTGTAGCGACAGAAGAGATCAAGACTGCTTCGGATAGAGTGCCTGCCTATTCGTGGTATGCGCTCGCAGTTCTTACGCTCGTCTACCTGCTGAATTTCCTAGACCGCACGCTCATCTACATTCTGTTTACGCCGATCAAGAACGAGATGGCGTTCACGGATTTGCAGCTTGCGCTGCTGGGCACGACCAGCTTCGTAATCTTCTACACGCTGCTGGGAATTCCGTTCGGACGCCTTGCAGATCGCACAACCAGAAAATATTTGATCGCGGGCGGCCTTGCTGTTTGGAGTCTGTTTTCGGGGCTGACCGGATTCGCCAACAGTTTTCTAACGCTCTTTCTTTGTCGCGTGATGGTAGGAGTCGGTGAGGCTACGCTTGGCCCTGCGGCGCTCTCGCTTCTGAGCGACTATTTCCCGCCGCGAATGCGCGCGACCGTGCAGGCCGTCTATTCTTCGGGCATAGCAATCGGCGGCGGCGTTGCGTTTTTCCTTGGCGGATGGATAGGACAGAATTTCGGATGGCGCTGGGCTTTCTACCTGCTGGGCTTCCCCGGTCTGATACTCACAGTCTTCGTGCTCAGCTTGAGAGAGCAGCCGCGCGGGCGCACGGAAAAAGCTACGGTTCGATACACTGGCAAAGATTGGAAGATTCTCTTCCGGTCTGTGCCGCTCAGATACCTTTACCTGGGTTACGCGCTCTTTGGGTTGGCGTCGAACAATCTTGGAATCTGGGGGCCGTCGTTTTTTGTACGTGTGCATCACATGAGCTTGGCGTTGATAGGCTTGCTAGCGGGAATACTTTCCATCGCAGCGGGTGTGCCGGGAACTATTTTGGGCGGCTACGTCTCTGATCGTTTTCGCAATATGGGGCGCGGTGGACGTATGTTTTTTAGCTCGTGCGCGGCGCTCGTTTCAGTTCCACTCTGGCTCATACTCATCTTCAGCAACTCGGTCGCGCTGCTCTTGATAGTCAACTTCATTCTGCTAGGCCTTGCGCTGATGTGGTTGGGGCCTGCCGCCGCTGACGTTCACGACATAGCAGGCCCGCATCTTCGCGGACTTGGCATAGGCATCTATTTCTTCACCGTTAATCTGTTTGCTTACGGGATAGGCTCGCCGCTGATTGGTAAACTCAACGACTGGCTCGGCGTTGCCAGCAATCCGCCGGAAATGCGTTATTCGCTTCTTATATGTCCTGTGGCCTGCGCTCTAGGCGCGCTGCTGCTCTGGATGGGAAGTCGTGAGATGGGAAAGACGGGCAGGCAAGAGAGTTAGAAATCATTTCAAAATCTGTAGGAGTAGTCCAACCCTTTGCGGTCTTTGCTCTTTTCTTTGCGCCTTTGCGTGAACCTGCAACTTTCTTAATACTCAAGATCAAAGAGAGTTGAAGGTTCACGCAAAGGCGCAAAGGGAAATGCTTAAGAAGCGCAAAGCGGGTTTTGAAACGCTCTCTTAGTAATCAGTGTAAGACTACAGGCCGAGCGAGCCGGGTGAAGAGTTTTGTACCAGATCCACAGATTCTTACGTCGAGCCAACGTTGGATTAAGAAGCGCGAAGGTTGAGCGATGATCCGTTTCGGACGAGAAATTTGCGGTGACCTTGATGAAGCTACGGCGCGCGAGTGGTTGGAGACGAACGGGCTTGGAGGTTTCGCTTCGTCAACAATCGCTGGGCTGAACGCACGCCGTTATCACGGATTGCTCGTCGCTGCCACGAAGCCGCCCGTCGGGCGCATCGTCATGCTCTCGAAATTTGAAGAAACGCTCGTCATTGACGGCAGGCGTTACGAACTTTCAGCTAACCAGTATCCCGGCGTCGTACACCCGCGCGGGTTTGAATATCAAACTGAATTTCGTCTAGACCCGTTTCCAATCTTCATATATGAAGTCGAAAGCTTCCGCTTGGAAAAGCGCGTCTTCATGATTCACGGCGAGAACACTACGGTCATTCAGTACGAGATTAAAAAATCGGTTTCGGAAGAAGAACATTCATCCCTCGTCCCTCATCCCTCATCCCTTCCTTCCTCCCTTGTCCTTGAGCTTCGTCCTCTGATAGCGTTCCGCGATTACCACGCGACCACGCACGAAAACGGCGCGCTCAACTCTCATGTGCAGACGGAAAACAATCTGGTGACGGTTGCTCCTTATGCTGATTTGCCGCCGCTCAATTTCGCGCACGACGCTTACGAGTTGGATGCAAACGGTTACTGGTATCGCAACTTCGAGTACGAACGTGAGCGAGAGCGCGGGTTGGATTTCAGCGAAGACCTTTTCAGCCCGTTCGCGCTTCGCTTCGATTTAATAGCGCGCACGAGCGCGAGCGTTATCGCTTCAACCGAGCGTAGAGAGCAGGCGCGCGCGTACGAATATCGCGAGATTGAGATTGAGCGGCGCGAGACGGTTGTGGCCGCGTGCGCTTCTGATGATGAAACGCTGCGCGCTCTAACCGCTTCGGCGGACCAATTCATAGTCGCGCGCGGCCTTCAGAGAACTATCATAGCGGGCTATCACTGGTTCTCGGACTGGGGGCGCGACACTATGATAGCGCTTCCCGGATTGACACTCGTGACAGGCCGCTTCGATGTTGCGCGAAGCCTTCTAGCAGAGTTCGCGCGCCACGTTGATCGCGGCATGTTGCCCAATCGCTTCCCAGACGCAGGCAGCGCGCCCGAATACAACACGGTGGACGCAACGCTCTGGTATTTCGAGGCCGTGCGCGCCTTTCTAGAACACACACTCGATTACGAATTCGTGCGCGCGAATCTCTACACGGTTCTCACTGACAT
Organism: Acidobacteria bacterium 13_1_20CM_3_53_8; assembly: GCA_001920415.1. Taxonomy (GTDB): domain Bacteria; phylum Acidobacteriota; class Blastocatellia; order Pyrinomonadales; family Pyrinomonadaceae; genus 3-1-20CM-3-53-8. Next base: position 2,346 of record MNJR01000039.1, on the reverse strand, counting down.
CATCGAATGGCATATGCGCGGCACGCGCTACAACATACATGTGGACGCGGACGGGCTGCTGTTTTCGGGCGAAGATGGAGTGCAGTTGACGTGGATGGACGTGAAGATAGGCGATTGGGTGGTGACGCCGCGCACGGGCAAGGCCGTAGAGATTCAGGCGCTCTGGTACAACGCGCTGCGCGTGATGGAGGGGCTGGCACAAAAATTTGGTGATGATTCAAGCCAGCATCTTTATGCGGAGATGGCAGAGCGAGCGCGCGAAAGTTTTAATCAACTGTTCTGGAATGAGAGTGCCGGATGTCTCTATGATGTTGTTGATGGCTCATACTGCGATGCGTCCCTTCGTCCAAATCAAATCTTCGCGGCGAGCCTCAATCATTCCATGCTAACGCGCGAGCGTACGCGGTCGGTTGTGGAAGTGGTCAAACGTGAACTGCTCACGCCTTATGGATTGCGCACACTCGCGCCGAAAGATCCGCAATATCGCGCGAGGTATGACGGCGATTCAAGGTCGCGCGATTCCGCTTATCATCAGGGCACTGTGTGGCCCTGGCTTATGGGAGCGTTCATCACAGCTTACATGAAGGCGTTCGTAGATGGCGAAGATATACGCGGGCAGGCGCGTGAATGGCTCTCACATTTGCGGGAACATCTGAAGGTCGCAGGGCTTAATCAAATCTCGGAAATCTTCGACGCAGAGCCACCATACACGCCGCGCGGATGCATAGCGCAGGCATGGAGCGTGGCAGAAGTGCTGCGCGTCCTCACAGAATTGAATCGCGCTGAAAGCAGTGAAGTGGCGTCGTAGAGAGTTGGAGCAAGCAGTTAACAGGCAGGCTCTTCTACGCTAACGGCACAGTCAGTACCGCCTGCTTAAGCTGGGCGGGTGAAGAAGTCAAAAGGCAAAAGTAAAAAGGTAAAAGGGATAAGGCTAAAAGCATTTCAATTAAAAATTAAAAATGGTTTGTCCTATCTTTTGCCTTTGCCTTTTACCTTTTTACTTTTGCCTTTGCGAAGCTACCGCAGGCGGTACTGACCTTTAGTGCATGGTGCGCGTCTGTCTCTCATCTCAGATTGATGAGTAGCTGTGCGCTCGTGGATAATAGGCGCGAAAGTATAATCGTTTCAGAGAGAGCGAATATGGAAAAATTTGATTCGACCGAGAGAACGAGAGTCAGGCGGCTTCCCAAAAGAGGAGCTTATGAACGCGATGTGGTTTACGCGATTCTTGATGAAGGCTTCATCTGTCACGTGGGCTTCGTGGTCGAAGGCCAGCCCTACGTGATACCCACAGGCTACGCGCGCGCGGGCGACACGCTTCTCATTCACGGCTCTGCTGCGAGCCGTATGCTGCGCGTGTTGCAAGGTGGCGTGGACGTTTGTGTGACGGTGACGTTGCTTGACGGATTGGTGCTGGCGCGCTCGGCATTTCATCATTCTATGAACTACAGGTCTGTTGTGGTTTTCGGCAAGGCTGTCGCGTTGGAAGAGCCTGAGAAGAAGATTGAGGCGTTGCGTGCTCTTTCAGAGCACATCATACAGGGGCGCTGGGATGAGGTGCGAGAGCCTAACAAAAAGGAGATGGATCAGACTCTAGTGCTCTCTTTGCCGCTTGAAGAGGCTTCGGCGAAAATCCGAACAGGCCCGCCGCTAGACGATGAAGAGGATTACGAGCTTCAAGTCTGGGCTGGTGTAGTTCCCCTGAAATTGGAGGCCGGAGAACCCGTAGCCGACCCGCGACTGAAACCCGGAACAGAACCGCCATCTTACGCGCGCGATTACAGACGGAGATGAAGAAGGCAAAAGATAAAAGGCAAAGAGGAAGGCAAAAGTAAAAAGGCAAAAGGTAAAAGTTAGGGGAAGCCAATCTTTTTATTAAAAGTGGTTTGCGGCCTTCCTTTTGCCTTTTACCTTTTGCCTTTTACCTTCTTCGGGGAGACGCTTTATCCGACGAAATGCAACGGATGATTCAAGGGCTAGGGTTGATCGTTCCCGGGATGCGGGTGTTGCGATTCCCACTCCTGATGCCTTTGCTCCATCTGCTGATGTAGCTCTGCGAGTTTTGTCTTCTGTTCCGCCGTCAACAGACTGTAAATCTGCGACGCTACGCGCGCGTGCGCCACTTCCAATTCGACCTGCACGTTTGCGCGTGCCTGCGCAGCCTTGCGAACCGCAGCCTCGTCAAAGGCTGCGCCGCTCATGGGATCAGGCTCGCTCTCGTGAAGGGAACGCAACTGGTCGCGTAAGGACTTCGTGCTCTCTTCAAAGCTGTCCATGATCTTCTTGGCCTGCGCCTTCTGCTCGTCCGTTAGATTCAAGGCTTGAGCCATATGCTCAAAACCGTCA